>JBNLGO010000029.1:0-28278 GCA_050306095.1 Cyclobacteriaceae bacterium
GGTTAATAAATACTTTGGCAGCCTTGCTGATATTTCCTTTTTCATATCCTTCATAATTACGGAAATCATTGAAAAGGGAAAACACCTCATTGCCTTCATAAAGGTTATCGATGAGATCTAAATCCTCTTTTTTATTGGTGACAATGACTACTTTTTTATCCGCATGGATGAGCTGGTCAGCTACTTTTTTGGAGAAGTCATCCCAACCGATGATGATAAAGTGATTAGAATAATTTGTGCCGTAATAACCTTCTTTTTTCCGTTGCATATATGTTTGAATTAGGTTCGTAATTTGTCCGATGAGATATCCCAGAATTCCCAGACTGCTAAAGATGATCACCAGCCCCAGGATCTTGCCTAAGGCTGTTATTGGATAATAATCACCATACCCTACAGTTGTCAGCGTAACCACGGAATACCATAGGGCATCTGAAATGGATTTGATATTGGCATCAGGTGATTGTGCTTCCACCATTTGAATCACATAGATCAGGACCAGGTAAACCGTAACACCTATAATGAAATAGTTGTTGCCTAAAAATTTAAGTCGCTTTAACAATTGAAATCTCATTTTATGTTAATGTTCCTGATACAATTCATTCACTATCAGCTCAAATGCCGTGTTCAATTCTTTGTTACACCCGCTTAACTCAATATAGCTGCTTTGTTTTTCTGGGAACGTATGTATAGCCAGGTGACTTTCTGCTAGCAACCACAAGCAGGTATATCCTTTCACCGGAAAATGGTGCTCGATATGGTTAAGAATAGTATAGCCCACATTTTCCAGGATTTCCTGAAATTGTGACCTCAGGACTTCAGGAGAAGTTTCATCAATCCATTTCTGAAAATTGTAAATGGTTGCTTCTACTTCCTTATGTTCTAATTTAATTTGTTCCATTATATTCTGTTCATATAATTGAATTCAATTTTTAATATAAATCCCATGATCCTTTTAAGTAATACTGATATAATACCGGATCATGGATTCGATTCACTTTAATGGAGCTGGTATCTTTTACAAAAAAAGGTTTCCCAAAAGAGGTCATTAAATGCATCGCCTCATTGTTTAACCAACGGGTATCGATGTCATCAAAATTCAATTGATTGGCCTGCTCTTTTAAAGTCGCTTCATCAAGGTGTTTTGAGCCAATCACCCAGCCCCATTCGCCCATGGTACGAATTTGATTGTGCATTTTGAGGGTATTAAACCCGGCTTCGTTAAAAGTTTTGTTAATACAGTAAAATGCCTCCCCTGCAAAGTATGGACTGCCCGCCTGCGTGATGATCATCCCGTTGGGGCGTAGCTGACGATAACATAGTTTGTAAAATTCATAGGAATACATTCTGTTCAGCTCTACCGAACGCGGATCTGGCAAATCGATTAGAATGATGTCGTAATAATTTTTGGTGTCTTCGAGGTATTTATAAGCATCTATATTGTAAACACTCACTTTTTCATGATTTAATGAATTATTGTTCATTGCCACAAAAATGGGGTGTTCTTGCCCAATTTTAGTCATATCAGGATCGATGTCAATGAGATCAATATGTTTCACTTCATCATATTTCAGTAATTCCCTCGCTGCACACCCATCTCCGCCGCCAAGAATTAGTATATCTGATTTTTCTTTAGATAAATGCATGATTGGATGGACAATGGGCTCATGGTACATGGCTTCATCATACGTACATAATTGCTGGTTTCCATTGAGGTACAGCCAATAGTCATTTTTCCATTGGGTTATCACAATTTTTTGATACTTCGTTTGTTTCTCAAAAACAACCATGTCTTTGTATCGAACCTGCTCACCATAAGTAATGATGGGAGACGCTGCCACACTTCCTGAAATTATTAATAGAACAGCCAACGAAGAGAGGGTCATGATTTTTACACGGCTTTTTTTACCCTGTATACCCCATAGGACAAAAAACAATGTAATAGCGACGATCAAATTTACTCCACCAAGTATGAAGGGTGTATAGGTTAAACCTATTAAAGGCAACCCAACAAACGCAAAGAATAATCCTCCAACCAGGCTGCCGAAATAATCCTTTTCCAATACCGAAGAAATATTGACTCGTAAAGAATCAAAATCCTTATTGAGCCTGATAACCAATGGGATTTCCATACCGATTAGCATGCCAATGGAAATCGCCAAAAAGTAAATAATTGCACCTTCATAGGCTGTAAATGCAGAACTGGTATATGCAACCAACGGTGAAAATGAAACCAATACCGACAAGACTAATTCAATTAAAATAAACTTTTGCAACAGGTCTTTTTTCATCCATTTACTCACCCGGCTACCCACTCCCATGGAAAAAAGCATGATAGACACGATGATGGTCCATTGGAACACAGAATCTCCCAGAAAATAGGTAGCGAGCGTAGAGAGAATATATTCTGCAACAATTCCGGATAAACCGGTGGCAAAAATAGCCAGCTTTAATATGTTGGATTTCAGGTTCAGTTTAGTATTGCTTTATAATTAAAAACACCAGGTGATAAGTACTGACCCAGCGATATAGGCAAAAGCTTCAATTGTTGCAGCACCGATATTCGCTTTTTCCTGGTTGACGATCTCATCGGTCAGATTTTGTCCGGGTAGAAGGATTTTATCAGTAAGATATCTGACAATCGGCAATAAAATCAAACCAACAACAATAATAATTCCGGCGTAGGTGAGGTTTTCAACCCAGCTTTCAAAATCATCCATGATGGCAAATCGAATAATATTTCCCATGGCTATGATGGCTCCGGCAACGCCTACTCCTACAGCTACATTGTCTTTTTCGATGTGCTCATGATAATCATAGGGGGTCATCATATTGTAAATCCGGCTAGTGATTAAAAGGATTACCTGACCGATTGCCCAGAAAATAACAGCTGTCATGATACCATGCCCGATGCTTACACTTTCACCCATCAATGCACCATAAATGATCAATCCCGAAGCAATAGCATTGGCAGCTTCAACGATGCCGGTTCCTTCATTTTTATCATCGATGATCTCCTTCTGTACGCTGAAATGGCGAAGAAGAAGTTTATCATTAACAATAGTGGAAATATTTAAAAGTAGAATGGCTAGTATTCCATAAACTGAAATTTCGGTGACATCGGTAATCCATCCTTTAGAAGGACCGATGATCACACTACCAATGACGATAAGTAACCCGACAAAATAGCCAGTGTGTGCAAGTGCAAAGGCGAGATTATCTTTTTCAACTAATTCATCCTTTACCTTTATTGATGGGTGAAAAAGTTGATATAAAAGTTTGCCAATGAAAAACAAAACAAATGCATTGGCCAGGTAGATGATGCCGTGAATTCCGGCAGATATATATTCATTATTTATTAATTCTTCCATTATAACGTGTGTTTTTCAATGAATAATTTATTTACCAAATCCTCCGCTCCTCGACCTTGAACTACTGCCACTACTGCCACTGCTGTACCTGTTGGAACTTCTCGAGATACGACTATTTGATGAACTTCTACTTACTTGGCTTCGCACTCTGTTTTTGAATGTGCTAGGCTTATTATGCCAGGTACTTCGGGTCATATTTTTATTCGCATAGGTGCTGTTCGTTCCGTACATGGTTCTGCCCCCACTGGTCGGGCCATAATAAGGGCGGCCATATCCACGGTAGTTTCGGTGGTAATCATCCCAATAACCATATCTTACAGGAGAGCCCATCATGTGGAACACACTTCGCAGCATAGCATATTTGCCATAAAACTCCCAAAATGATCCGCCATCCCGCTGTACCCAATGGCCATATTTTTCATTGCCAACATAATTAGAATAACCTGCTGGGGCTACGGCCTTTTTCACCACACCTTCTTGCTTGGAAGTGATCTCCATCCCCATATCATTCACATGAGCATTAAAAAATTCATCACTTACTTTTAACCAATCGGTGGTTTTGGTAGTAATGGTGTCAGGGTTGGTTTTTTCTACCAGGATCTGGTATTGATGCATGTAGCTGTTTTGCTTTTCATCATAATTCATATCATATAAAATGATCGAAAAATTCTGTTCCGCATTGAGGTCGCGGATGATATCATCTACGGGGTTTTTCACAAATTCCCGTCTGCTGGAACAGGAGCTTATCAGGAGCCCGATGGCGAGGATTGTGGTTGATAGTTTTAAGAATTGCATAGTACTATGATTTAGGTAAGATGTTTGATATTTCGTATTCTTTGATGTATTTACCAAAGGAAGCTTCAAATTCTTTGTCACCCCATTGCTCAATGGTCAGCACCTGGTCGTTATCATCTTCATATTCCCAGCTTACTACTTCTGACCATGCATCATCATCTTCACCATCCTCGACGTTGCGAAAATATCCAGGGCTTTCTTCTTCCTGGAAGAACTTCGTGCCATTATAAGTGATTTTTTTTGGGGGAGCTTCATGCTCTATGATGTACTCAGGAAGGTCTTCGTCAACAGAGCGAACTTTTACTTTAGTGGTAACTGCGATATAAAGTTCATCATCTTCATCAAGGCTGAGAAATTTTGTTTCAGTGCCGTTGAAGATTTTAAATTCCTTGGAAAAGTAATTATTACCCCAATCGTACTCGTATTCTTCTACTACTTCCCAGGTAGAAAGGTCGTATTCAAAAATGAATCCTAATTTAATGTCGGTTACCCGGATGTCGGTAGCGTCATAATCAGGTTCTTTTTTCTTTTTAAAGAGGTCTTTTAGTCCCATAGTGATGATTTTAAAACCGTAAAGCCGGCGGTTGATTACCACCAGGCTTTACTAAATGTTTTATTTGTTTTGGTTCATTTTCTTTTTTAATTCTTCCAATGCACTAGAAGCTTTTGCAGAACTATCTCCTCCGATAGCGTCTTCTATTTCTTCATCAATGCTACGATTGGCATCGGCCATGTCACCATAAGCTTCTGACAGAGCTTCATCTGCTTCTACCTGTTGTTTCATTTTTTCGAGCATCGCTACCGTACTGCTGGTATCCACCCCTGCCATAGATTTATTGATTTTCGTGGTGGCGCTGCTAACGCGTGCCCGAGCTTTGAGGGTCTTTAACTCATTCTCGTAATGGCTGATATTGGATTTGATCTTATTGATGTTTGTTTCCAATTGGCTAACACTGGTGTCTAATCTTTTTGATTCTGCTCCTACTCGATTAGCATTCTGCAAAGCTTCTTCTTTTTTCTGTAAAGCTTCAGTAGCCAAACGATCAGCCTCTGAAGGATCTATATCGCCCTTTTCGGCTTTTTGCAACAAGAGCATAGCCTTTTGCTCATAGCTTTTTGCTTTGTTTTTAGCTTCACTTAATTCCCTTTTTGTGCGAATTGCAAGTGCCTTCACTTCTGCTAATGCTTGTAAGCTCTTATCGAGGTCGCTTTTTAGGTCTTTTATTCCTTGTTCGGTTAATTTGATTGGGTCTTCTAGTTTATCAACTATGGCATGTGCTTCTGCCTGACCTACTTTAAAAAGTCTTTGAAATAATCCCATGGGTAATTAATTTTTTGAAAATTCGATGATTTGATTTGAGTATTCACTGAGTAATATTTCCAGTGAATTGAGGGTTCCCTGTAGTTCATTACTATCCAGGTTTTCTAATTGCAAGGTATCCCTGAATAATACTTTCGTGCCGGTATCATCCAATGCAAAAGCACCGTGGATAATCTCGCGGTTCTTTTTTAACAGCTCTTTAAAAACGCCAGCATTATCGTTTTTTAAGTCAAAAAGATGTTGCTCAAACACAAGAATCGGATCTTCGCAATCAATGATGAGATTGGAGATACCGGATTCTTCTTTATTAATGACAAAGAGGGATTCTTGTTCGTCGGTATGTACGATGTCGAATTCCAGCTCCATTAAGTAATCTTGTACTTTTCTGAAATTATTATCCATTTGAATAAGAGTTTATATAAAATATCAATGTCGGTTGAATTATTTTCATTCCAAGGCTCAAGTTGTAAAATCAAGCAATACGCATCAAGTCAAACACCAAATAATCGGCATTGCATAGATAACAACATTTCAACTAATCAAGGTATAATGAAAATTTTGCTGCATTGAAAAATGCAACATATATAGACAGGTGGAAAAGCTACAAGTTAATGAATCGAACGGGATTAAATCAAGAAAAGTTTGGATTTTATATGAGTGGCTGATTTTGGGTATTTAATATCCCTCCTTCGGTTCAGGGTTTGTTACTAGTTGCTTGGTTATTGAGCTAATACGTCGTCAAAAAACCCAATAAATGTTTCAAGTTTTGGGTAGCGTAACTTGGAGCTGTACTTGAATTATGTATCAGATAATCTTTAAAGGATTATAATATTACCTATTCTTAATCATTTTTAATGCTTCGTTTTAATTTCTTTATCGTAAGAACGTGAATAAAAACTGCTAGCGGCATTAAAAAAGATGCAACCAATACAAATGGAAACGTACCAAATTCTTTTGGTACCGCATCAATATTATTGCTATAAAAACCAGGTATAAACATGGTAGTGATTACTATAAATATGATAGATGCAATAACCATAAGCCCAAAGTAATTCCAATAAAGAGCAATGGTTTGATAACCTTTTACCTTTTTGAATACCAACCATCCTATTACAATTGATGACAAAGCAAAAATCATATCATAATTATACCCTTCGATAGTCATATTAGGATGGATGGTTCCATTTTTAACTGAAAATACAAATAGGGTTTCAATCAAAACTCTATAGCACTGAAAAACAATCAATCCCCAAAGCGGAAGGTTGCTGATCCATTTTTTGTTTCGATGGCGAAACATAAAAAGACCAATAAACAAAAAGGCTGGTAGGACAAGCAATGCAGGACCTTTTGGTGGAAGGCTAAAATCCTGGGGAATACCCGTTTTGGCAATCAGGTAAGTATAAAGAAACCAAAGCAGAAGGGATGCTATTAATATGAAAGACATTTTTCCAACATTCTCTTTTTCGTAAGTTTTTCTGATAATTTGCATACCGAAGAAACTAACTACAATGAACATGGTCAATGTTAAACCGATGTAGCCGAAGTTGTCACTCATGAGGTAAATGGTTTATTAATTTAGAATGTAAAAGTTGAAGTGCTTTCTCTCCTTCCTCACCCAATAGTTCTTTAATTTCAGCCATTGCCTTTTCCCATTCAGGAATAACTTTGTTAACAAAAGTCTTTCCTTCCTGGGTAATGGTAATGATGGGGAAATCTTTTCTTGTAGCGAGATTATGGTCAAATAGGCGTTTTAAATTTCTGTTTATTGATGATTTCTCAAGTACGGAAATCTGAGTGAGTTCCTTTTGGGTTAAACCATCCATTTTTGATAGGATAAACAGCAAGCTTAGCTGGCTATTAGTTATTCCAAAAGGGTGTAGGTATTTCCTGAAGATATTAGCTGTAAAGCGATGCACTCGACTCATTTTTCCTGAGATGCACAAAGTA
Organism: Cyclobacteriaceae bacterium; assembly: GCA_050306095.1. Taxonomy (GTDB): domain Bacteria; phylum Bacteroidota; class Bacteroidia; order Cytophagales; family Cyclobacteriaceae; genus CAJXNP01. The sequence goes on from JBNLGO010000029.1 coordinate 7,432, forward strand.
GGGTCAAATCCTTCCAGGTTTTCTAAAGTCATGATCAAAGGTAAATAAAGGAGTTGTATATACAACTGATAATTTTAAATAATTTCACTTTTTCTATTCGGTACGGTGATTGTCATAACTTGCAACCATTGACACCGCTTTTGAATTGTTGTTTTTGTTGTGAAATGAATTCATCCTACCACTTCCCATATGCAGGCGCGCATCCAGTGGTGGGATGAAGTATGATAATTGAGACATTTTGCCCAATGTCTAAATACAGCGATTGTCAAGGTTTTCAAACCTTGACAACGCTTTCAACTTGATAACTTTCAACTTTATAAACTTTCAAACTTTCTTCAAGCTATCTCTTCTCCATATTCAGTCGAACTCCTAATTGTAGTCTGCGTGTTTCGAGTGGGCCGTAGATGTAAGCCGTATCAAAGTTGTCACTGAATGGATTTTCCGGATCAACGATAGGAGTAGGCTGTGTGTAATTAAGTAGATTCTTGATACCAGCATAAACTTCCACTGTTGATCCAAACTTTTTGGTCATTTGAATATTTTGCAAGGTGTACCACGGGGCCGTTTCTGGCCGGGAAAATGGTGCTTCATAGGTTGGTAGGTATTGCGGACCGACCACCTTACCGTTCCAATTCAGACTCAATCCAATATTGTCCCAGCTATATTCCACGTTAAATGTGCCTCGAAATACCGGGGAGAATTTTTGGGTTTCTCGTACCCATTCGCCTGCGTTACCAGGAATTGCTTCAAAAATATCCTGAACGGTAGCGCCCGCACGGAGTGAAAGAGGAAAAGGGAAATTACCATGCAAGTTCAAAGAAACTCCTCTACAGATGCTATGTCCCAATAGGTTGTCATAGATGATTAAATTTTGATCCGTTTCATAGTCTGGAATGATTTTATTGGTGAAATACGTGTAGAACATATCCACATCCAATGTACCGGAAATTTCCCCCATTGTATACACATGATTGACGTTAAGGTTGATATTATAGGATTGTTCCGGTTTTAAATTATTGGCAATCACCACATCCCGACTGCCCGATAAAAAGGCATGATCTTCTGTGAATAAATGGACCTGTCGGAATCCAGTTCCGAAATTCAATCGGGCTGATGAATATTTGCCAAGTTGTTGTTTTACATTTAAACGAGGCGATACAATCAGACCATGCTTTCTGTGGTGGTCAAATCGAATACCGCCAAGAATGGATGTCTTATGGGTAACTTTAAACTCATCCTGGGCGAAAATACCAGGGATAAATTCTTTATCATCCGTGTAAGAGGGAGTATTATCCTGATACGTTTCTATTCTTGAGGTAAGTCCGACAATCCAATCGTGGTTTGCGACACTATTTCCCCATAAAAGATTGGAAAAGAAAATATGCTGTTTGGCATTATAAATTGTGTTTCCATACCAGCTTTTTTGTTCATGGCGATTGAATGAATAGTCTATCCATAGGTGCTGGCTTGTTGGCAAGTTGTATTTACCAATCAATTCATAACGTTTCGTTTCGATATACTCCCCATATACCTGGTCGCTGCCTTTGTCTTTTGGAGTCCATTGCATTACCCCTCCAAATCTGTTTTCACGGTAATACCGTAGGGCGATGGTTGAAGGCTGATGACCGTCTTTTTGAAACGACCATTTATTAAAAATGGAAATACGCTGATTTAGAGGAAAGTCTGTGAAGTTGTCACCATTATCATCGATCCGTGTTTGGTTGTTATACACATTTACACTTAATAATGTGTTGACTTTATCGCTTATTTTCGGGCTGTAAGATATGCTAGCGTCCAATTGGTCATGAGATGTGTAAGAAACATCTGTACTTAACAATGGCATTTTCAGTGGATCTTTGGTGATCACATTGATAACTCCACCAACTGCCTGCGTGCCGTAAAGAGTGGAGGACGGGCCTTTGATAATTTCCACTTGTTTGATCAGCGAATTCGGTATTCCACTTAATCCGTATGTTGATGAAAGAGCCCCCATGATCGGCATTCCATCAATGACAATAAGCGTATAAGCGCCTTCCATTCCGTTAATATGGATACAACCAGTACCACATACCCCACAGCTCAATTGTGGTTGGATACCATTAATATTATCCAATGCTTCGAAAATATTATTGGTTGCCTGGGTTTTAAAAAATGAGGGCGAAAGCACTTCAATTTTAACCGGTGAATTGGCTACCCGTGTAGGTTTCATAGTGCCACTGATGACAATTTCATTGAGCTGGGTGAAATTGCTTACCAGTTCAATATCCATGGTTGTGGTTTCGTTTTGAGAGATCGATACATTTTGACTATAGGAGTCAAATCCTACAACAGAAACTTGCAATACATACTCTCCGTCTGGGATGTTTGCAATCGTGTATTGTCCTTCCATATCTGAAGTCGAACCCATACGAGTCCCCTTTAACATTATATTGGCATAAGGAATGGGTTCACCTTCAGAAGTAATGGTGCCATTGATAGATCCATTCGCAAAGGTATTGATGCTTATTGCAACGAAAAGAATCGCTAAAAAAATCCGGTTTATACAATTAGGGTTCATGTGATTGATTTGGTTTTGGTTATGAAACTGATTAAGCTGATATGTATTCATCAATGGTTCAACCTTAGTATCGATTAATTATACCAATGCAAATTTCTTATTTAGAATAATTCTAAACAATACCGAAAGATAGGTAAATGCATATACCTAGTACTAGGTAGGTGAGGAGGAGAAGAGTAAGGAAATGAAGGTTTATTCTGCTTTAATTCGTTCTATGAGGTAGGGGTCGGTAGCGAGGGATTAGTTGTCTTTAAAAAGCTTACCAATTATTTAGCGAATTGCGTATTAAAAAATTCATTACCAGTATTCCTTAATTCGATTGATTTTACCTTTTTTAAACTCAAATAATGTCATTCCATAATCTATTTCTTTACTGGATCCATCTTCCATTTTTTTAATAAATACCCGTTCTACAGCCATGCCATCTAATCCAATAATCAGATTCTTGATTTTATAATTTATAATCGAACCATTATATCCTCCGTTCTTTTGATTCTGTAAATATCCTTCATACAGATCTTGCCTTGAATATTCTCCGCCGTATTTTGGATGATCATAGATAAAATCTTCAGTAAATACATTAAATAAATGATCAATATCTTCAGGTTTTGAACTGCTTTTATAGATGTTAATACTTTGATCAAAATAGAATTCTACTATTGATTTTAGAGAATCTTGATGGACTGGAGTGATTTTTTGTGCAATGGAAATTTGAGATACAAAAAAAAGCACAAATAAAGTAAACAGGTACAAGTTGGTGTCTCTCATAGTATTTGAATTTGCTACAATGTTTAAACCTATGAATTAAATACTGAATAAGCTGTTAATAAAATGTTAAGAGTTAAATAATGTATTAATATCAATTAGAACTACTTCTGGTTTAGTTGGTCCACCTGAGGAGGGCGAAGCGTAACTAGGAGCATACTTTAATAAAGTTTTTTGTGTGTATATTCAATAATAAATATTGGAATTAATCCTTTTCCTCCGGTCTAGTCAATGGTAGTACTATATAAGTAATGTTCGGGATTGGTTTATTGACTGAACTTTTTAGAAGAAAAAAACCTAATATTCCATCTCTGATGCCGCCATCAATATAGCACAGTAACCATGTGGGTGTTGTTTTTTAGCATTGGATGGGCAATTGACAGGTCTTACAGCAAGATATTCTTCAAGATTATTTTTAATGCCCATTCCCGGATTGAAGGATGTAATTTGAGGTAGGTCATCCTCATAGGTATTAATGAAGTTTTTCATGCCATTCCACCCATTTTGAGCTACTATCGAAAAACTTTCATCAATCCAATGATGATCTACTCCTTTTTGAAGAGCGTAAATGATCATACCGTAACCGCTCGATTCAGGATAGTTATCTTTGGCATCTGGATGACTAACCATTTGATACCAAAGTCCATTTGTGCTGTTTTGTGTTGACTTGATCCCTGTGGCTAACTGTTGAAAAAGGTATTTAATGGTAGGATAATCAGGATGATTTTCAGGTAAATATTCTAGAATATCAACTAGTGCCATTGCAAACCAACCGATACTTCTGCTCCAAACTTCGCTTGAAGTTCCGGTTATAGGGTTTGACCAGGAGTGTTGCATGGCAAAATCCCATCCATGATAAGGAAGCTTGGTTTCCAGGTTAAATGTTCTGGAGGCAACAAGCAAAGTCTGCCTTGTTGCAATGTCAAAACAAGTCTTATCATTAAACATATTGCCATACTTTACCAGAAAAGGATTGGCCATATAGGCACCGTCTATGGTCATAACATTCTCATAATGATCATTGTTTTTGTGCCAATAACCACCATCCGGGGTTTTGTTAAATACGGATGGTTTACTCGAAGTTCCAATCAGGAAATCCTTCATTTCTTTGGCAGCAAGCTTATATTTTTCGTCTCTTGTTACCTGGTATAGAAATAAACACAATACTCCGGGATGCATACCATCCAACTCCGATTTCAAACCGGAAATTTTGCCATCCTCAGCTACATATTCATCTACAAATGATTTAATATAATTCAAATATTGAGGAGATTTTGTGTGGTCATAAATCTTTTCCATTCCGTGCAAAATGATGCTATTGGAATGGTCCCAATCTTTATTTGTCATGGTATTAATAGTAGGTTGATACCTGGAGATAATGGCATCAGAGAATTTTTCTCCCCAGTTCGTATTTTGACCATAGCAAGTTTGGAAAATCAATATAATGGATGTGACTAATAGAAGGTGTTTCATGGTTTATAATTTCTTATAGTATTTAGATTAGGTGATTGTACCTTCCAAATATCTATTTGAAGACTGTATTTGTAATATCAGCTTTTCACAAAATCCCTTCTATTTTTTTATTGAATTAGTTTAACCTTTTGGGTCATTCACTCAAAATATCCTGAATTTTCTTTTTAATCTCTTCAGGAACAAGTGTTTCACTTTCGCCAGTGGCCACGTCAAAGAAATACAAATCCGTCGGTTCCGTATAAGAATCAAATTTTTTATTGGCATTGATATCTTTACCAGTTCGCACATAAATTTTACTTGTTTTCTTCAATGGTTCAAAATCACGGACAGTCTGATTGTCAAAACGCAGTTCTTTCGTTTCCAATGTGCCCACATTGAATACAAATAAGCTTTGAAAATCATCGTCATTTAAACGGCCATCTTTATTGAGGTCTTGATCCGTTCCCTTAAATAAGATAATTTGGGAAGTGTCTACTTTCATGTATGCCCATTCTGTCAATGCAATTTTGGAGTTGAAAATGGGCTGTTTAATATTTCTGGTGTAATCAATGAGCACAAAGTTGTTGTATAAACCTGTGTAACTCGAATAAAAATAATCCTCAGTATATGAGTAAGAGTCAAAAGCCATTCCCGCTGGAAGCAACTTTGACAGTTTATTTTTTTGATCAATCTGTCCAATAGGGATAATGAAAACGGGCTTGGCAGAATCGAGCTGGTGAGGCTCAAGAATGCTGATCTCCTGCACGAATTCAAATGCTGAAGTATCAATCACCTGGTTTTGGTCAATTACAATTCCACTTACATTATCTGATCGATTGGATCTTCGCATCTGTCGCTCAATGAAATCGAAAAGTCCGATGAAGATTAAAAGTAAAAGGCCTAAAACAGCGAGTGTTCCGATAATGGCTAAAAGTCGTTGATTGTATTTTTGTAGGTTCATGACGAGAAAGGGTTAAAAAATGATATTAATAATAGCCAATTAACGCTTTCGATGAAATGCTATTTGACAATTTCTTTTAACCGCCGGATTTCTTCAGCATTGTATTCTTGTGTTCTGGTGCAGATGTTTGTCCAAATTATTTGTCTTTCATTTGGGAATGAGATATGGTGGATGAATTCCCCAAAATAGCTTTCGTGTTTACCGTAAACAATGTATTTCTTTCCTACATCAAAATGAAATCCACAATCCCCATGCCCCATCCCTGTTAATATGGTCAATGTATCAGAAGTGATTGTTCCTTTTAAAATTGTTTCAATACTAAGTGTCAACTTAATGATTGAAAAGCCATATAGGCTTTCATCAATTTGATCTTCGGGCCAGCCCATGTCAATCATTTCCTGATATTTGGAAGAATCCGGAAGGAACTCGACACTTTTTGTAAGAATAGTACCAACGGTGACAACATCCGCATCTTTCACTGCTCTATTGATAGTGCTGGTACCACCGCAGGTACACCCAAACGTTTTTGCGATAGGTAGAAAAAAGATAAAAACACCTAATAGAAAATTAAATTTCATTGATAAAGATTCATTGCAGTAGAATTGGAGGAATCTCCGCTAATTGTATTTGTTGTTTAAAAATCGGGCGAGATCCCTTTCTAATTTTCGATAGGGCAATATCGCAAATACGATAAACAAATTGGCAAATGTATTCATGATAGTTGCAATGAAGGATGCAGTTACAGAAGGCGGAACACTATCTACAATTAATTCATTTTTATTAATGGAAATTTGGGCACCAACTAAAAATGACTTCCGAACTATGAGACTTTTACCTTCACTTAATCCAAATTCTTCATACTCATATTGATTGGAAAATTCCTTTTTGAGGATCTCCGCTAACCTTTTTGCAGTTGGAAGTTTTTTTGAAGTTTGGATGTTCATTTTTAGTTGATATTTTTTTGAAGCCTACTAAATATAAACATTTAATGTGGGAAATAAGTTTATTTTACTTGGTCGTCTCATCATCCATATCTGTAAAAACCTTATCCACCGGCTCCCATAATTCAATTTTATTTCCTTCAGGATCCATGATATGGACGAATTTTCCATAGTCGTATTCTTCAATTTTATCCACTACCGTTACCCCATTTTTCTTTAACTCTTCCACTAATTCATTGAGGTTTTGTACCCGGTAATTGATCATAAATTCCTTTTCCGAAGGATTAAAATATTTAGTATCATCTTTAAAAGGACTCCACTGCAGGTAATTAATTTCATCTGGTCGTTCGATATTTCGGGATTTAAAGGAAGAGCCATATGCATCAACAGCCAATCCCAGGTTTTCACTGTACCACTCTTTGATTTTATCAGGGTCTTTGGTTTTAAAGAAAACTCCTCCTATTCCGGTCACTTTTGGTTTGCTCATAGTTATTTGGTTTTATTGAATTGAAATGGTTTTACGTTTTAAAATGAATGCACAAATAATGGATACCACTAAACCTACAGGTAGAATTTCCATATAGGTAATCCCAATTTTGAATAAGGGCTTTTCGTACATCTCAGCAAAATAATTCACTTCTTCTATTTTGCTTTCTTTTTCTCCTTCTGACAGACTACTTGTTTTGATTTTTTCAATGGCATGTTTGGTGTAGTTAGCTGTAAAATCTTTGGCAACGGTTTCGGAAATAATCATCCAGGAGATCACATATAATGTGGATGCAATCAGGGTAATGTACAATCCCATGAGGAAAGCTTTACCAAAACCAATTTTCCCACCATTGTATTTATCTCTATAGGATCTGACAGCAAAGAAGATTGTGGAAAAAGCAATGATCATGGAGGCATAACCTGCCAATTCCCCATATTCCGACTCAAATCCCCCAAGGCTAAAGGAAACTAGCAGCATAGCTGAGACAATCAGTCCGGCTATGATTCCGAAAGTGATGATGATTTTTTTCATAGTGTAAATGGATATTGATTTGGGTCAAACCAATGAATTTAATCGAAAATAACACTCATACTTTAGTATCAATTTAAGTTTTTTCAACTAATTCATACTAAAGTTAAGGTATTAGATGTGATTCTTTTGCCCTTTTAATTGCCTGTGTTCTTCGCTCTACATCCAGCTTGACAAAAAGATTGGAAACGTGCGTTTTAACCGTTGGAAGAGAAATAAATAGCTGGTCGGCAATTTCTTGATTGGAGAGTCCTTTCGCCATTAATTCTAATACTTCATATTCACGATTGCTAATTCCAAATTTATTAATCAGAGATTCATTTTTGACGAATGGTTCAGTTAGTAGTTCTTCTTTCTTTTTATTAATCAATTTCAGACCCATCCAAATACCGAGCACAGTAAAAAGTATAGCCACGATCCCGATATATATTTCAATGGATAGCTCCTTTACGAAATAGCGGTATTCAATGAATTTTAGTACGCCAATCAGCGCTGCCATGGCAATAGCATATGCCAGGATAGATAGGGGGAGCCGGTTTTTAAATAAAATCTTAATTTATATATTTTTTAGGAGGCCGTGCAATTCAATCAAAATGAACTGTTATTGCAAAAATATTACGAAGAATATAAGAATCCCAAGCTATTTTATGAAAGGAGTGAACAAATATGATTGAGTAAAATCAATTTCTCTTCACCTTTCTCATCACTTCATTACGATACGTTTGGCTTATGGGAATTTTTTTATTGCCAAACTTCATCGTATTCCCCTCTATGAATTCGAAATTGGATAAAGAGCCGACATAGGATTTATGTGTTTTGATAAATAAATCTTCAGGTAGCTGTTCTTTCAAGCTGGTTAGTGTTTCATGAACGATCAGCATTCCATCTTTTAAATGAACTTTTACATAATCACCCATAGCCTCCAGAAATAGAATACTTTCTATGGGCACCTGATGGATTTTTTTATCTGATTGTAAATAAATAGTCGGTTTTTGAGACGGCTGGTTTTCCCGAAGCTTTGAATGCATTTTATTGACAGCCTTCAGAAATCGTTCAAATGAATAGGGTTTCAGCAGATAGTCCACAGCATCCAGGTTAAATCCTTCAACGGCATATTCTGGATAGGCTGTTGTGAAAATCACATGTGGTTGCTGAACCAGCGATTGATAAAAATGGATGCCATTTAATCCGGGTATATTGATATCCAAAAATAGCAAATCCACCGAATGCTTCATCAGGTAGTCGCGAGCTGAAAATGCGTCCGCAAAAACACCTTTTAATTCCAGGTGAGGAGTTTTATGAATATAATCCTCCACGATTTCTCTGGATGCTGCTTCGTCTTCTATCAAAATACATTGGATCATTTACGCAATATCTATTTTTAGATTAACAATGTACTGCTCATTTTCCTCCCTGATATCAAGTGAATATTTTTCTGGGTAATAATGATCCAGTCGCTGAGTGATATTTTTTTGCCCGATGCCACTATGTTTTTCCATTGCTTTTTGGGCGTCAGGATTGATTGAGTTTTTGATGATTAATTCAAGTTGCTGGGAATTGCAATTTAAATCTATGTCAATATTAAACACTTTTTCTTTTGTCATTTGGCTATGTTTATAAGCATTTTCTATCAATGGCAGAAGTATCATTGGTACGATCTGCACTTCTTCATCCTTTACTTTCAAATGAAAATTAACTTTAGCTCCCTTTCGGTATTTTTGTAAATCTATGTAATTCTTGACCAGCTTTATTTCCTTGTGAAGCGGGACGTATTCTGTATTCGACTCATAGAGCACATAGCGGAGAATATCCGAAAGTTTGATGATGGCCTCCGGAGCTTCTTTGGCATTTTTCCGAACCAAGGAATACAAGACATTCAGACTATTGAATAGAAAATGGGGATTTACCTGGTTTTTAAGGGCTGATAATTCTGCTTCTACTTTTGCCTTTTCTAATTCCTGCAACTGTTGCTGGGCCTTATTCAGATAAAACCAATCTTTGGACAATTTTAGGAGGGAAGTTGCTGCGACGAATACGATAAAAAACTTAAGAATATCCCAATAATTGTAATAGGAAATAAAGTAATAGCCGGGAAGTATTGTATCGATCCAGCGATCAAAAAGTAAATAATTGACCAAGCTACCAGATAGCAATAAGACTATTAGAGAGATTACATAATTTGCATAGCTACCTTGTTGAAGTAGAAAAGGCATGGATACATAGAGATTGACTATTGAAGTAGCTATAAGGGTGGATATAAAAATACTAGTGTAAATCCAATCGATCTGCTCGACTTGACTTGATCCTGCAAAAAGCCGCAACAATATGTAAAACGAAAATGACCAGAACAGCAGGTGGAGAACCCAGCTGTTCATGACCAAAGTTGCAATGTTATTTCTTTTATTCATTTACACGCTGAAGATAAAAACTAAACTCATCTTTATCCCGATCTTCCTCTTTAGCTTCATATGTGGATTTAAAAAGATTTGGGTCATCCTGATATTTGATGATAAATTTTTGCAACTCATCGGTTGATGCGGTAAGAATATAGGGTTCATAATCTGAGTTCATCTTGATTTTTTCATGGCGGATTTTTACCCTGTTTTTTTCCATAAGGTCATACAACCAGTCTTCATTGAAAAATTTAATTTTAAGATGGTTATTGTCTTTGATGATCAATTGGGCTAAGGAATGTGAAGGAATAATACTGTTATACGCCAGGTTATCTTCCATCATTTCGTCAAGCAGAGGGAAAAAATCAAGATATACTTTGTCTTCCAGGTTAAATACATGCACATTATAAATTGTCACATTTCCTTTCTGATCTTCAAATGTCATCAGATAGGAATTATCAACAGTATGTCCATTCATAAAGCCTAAAGATTTGACCATCTGTTTGATTGACCAGGTAGAACTGTCCTGATCCATCCAACTGCCAACAAGTTCGGGTTTAAAAACCACATCCTTTTCTTTAAAAAATGGATGGAGTGATTTGATAAAACATCCATGAAGAAATACGGTCAATAGGGCAATCAATAAATAATTTCTCTTTTTCATCTTATTTTATTGGTAAATGATGGTTTGAAATAAGAGGATTATTCACTTGGCAGCAATTTTTTTCGTCAACAGCCCGGATTTTATCGGTGACACAGATAGGCGCTTATAAGACAGCGAAATCGTAGTTATTGATAGGAGAAAAGAGGATTAAAAATATTTTCAGATTTATACCCCTTTGGGTATCATATTGTGCTTAGATAAATACCTACACCTTTTAGGGCATAATTATGGAATCTCTCACTAATAAAAAAAGAAGGACGGTATGAATTAGCGACTGAATATAACTCAATCCAAAGCTGCCAAAACCCCATTCTCATTTTCGACATGCAATTTACTAGTATCTAGTCCATCCAAAACAATTACTCCTTGAAGTGAAGAAAATTGATCAGGGTCTTGTTTCCACGACCACACCAATTCTCCTTCTGGTGAGAACTCTAGTAGTTGAGTACCTACATTTCCCTGATTTGGTCCGTGTCCTTGCCAGTTGGTGACGACGATGTTACCATTTTTTAATATTTGTAATCCGGAATAGAAATTGCCACGTTTTTCTTCAGCCCCACAGAATGCTTTAATCAAATTACCCTGGGTATTAAAAATTTGAATACTTCCTCCATATCCTCCGGCAACCATGGTTTTTCCATCAGAGAGTCGAAGCGCTTGCCAGGCATGAGGATTATCCCTTCCGCCTATTTGAGCTTTCCAAATTATATCACCCTCCTTGGTTCCTTCAAACACCAATTTATTTGCGGTAATTAAGAAAGTTCCATCACTTGTTTCACGGAAAAGCCGGGCATATTCGAAATCAGGAAAGTTTATGGTAGAGATAATGTCATTTTTGGAATCAATTTCAATCAGGGTAATGCCTTTCTGTTCCTGCCAATTCAATCCGATGAGCATGGTATTTTTATTACGCAATCTTCTTGCAGCAATGGTACCGGGAAATTGGGTGACTTCGTTTGCTTTTTCACCCGTGGCGATAGATCGCTCTTCATATCCAACACCTGTACTAATCAGCACCAAGTCATTCCCGACAAGCTGTAGATCCCGGCCGTTAGGTATGGGTTGAAACCAATTGTTTTCCGGGTGTTGGAGGTCTATAAAACTGAGCTGAGACAATCCTTCGTCCCGTAATAACATTGTCCTTTGATCTCCATTTTGTGCGAAGAGTGATTGGGCGATTAGGCATAAAGAAAGGATGAAATAGAAGCTGTTCTTGATCATTGATACAAATGTTTTAAATATACTTAATAATCTTAGGCGTTACTTTTTATAAATTGAGCTATCGTCTGCATGAATTCCAGAATTTCCATTGTCTTTTCCTGGGCTGCTATTTTCCCCTGATCTGTCAATCGGTAATATTTTCGAATTCTATTGGAAACATTTTCTTCTTCTATGGTGACTATATTTTCACTTTCCAATTTATGAAGAATAGGATAAAGTGCCCCTTCTGTTAAAAGAATTTTTCCCTGCGTTCGATCACTAATTTCTTTAATTAATTGATAACCGTAAATGCGTTCTTGCTCATCTAACACCTTTAAAACCAGAGTTTTTAATGTTCCGCGAACTAATTCATTATTAAAAGTTGCCATATGAATTTATTAATACATAATTAACTTATGTATTATTGATAAGAATAGCAAGTAAAACTAATAAATGAAAATCAGCTTATCGGAACGTAATTATTTTTTACTAGCAAATTTTTCAGCTTCAAGAAATGCTTCATAGGCATTGATAATACCCCCACTTACAGATAAAGTTTTAAACTTCACCTTTTTCTTATCTCCATCTTCATTAGGTTGATAAACTTTCGGTTTGGAAATTTTAGAGGAAGTATTTAGAAGCAAGTCTTTTAATTCAAAAGCGGTAAGCTCCGGATAATATGACCATATTAATGCAGCTATTCCCGTCACTACTGGTGCTGCTAGACTAGTGCCATCATGAAGCCCATACATATTACCCGTATCAAGGGACAATATCTTTACACCAGGTGCAAAAATGTCTACTTGTGTCTGCCCATAATTAGAAAAATCAGCGGCTAGTTCTTCATCAAAAGTACTACTACTTGCCCCAACCGTTATCCAGTTATCGGCCTGTCCACCGGCTAAGTAATTTTTATTTGGGAAGTTGGGTTGTTTATCGATGTCAACTCCATCATTTCCTGATCCATGGATAATCAACACGTTATTCTTTTCTGCTAATTTCACTGCCTCATCCACGAAACTCTTTTGTGGTGACATATCTTTTCCGAAACTCATATTAATGATGTTAGCGCCATTTTTAACAGCATATTCTATAGCCAAGGCCACATCTTTGTCATATTCATCACCATGAGGAACGGTACGTATCGGCATAATTTTCACTTCGGCTATTCCATCTATTCCGATATTGTTATTACGGGTAGCTGCGATAACACCAGATACGGAAGTTCCATGATCAGCCCTTTCACCTTCTACATCATTATTACCATAGTCTCTGTCTGTGAAGTCTTCAGGATCATCCCCAATTATTTCACGAGGATTAAAAGAAAGATTAAGGTGTTGGTTAAAATACCGGTCATTGTGTTCCCTGTAGGTGATGAGGTCTTGTTCCGTAAATCCCATTTCAAATCGTTCCTGCAAAAATTGCTTGGCTCCTAAAACCTTTGGATCGTCACTTTCCACTTTTTCCAGATCTTCAATTGTTTTAGGGGTAACGCCAGTAGCTTCTTTTATAATTTTTTTAGTGGCATAATACACATATGTAAACCTGTCAATGGCAGATTTTTCTTCTTCTTTATCTTTTAATTCTTTTTGATATAATTCCGCTGCCCTTAGAAATTCGGCATATTCCTGTGTTTCATCAGAAGCTACTTCATCAGGTGTAGAGACCTTATCAAATTTAGGTTTGTACTTACGATATACCCTGGTGTATTCCAGTGTTTCATAATTGACATTCTCGCCATTTTTATTCCCGATAAAATTCCATCCATGCATATCATCAACATATCCATTGAGGTCATCATCCATTCCATTTCCTTCTATTTCATCTTCATTCACCCAGATGTTTCCGGTTAGATCGTCATGGTCAAGCTCTACTCCGCTATCGATTACGGCTACTACTATTGTTTTTTTTGGTTTCTTGTCTTTAATAAGTTCTTTATAAACCTTATCTACATTAGTTCCGGCAACGTGACTAAGATTAAAATCTTTATTGTGCCAATTGAGATAACTTGTATCTAATGAATCTATAGGAAGTCCTTGTGAATAACCACGAGGAAATGAAATACAAATAAAAAATGTACCAAAAAGGAAAAGTAGCTTCCTATGAATATAAATAAATGCATGCATAACGCGTGTTATTTTTATGTTAACACTGAAAGTTAAAATTACAACAATTTTAATTGTATTAGTGAAGGTTGGTTTAATTACTGAATGGAGGTATCAATTTTTGTGCCTTGATTATTTCTTCAAGATCCAGGTTCAATTCATTCTTATATAAATTATAAATCATTTTCCACTCGCTGGGATCCATAAACCCATCAGAATTAGCAATATTTGACATATAGGCAATAATTTTTATTTGCTCATTCCGATTTAATTTTTTCAAATCATCTTTTAGCGAATGAATAATGCATTCAGGTGTATCACAATTGTAAGAGTCAATTTTCTTTTGAAATTCCGATTTGTCGATAGATTCTTTTTGGATCATTTTATCACCAAATTCAAGCTCTTTATCATCAAAAGCTCCATCTGCCGAACTAATGTAATAATATGCTTTTATAAGGGTTTCTTTAAAATAATCAAATGAAGAATCTGTCATGGTTGTATAAAGGATGAAATTAATAAAACAGTAATTTACGGGCTTCTTATTTCATATTACTGTGAAAAAATGGCGTTGTTGGATTACCTTGGATTAAATGTAAAAACAATTTATTTAAAAATCACTTAACTTATTCTACTTTTTTAGCCAATATTTCTAAGAATAATACCCTGTCATTGAAATGCTTAAAATAATTTTCTGTTACAAAATGTTTTAAAAATTTTACTTTTTAAGTTTGGCGTATTAATAATGTCAACACAAGTTTATTGAAGGAAAAAGGCTGAAATGAAATTATTTGTTTTCGATTTGGATTTTACAATTTGGGATGCTGGTGGCACGTGGTGTGATTGTACGTACCCACCATATCAACTTAATGATGATCATATTCAGGACGGGGATGGTCGACAAATAAAATTGTACCGTGATGTGTTGGAAATATTAAATCACCTGGATCAAAACAATAAATTGATAAGTGCCGCATCCCGTACGAATGCACCTGATATTGCCTACAAGCTGATGTCAATGTTTGAGATACGGGATTATTTTGATCACCCTCAGATTTACCCGGGAAGCAAAATCCGCCATTTTGAAATTCTTCAAAAAAAATTTGGAATACCTTATCATGAAATGGTATTTTTTGATGATGAATATCGTAATATTCATGAGGTGTCAGCACTTGGGGTTTCATGCGAATATTTAGAAAATGGAGGGCTGCAATGGGACTTGGTAAAGCCTTACCTTTAAAATGAAAAATGACAGGTTATGGGAATTTTAAAAATAGGAATCATAAAGGAAGGAAAGCATCCGGTAGATTCGAGGGTGCCTCTTAATCCGGATCAATTGAAGCAGGTAAAAAAGCTGTATCCGGATGTTGAGTTTGTGGTTCAATCAAGTGCAGATCGATGTTTTTCTGATGATGAATATTTGTCAAAAGGAATTGCAGTAGTAGAAGATATTGATGATTGTGATATATTATTTGGGGTAAAAGAAGTGCCAATTGATCGACTGCTAAGTAGAAAAACCTATTTCTTTTTTTCTCATACCATTAAAAAGCAACCCTATAATAAAAAGCTTCTACAGAATGTTTTACAAAAGGATATCCGGCTGGTAGATTATGAGTGCCTGGTCAATGAACAAAATATCCGAATCATTGCATTTGGTAGATGGGCTGGAATTGTAGGTGCCTACAATGCGTTTTGGACCTATGGTAAGAAATACAATCTCTTTGAGCTAAAAAGAGCTTATCAATGCCATGATATAAAAGAGCTTTTTCAGCAATTAAAAACTATTACCTTGCCGCCCATTAAAATTATCATTACAGGTAATGGACGTGTGTCGAAAGGTGGTCTTGAAATATTAGAAGCATTGAATATTAAACAGGTAGAGCCAGCTCCATTTTTTTATCAGACGTTTGATCGACCTGTCTTTACACAAATGGATGTCAATACTTATTATCGGCATAAAAAAGGGCATCCTTTTCACTTTGAGCATTTTTTCAAGCACCCTGAAAAATACCTCTCCGATTTTCATCCTTTTACCCATCATGCTGATATGCTGATCAATGCAGTTTATTGGAATCCAAAAGCTCCCGTATTATTTACAGCAGATGAAATGAAGGATGAGGCATTTAAAATAAAGGTTATAGCAGATATCACGTGTGATATAAATGGGTCAATTCCCTCTACTATTAAAGCGACTACGATAGATGATCCCGTGTATGATTTTATCCCGGAGCAAGGTGAATTACCTTCTTTTAGCGATGAGAGAGCGGTTTCGGTGATGTCTATTGATAACCTGCCTAACGAACTTCCAAGGGATGCCTCTACAGAATTTGGGGAACAGTTGATAGAAAATGTGCTTCCTTCTTTGATAGGAGTAGATAACAGGAAAATTATCGAAAAGGCCACGATAACCATGGATGGAAAACTCGCGGAGCGATTTTCTTATTTGGAAGATTATGTCAGGGATTAATAATATTGGAAGTTTTAATCCAGGAGACCTTTAAATTATTTTAGAATTATTCATCAGGATGTCTATTTTTGCGGCCTATGAAAAAGGTTATCAGCTTTGTGCTTCGCCATGTTTCCAGAACTACTCTACAAAAGATAAGTCATTTTATCTTACCTATTGTTGGACTTTTTTTAAGAGGCAATAAATACGAGTGTCCTATTTCCGGCAGATCGTATCGAAAATTTTTACCCTATGGACGGATCAATCCAAGACAAAACGCACTATGTCCTGATTCCCTTTCTTTGGAGCGTCACCGACTTATGTGGTTGTACTTACAGGAAAACACCAATTTCTTTCAAGAGAAATTAAAAGTGCTTCACATTGCTCCGGAATTGTGTTTTATTAAAAAATTTGAAGCCCTTCATGGCCATAATTATATCACAGCAGACCTTGAGTCTCCTCTGGCCAAAGTAAAAATGGATGTCCACCAGATTATCTTTGAAGCCAATATGTTTGATGTGGTTTTTTGTAATCATGTGATGGAACATGTCGATGATGATATCAAGGCAATGAGTGAGATATATCGCGTGCTGAAACCCGGAGGATGGGCCATTATTCAATCGCCCGTATATCCAGAAATTGGCCCTACTTTCGAAGATCCATCTATTACTGACCCAAAAGAACGGGAAATCGCTTACGGCCAGGATGACCACCAGCGAAAATATGGAAATGACTATGCCGATCGGCTTAGAAAAGCAGGCTTTGAGGTGACAGAAGATGATTATGTGCAACAACTACCAAAAGAAAAGGTAGAGCGATACGCTCTACCTGATGATGAGATCATTTATTTTTGTAGGAAGGGTTAGTAATAGCACTAGATAGATAACCCAATCAAATATTAGAATTAATAATCTTACCAAAATAGTTATCAGAATATTGAGGCAAAATTTCAATTGAACACGTTGAATTTTTAACCGTCTGTCAACTTTCAGAATTCCCTAATCTTTATACTTCTGAAATGCACTTCATTGCCATGGTCTTGCAATAGTATATGACCGGCTGCTGCTTCACCAAAATTCACCCAATCTTTGTATTTACTGTAAGCTACCAATGCGCGGTACATTGGGGTGTTACGCTCATATTCCACCATTTTAAAGCCATTCAACCAATGCTCTATGTGGTTCCCTTTTACGATTATTTTTCCTTGATTCCAGGTCCCAATTCCTTTGAATTCTTTACCGCGACCAGGTACTGAAAGGTTTTTGGCAGGAATTAAATCGTATAAAGACGCCAGGGTACGATTGCCCTTAACTCCTAGTTTTGCATCGGGATGTTTTTTGTCATCTAGCAGCTGAAACTCCAACCCGATGGCAGATCCTTCCCCTTTGTTCATTTCAGGATCGACAAAGTATTTCACACCACTGTTAGCACCTTCTGTAAGCATAAACTCAAAATTCAGCTCAAATTCTGAATAGGTATTAATTGTAATAATGTCACCCCCATTTTCAGATTCTCCACCCCCAGCTTCATTTACAATTAATTCTCCATTTTTAATCTTCCATCCTTTTTCCGGGAAAGCTGATTTTTTGGCACTCCGCCATCCAGCATTGGTTTTTCCATCCCACAATAACCGCCATCCTTTACGTTTTTCATAGTCTGAAAGTGTATTGGGAAGCAAGTTTACCTCGACAATATTGGGATGCATCTGCCACCGGTCGTTTTCCAGATCCGTGGTTTTAATTCTAATATTTCGCCATTTTACTTTTGTGCCTTCCAACTCTTTTTCATGGATGCTATGTACTTGCAAAGCAATAAATCCCGAAGCAGTCATGCCGTCAATTAAATTGGAGCAATTAATGCCATTTATCCATACTCGAATTTCATTTCCTACGGCCTCAATATGATATTTATTCCATTGGCCATTTACAAATGCAGTTTGACCTAACGGGTTAATAGAAAGTGGATACAACCAGCCTCTCCTGGCTTCGTCATATATTCCACCACTATAGGCCCTGCTGCTCGGATCTATTTCTACCTGATAGCCATGCACACGACCATTGTTATATTCTTTCTTACTCAAACTTCTGATCTGTATTCCTGAATTCAGCCCTGCATCCACCCATACTTCCAGTTCAAGAATAAAATCTCCATATTCTTTTTCAGTTGCCAAAAAGGTGTTGGGTGTATTGAGTTTTGAGATTCCAATTATTTCATTGTTAAGAACTTCATATTGGGCATCTCCATTAAGCTTTTTCCATCCCTTTAAATCTTTTCCGTTGAATAAATTGGTCCAATCCTGTGCAAAGAGTGAAGTACAGAAAGTGCAAAAAATGAATAGTGAAAGTAAAAATCTAAGTGACATTTTAATATAGGTTTAAGTAGCGAATAAATATCTTAATAATTTAACAACATGATTATTTTACAAACCTGAATAAGTACTCTAGGAAGAATATTCTGATTATTTTTTTAATATTTAGATTAATCCTGTTGTAGGTAAAATAAATTACTGCATCAATGTAATCATGGAAATTCAAAAATAAAAAGGCAAATGATTATCAAAAGATTCCATCCATTCATAAAGCCGGTTTCCCAAAATTTCCCGTTGTAATTCTTTTGATTTAGCTTCATACATAGGGTACTTAGGTGTGTGCCCTGAATATGAAAAATCAAATGATCTTGTTCTAATTTGTAAAGTCACCAATGAAAATCCCATGACAAAGATTAAAATGGGGATCCACCGTCTTTTATTCTTTAAAAAATGGGAAAAGAGAATATATATTCCGTTCAAAAATCCAATGGAAAATATAATGAGGAAGATATCATAATTATTCCACCACCAGATATTACCATACCCACCCACATATGTTTTAGAAGGCCACCAAAGTGCGATGCCACTCCAAACACTCGCAGGGGTTGGAAGGTCACCCAAAAGATGGGATAAAAATGAACAAATAAAAGTAAGGTAAATAGTAGCTAAAAGTTTATTAGATGCACGTTTGATAAAGCTATTCAATATAAAGGTAATGATGGCACCAATTAAAATGGCTGCGAGCAGAGAGTGCATAAATGCGTGATGACCATACCAAAGCTTGGAAAAGTAAATTTCATTCCCACTATTTTGTAGGTTAAGCCATTTCCCGAAAGTACCATTAAATTTTGACCATAGGCTGAGGGCATCAATATCCGGTAGCGCTCCTGCAAATCCTCCTAAAAGCACCAGGGCAGATTTGTTTTTAAAAGATAGGGTAGAAGCACCGGCAATGGTGCTGGCTACTGCTATTCCTGAAAAAGTATGTGTGAGAATATCCAAGTACTTAAATTTTTAAGCGGATTTTTAGTTTTTCAAACCCCCAGGTGATTTGAATGATTAAAAGTGAAAATAGTAATGATTTTAGAATCCCTATCCATCCTGTCAAAAAATATGAGGGTAATGTAAGACCTAATAATGCCACAATTGCATAGAAAAAATAAGGAATCAAATAACACGTCAGAGTACTTCTTCCTGCCGGTCTAAATATTCTTGCCCAATCTGCCCTTTTAAACTTATCCGTAAGGATATAAAGAACAATGTAAGCGAGATAACTGATGCTTGCCGTAATGCTTGTCCATGAAGGGGTAGCGTAAATTTTTGAAATCCCCCAAATTGGTCGGCTGATCAATCCAAATGCCATGGTCAAAATTCCTGCTAAAATAAGTCCCATTAAAAAAGCTTTTTCATTACCTTCTTCTTTGTATTGGATAAAAAGCATAGTTGCAATTATGCCACTCCAGACCAATGCATGATTCGAAGCGCTCACCACAAATTTTAGCCATTCAAAATCATCTACGAATTCAAGGCTATTCATTAGATAAAGCAATATGAAAACTCCAATCGATGACCAAACCCTGTTGCTAGTAGCAAGGTAAATGAGTGCACATAATAAATATGCCCAACCTATCAGTCCAAGTATTCCCCACCAATGCGTTTGCATCCTGGTAGGTTGATCAGGTGTCCCTCCTTTATATATGTAGATTAAAAATGCGATGATTAACCATCCTATGAGTATCATTACCCATTGAGGAATTCTCTTAAATGCTTTTTGATTAGGATAATTATTCCATATCAAGAGGAAGGAAAGTGTCATTAATATTTGCCACCAATATTTAGAAAAGGGGAGTGATACTTCATTAATATTCTCGAGGTTGACCATCAAGACACCCATAATAATAAGAGCGAAGGAGCGCTGGACAATATGCCATATAATTTGAATAGTTGAATCCCCTTTTTTTCTTCTTGCCCTGATGGCAAAAGGAATAGAAAGACCTACAATGAATAAAAAAGCCGGGAATATAATATCAGAAAATCCCA
>JBNLGO010000030.1:0-28156 GCA_050306095.1 Cyclobacteriaceae bacterium
ATAGTTAAGGGTGTGCCAGTAGCTTTTCCTTCAAATATACCCGATACGATTTCAAATTTATCTTCTTCTTTACGCTGGGTAGTAATCTTGGATTGACCAGGTTTTCTTCGATCTAATTCGCTCTGAATAAATGCCTCATCAATCTCCAAACCTGCCGGACACCCATCGATGACAACGCCTATGGCACGACCATGAGATTCTCCAAAAGTTGATATTTTAAATAAAGTGCCTGCGGTATTTCTCATCGTTTTCTAAAAATAATAATCAATGTTACAACTAACATTATCCCCAAAAGAACATTAGATAGTATCTTAAAAATTAAATCCCAATTAGTTCCTTTGACGGTGTTATCCTCTAATTCTATTAAATCATAAAAAGAACCTAAATCTGTAGCGGAGATGAATTCATTTTTCTTGCTTTCACCCGTAATATGAAAAGTATATTCAGATTTTAAGGTGTCGTATTTTTCCAGCTGTGGATCAAAATAAATCCATTGTAAATAATCAGCTAATTTAAAATCTCCCGGTTCATTTGGGATCACATAATAATCAAATGATTTAGAGCCTTTCACAATATCGTTACTCCTCCTGATGCGCTGCTGAATATTTGGATCATAAAAATCAAAATCATCCGATGGACTAACCCTGGGCTCCGTAATTGCGGATATATTTCCTTCGCCTAGTATGGTGAAGTTGTAATTAAAACTTTCCCCAGTTTTTAATTCCTGAGCAGATATATTTTCTTTTAAAGTATATCTCCCTACAGATACATTATCCTTCAATGGGTGTGGAGGCAATGGTTTTACTTTTACGGTTTTGGCTTTAGTGGAGTAAGTTTTAAAATCCTCTTTTCGATTCATGGACATAAAGGAAGGATTCTTTGCCTCTTTATATTTAATCATTTTAAGATTTACAGAGGGGAATTCTACCGGTTCATCATTTAATGGATAAAATCGAGATTCAAATATCCTGTATCGTAAATGCATTTTATTATTGATACTTACCCGCTCTCTTTCAATTTTATCAATGTTGAAATTCTCTTCCCAACAGTTTTTAGGTCTGATTTTATTGATGATTTCTGATACTTGCTTTCCTGTTTCATAAAAAGCCAACCTTGCTCGGGTATCTTCCGGAATGTAAAAAGCCAACGTTGCTGTAAAACCCTCTCCTACATATACTTCATTTTTATCTATGGTAAGTGCCAGAAAAGCATCATCATGTACCTCTATATATTCCGTGTTTTTCCTGTCACCAAAAAAATCTTCAAATGGATCATACGCAAAAGGATCATATTGCTTTTGCTTAATTGGAGGGCCGACTTTGATTTTCGTCCCATTTGATTTAATAGATTTTCCATTTACAGTTACTGAAAATGGCGATAAAGTAAAAACACCTTCACCGGTAGGGATATAATTTTGAATGATACTTTGGGAGAATGTCATTTGTCCATTGACAATATTGGTATAGGACGAAGTAGATACCCCGCTTTTTTCAAACCCTTTAATCTCAGGGAATTGATCATAGTCCCTCACCCGATCATTTTTTACCTCCACTGTAATGGTAAAATATTGATTGGAAGCGATCTCATTTGGCCCTAATTTTATAGAGATATCCTGACCAAAAGCGACCGTGTTAATTACAGTAGTTATGATATAAACTAAACCAAACCTTTTCATATTCATTTCCGTTCCGATAATTTACAAACGACAATCATCGTTGGGCTATTACAAACGGCAAAGTTATCAGATATCTTGTAATTAGTTCAAGTAATTTGTAAATTGATTGGGTCACAAGGACATTCACATCATTTAATAAAATAAAGTTTAACCTAAAATTTTGACCACCATGTTAAAATACGCTAAACAAGTACTTTCAAAAGTAAGTTTTGACAAAGAGTTATTTGAGAAGGAACTTTTAAAAGCAATTAAATTATTAATGCCAGTCGAAATTAGTGAGTTAAAAAAATGGTGCTATCGAAAATTCGGTAGTTTGTATCGTGCAATTCTCGACAGGTGCTTTACGGCAGCCACAGCCTAAGAGAATTATTAAAAGTAAAATCACAAGGCTTTTAGAAAATACAATCTAAAAGCCTTTTTATTTGGCAAAAAGTATATTCCTTTTTAACCCTTTATATTTTGTACGCTTAACCGGTGAATTTTTAAAGACTTTTCTAAAAACTTCTTCTGTCATTTCTATCCAATCATCCTTACTGAAATTTTGAAGTTCTTCATTAGGATTAAATGCAGGTTCTGAATGTGGTTTTGAAAAGCGATTCCAGGGACAAACATCCTGGCAAATATCACATCCAAATACCCAATTCTCCATTTTCCCTGAAAATTCAGATGGCATCTCTTCTTTCAATTCTATTGTCAAATAAGAAATACATTTGCTGGCATCAACCACTGAGTTTGCCACAATTGCATCCGTAGGGCAGGCATCCATGCACCTGGTACATGTACCACAATGATCCTTGACAGGACCATCATATTCCAAATCCAAATCACAGATTATCTCGGCTAAGAAAAAAAAGCTTCCTCTATCCTTATTTAAAAGCAGGGAATTTTTCCCTATCCACCCGAGGCCTGATTTAGCCGCCCATTGCCGCTCCATCACTGGTGCCGAATCAACAAACACTCGCCCATCAATATCTCCCAATTCCGCTTTTAATTCATCAAAGAGGCCTTTCAGTTTATCTTTTATGACAAAATGGTAATCTGTACCATATGCATACTTCGCAATTTTAAAATTGTCACTTTCTCTGATTTTTTTAGATGGATAATAATTGTAGATCAAAGAAATGACACTTTTCGATCCCGGTACAAGAAGTTGAGGATTTAGTCGCTTGTCAAAATGGTTCGCCATGTAAGCCATGGTTCCATGGTAATTATTGGATAACCATTTCTCTAATTTGGGAGATTCTTTTTCTAAATATTCAGCTTTGGATATTCCACAAAAATCAAATCCATATTGAGACGCTAAGGATTTTATAAGTTGAGCATTTTTTGAAGGTGCTGAATATTTCAAAACGATTAATCAAATAATGTCCCACTCTTACCAGGCATCGGAATTTGCAAATGCTTGTAGGCTATTTCGGTGGTTTCTCTTCCTCGTGAAGTTCGTTTAATATAACCTTCCTGAATTAGGAATGGCTCATACACTTCTTCGATCGTCTCAGCTTCTTCACCACATGCAGTAGCTATGGTAGAAATACCAACAGGACCACCCTTAAACTTTTGGATGATGGTTTGCAAAATTCGGTTATCCATTTCATCCAATCCATTTTCATCTACATCCAACGCATTCAACGCCATTTTAGCGATATCCTTGGTGATAGTACCTGTACCTTTTATTTCTGCAAAATCTCGTGTTCTTCGCAGAAGATTATTGGCAATACGTGGTGTACCCCGACTTCTCCTGGCAATTTCAAAGGCCGCATCTTCTTCCATGGGGGTATTGAGAATTCCCGCCGAACGAATAAGTATTTTTTGCAATACTTCTGCTGTATAATATTCTAATCTCGAATTGATACCAAACCTTGCCCTAAGTGGTGAGGTAAGCAATCCCGCACGTGTAGTCGCTCCAATTAACGTAAAAGGGCTGAGAGAAATTTGTACTGATCGTGCACTGGGGCCACTATCAAGCATAATATCTATCCGATAATCTTCCATTGCCGAATACAGGTACTCTTCCACTACAGGGTTCAATCGGTGGATCTCATCAATAAACAGCACATCCCCTTCCTCCAGGTTTGTTAATAATCCTGCCAGATCACCCGGTTTATCCAGCACCGGTCCCGAACTCAATTTTAAATTACTATTTAACTCACTCGAAATGATGTAGGACAAGGTGGTCTTTCCTAATCCCGGGGGTCCATGCAACAATACGTGATCTAAAGGTTCTCCCCGCTTTTTAGCAGCCTGGACAAACACTCTCAGGTTCTCCAAGATTTTTTCCTGCCCCGAAAAATCACTGAAGGTAAGCGGTCTTAATGCCTTCTCTACCTCTTTTTCAGCAGGGCTCAAATTCTCATCATCCGGTAATAAATAGTCCTCACGCATAGCTTTGCAATTAAACAAATTTGAATATTTAAACCATAGGATAAAAATGAAATGTGATTGTTGTCAGCTTTAGGGTCATTAAGCCTATGCCTTCAAAATGAAAAAAAGTATCTTGCGCCTTCAAAATTTTGCTATGGACAAAAAACGAATTATTAGCCTGGCATATCCTGTGGTATTGATGGCGATTATTTTTGGTGTATGGAAGTATCGGGAAGGTAAAAAGCCCCGTTCAGATGAAATGGTTCATTTTAAGGGTATTACCATGGGAGTGATTCAATATAATGTTTTGTACCGGCATGAAGATGGGATTGATTTTAGTATGGAAGTGGACTCACTACTAAAAGTTTGGAATGAATCTCTTTCTACCTACATTCCTGATTCTGAGATTTCCAGGTTTAATCAGGATTCATGTTTCGCTTTTGAAAGCAAATATTTCTACCCGGTTCTGGCATCGAGCAAAAGAGTTTATGAGTCAACCGGTGGTGCTTTTGATCCTACTGTTGGTCCACTGGTCAATGCATGGGGGTTTGGTCCTGATGATCCTAACTATCCGGATAGCAGTAAAGTTGATTCCCTGAAAAATTTCATTGGTTTTTCAAACATCACATTTGATGAAGAGAATGTTTGTAAATCTGTTCAAGGTGTACAATTGGATTTTAGCGCCATTGCAAAAGGGTATGCCGTAGACGTAGTCGCAGAATTTTTGAAATCAAAAGGAATTGAAAATTTATTAGTAGAAATTGGGGGTGAATTAATTTGCTTTGGTGACAAAGGGAATGATAATCCCTGGGTAGCTGGAATAGAAGATCCTGATGTTGAAATAGAAGAGCAAAAGTTACTTGCTAAAATTAGTTTAAAGGATAGGGCAATGGCGACATCGGGTAACTATCGAAATTATTATATAAAGGATGGCGTAAAATATTCACATACTATAAATCCCTCCACAGGCTATCCCATTCAAAGAAACATACTAAGCGCTACCGTTTTTGCTGAAGATTGCATGACCGCAGATGCTTACGCTACTGCATTTATGGTGCTGGGCGTGGAAGGAGCAAAAAAAGTGCTAACAAACACGAATGGCATTGAAGCATTTTTAGTTTATAGTGATGAGAAAGGAGCAATTTCTCACTTTTCAACCGATGATATCACACCGTTAATCGAAATTGTAAATGGGCAGTAAAAAGGAATGGTTTGGTGAATGGTTTAATTCCAGGTACTATCACATCCTTTACAAACATCGTGATCACGAAGAAGCAAGGCTATTTATAGACAACATTTGTCAGCTAGTCCAAATAAAGCAGGATCACAAGGTGTTAGATTTGGCATGTGGAAAAGGTCGTCACGCTATTTATCTGAATAAAAAGGGGTTGAACGTTACCGGGTTGGACTTATCCGAACAAAATATTGCCTCTGCTAAAAAAAGAGAAAATGAGCATTTGCATTTTTGCACCCACGATATGCGTCAGCCCTGGGGTGAAAATGAATTTGATTGTGTGTTTAATTTGTTCACAAGCTTTGGTTATTTTGATGATGATGCAGAAAATCAAATTGCCATTAATAATGCAGCAAGATCGCTAAAAAGCGGTGGAACTTTCATCCTCGATTTTTTAAATCCGTTTACCGTCATAAATCAATTAATAGAGGAAGAAATTAAAAATGTAGGGGGTATTGAGTTTCATATAAATAAGGAATTTGTCAATGGCTTTATTATTAAAAAAATTACTTTTACAGATCAGGGAAAGGCCTATTCCTTTCAGGAAAAAGTTAAGGCCATCAGGAGGGTGCATTTTTTAGCATATTTTGAAAATGCAGGATTGTCAATAGTAGATATTTTTGGTGACTATGATCTCAATCCTTATGAAGCCGAAAAATCTGAACGAATGATTTTTTATGTAAAGAAGTAGCCGTACATGACTTTCAATATTATCATACTATTTCTGGTAGCTTTTATTCCGGGTTTTTACATCATCCGAAAACCGGGGTTTGACAGTAAAAGTTTGCACGGTTGGCTGGTATTTGCCGGGTCTTATATCTTTTCTATTACCATTGTCCATTTGATACCCGAGCTTTACCAAACTTCTGCTTCTGCGCAGAAGATTTCCATGTTTATCCTGTTAGGGTTTTTCATGCAAATATTTATTGATTTTCTCACCTCCGGCGTGGAGCATGGTCACGCACATCAGCATCTACGAATGTCTGTTTGGGGGTTAATGTTAGGAATGAGTTTACATGCACTTATGGATGGTGTGATACTGGTACATGCAGAAAGCGAAGTTACTTCAGAAACACAGGTTCATGGTGTTGGATTGTTAACCGGAATCATTGCCCATAAAATTCCCGCTTCCATCGTATTGATTACCGTTCTCGGTTTTACGATTACATCAAAAAAATCTTTAATTACTTTGTTGCTGATTTTTAGTCTGGCCTCACCGATAGGCTTGTATTTAGGTGATTTGGTTATCCATCAAAATTTTCTTTCCAGTGAGTCGCTTACATATCTATTTGCTATTGTCAGTGGAAATTTTTTGCATATTTCAACTACCATATATTTTGAATCAAGCCCGCAGCATCATTTTAACTGGAAGAAAGTAATATATGCCTTGGCAGGTGCAATTCTTGCAGTTGGTATAGAATTGTTGCATTAAATTATTCTGAATGATAAACCCGTTTCACTCGTTCACTGACATTGGTTAATATTTCATAAGGAATCGTACCTATTGCATTCGCCAATTCCTGGATAGTTGGATCCTTTCCAAATATGATGACTTCATCACCTACTTCTGCAGGAATATCAGAAACATCTACCATCGTCATGTCCATACAGACATTGCCTATCACTGGCGCCCGGTGTCCATTTATATTTACTGAGATTGTTCCATTGCTAAATGCCCTGTTAAAACCATCCGCATATCCAATAGCGATGGTGGCTACCGTAGTATCTTTTTCTGCCACCCCTTTTCTTCCATAACCAACCGTTTCACCAGCTTTAATTTTTCGGATTTGGGAAATCTCTGATTTCAATTCACTTATTGGCTCCAGTTTATCCTGTTTGATCCCACATGATTCATACCCATACAAGCCGATGCCCAAACGCACCATATCAAACTGATGGCTGGGAAAACGAATAATTCCAGGCGAATTTAGTGCATGAAGAATTGGCTTGTATTCTATTCCATCAATGATTTTTTGGGTGATGCATTCAAAAGTGCTTAGCTGCTGAAGACTGAATCCTGTATGGATATCTTCATCCGCCCCTGCAAGGTGGGTGAAGATTGATGCAACTTGAATGTTGGTTTCATTAATTTGATCAATAAGCCTATCAATTTCATCTAATTCAAATCCCAAACGTTTCATGCCTGTATCAATCTTAATGTGAACAGGTATTGGTTGGTTTGTCTCACGAATAAATTGCGTGAGTTCATTTAATTGCTGAAAAGAGATAACCTCCGGCTCCAATCGATAATCAACTAGTTTTCCAAAAGCATCTTTACTGACGTTCATTACCATTATAGGAATCGAGATTCCCTGCTGTCGTAATTCCACACCTTCATCAGGATAAGCAACGGCTAAATAATCCACCTTATGAAACTCCAATAAATTGGCTATTTCCACACTTCCACTACCATATCCAAAAGCTTTCACCATAACCATCAATTTCACTCCTGGTTCAAGAAGGCTCTTGTAATAATTTAAATTATTCGTCAGTGCATTGAGGTTTATTTCCAGCTTGGTTCCATGAATTTTCTTAGATAATTTTTGGGTGATTTTTTCAAACGCAAAAGGACGGGCGCCTTTTATCAAAATAGCTTCATCAGAAAATTTAATTTGATCTATATCAGCTAATAATTCCTTCGTAGAAGGATAAAATTGTTTTTCGATTTCTAATCCCGAACAATATGTTTTTAGTTGTTCACCCACTCCTATTAATCTTTCAATACCATTCGTTCGGATGATATTAAGTAACTCATCATATTGTCCGTCAATTCCCGACGAAATGAGCTCTGATATGATGATGGTCTTTTTCTTGCCTAGGTTTTGATTCGTTAAAAATTCGACGGCTGAAGTAAAACCTGCCAGATCATTATTATATGTATCATCAATTAAAATGCATTGGTTAATTCCTTCCTTGATCTCCAAACGCATGGCTACCTTTCTTAGCAAAAGCAAGGACGATTGGATAAACTCAATGCTTAAACCTAGTGATAGACAAGTAGAAATGACATGAAGAGCATTTTCAATATAAGCCTGCTCTTTAAAGGGGAGATTAATGGAAAATTCTTTATTCTGATAAATGATTTTGATAGTTGATCCTGTATTTTCTTTTTGGACAGATAAAAGTAAGATATCTGCCTCCACACTTTTTCCCCAGGTAAATGATTTGATATTCTCTGGCTTAGACTGATCTATTTCAATATGATCTTTGCAATAGACTACATATTCAGCGTTTTCAAAAAGCCGCCATTTTTCTAACAGTTTTTCATCACGACTTAAAAATCCTTTGTCGTGCGCTGAACCAATGTTGGTAAATATTCCGATAGTCGGCTGGATGATTTTTTGAAGTCGTTGCATTTCCTCCCGCATGGATATCCCTGCTTCAAAAATGGCCATCTCCGTACTTTCTTCTAATTGAAGGACGCTGATCGGAACCCCTAGTTGAGAATTATAACTTTTCGGGCTTTTTACGAGTCGGAATTTTTGACTTAGTGCCTGGCCCAGCCATTCTTTGATGATGGTTTTTCCATTAGAGCCTGTAATTCCAATAACTGGAATAGAAAACAGGTTTCTATGATTAGTCGCTATTTTTTGAAGTGCTTCAATTGAATTTTTTACGAGAATGACATTTGAATTGGGTGGTGGGGTTATTTCTTTTTCTACAATGAAATTTTTAACACCCTTCTTTGAAAGTTCTTCAATAAAATTGTGCCCATCATGGTTTTTACCGCCAATAGCAATAAAAATTGAAGACGTAGGATTGAAAGTAATTCTACTATCAAATATGAAATTATTTATACTCGTATTTTGTTGAAAGGATAAAGTTTTCCCATTGGTTGTATCTAATATTTGTTGAAATGTCGGCATCAACTTTTGATTTGAACTTTTGGCTTATTAATTTAATGTTAAAATTCGTCCTTAAAAGAACAATTGTCCAATTTAGACGTTAAAAAAACGAATCCAGTATTTGTAACATGATACTCAGAACCAAACTACTTAAAAGTACATTCACACCTTATGTTGCTGTATTTCTCATAGTTACAGTTTCAATTTTCAATAGCCTTCCAAGTAAAAGTTGTGAAAAGCAAGATTCGATAAGTATAGAAGCTAATGAATTAAAATTGCCTGAATCTATGCCAAGGTGTGAAAAAGATAAAGTTAAAGAAGAAAAGGAAAAATTTAACATGATGTCTTTAAACCTGGTTTATTATCTGATGAACAAATTCATCGACTCCAGTATGCCCAAAGAATAATTTACTCTTCATTCAGCTTGGCAATTTCCTTTAACGAAATTTTATCTTCATAAAGCGCTCTTCCTATAATCGCTGCATACATCCCCAATTCTTTTACAGCAACTACATTTTCAATAGAATTAATACCCCCGATTGCTGCAATGCACGCATTAGGGTATCTTTCCATTACTTCTTTATACAAATCCATATTGATTCCCTGGAGCTTCCCTTCTTTTTGAATATCCACTACTTTTAAATATTTCAACCCTCTATTGTAGAAATAATCAACATGATCAAACAGGCTCACATCTGTTTTTTTTTGCCACCCTCTTACATGGATTTCTTTATCAATCACATCTGCACTGAGGGCAATTTTTTCACGACCATATGAAAACATCCAAGAAGTAAATAAATCGGGGTTTTCTACTGATACACTCGCAGCGGTAAAATAGGTTGCCCCATACTCCAGCACTTTATTTATATCACCATCTGTTCTGATACCTCCTGCAAAGTCAACCTGAAGACCGGTATGTCCTGATATGGCTTCTATCACATGATAGTTGACCGGAGACCCTTTTTTAGCCCCGTCAATATCCACAAAATGCAATACTTTCATACCATGATCTTCAAAAAGACGAGCGACATCTACCGGACTATGGTGATATTTAAGCAGGTCTTTGAAATTTCCGTTCTGCGCTTTTACTACCTGGCCTTCTGATATGGATATAGATGGTATTACTTTAAACATGCGATTTCATTGATCAATGAGGTTAAATGTAATAAAAATCGCATTAAGATTTAGGATAATTTACTTGCTGGTATTAATTAATTTAAAGCCTTCGCCATGCATGGTGAGTATCTGAATATTTTCATCTCCTTTAAGATGCTTGCGCAATTTGGTGATATACACATCCATGCTTCTGGCATTAAAATAACTATCATCTCCCCAAATGGCCTTTAATGCCATGGTCCTCGACAGTGGTTTATTATAATTCATGCAAAGCAATTTAAGAAGCTGTGACTCCTTGGTGGTCAATTTTAGTTTTTCACCATTGATATGCAATAATTGGCGCTCGGCATCAAATTCAAAATTCCCAAAGGTAAAGGAGCTTTGGTCACTTTTTATCAAAGAATCTTTAGAGTTTGATCTTCTTAAAATTGCCTTTATTCTTAGCAATAACTCCTCCATACTAAAAGGCTTCGTGATATAATCATCAGCCCCAATAGTAAGTCCTTTGATGGTATCTTCTTTCATTGACTTAGCCGTTAAAAAAATAATAGGCACATCTTTATCCAAAATTCTGATCTCTCTGGCGAGTGTAAATCCATCTTTTTTAGGCATCATTATATCCAAAAGAATCATATCAAATTGCCCTGCCCGATATGCCTCCATACCTTCCTCGCCATTTCTTCGGAGGGTGGTATCATATCCTTTCATTGATAGATATTCAGAAAGTACCTGACCTAAATTTTGATCATCTTCTACGATTAAAAGTTTATCATTATCCATGCTGTGGTAAATAAATTTCAAATTCACTGCCCTTGTGAAGCATACTGTTTACACCGATGTTTCCTCCCAGAGCATTTAACATTGTTTTGACATAAGCCAGGCCCAAGCCAAAACCCTTAACATCGTGTAAATTTCCTGTAGGTACGCGGTAGAATTTATCAAAGATCTTCGTTTGTACTTCTTTGCTCATACCTATTCCATCATCCTTTACACTTATTTTTATTCCGCCATTTACATTATCTGTTTTTACAATAATCTTGGGGTTTTCAGGGGAATATTTATTGGCGTTGTCCAGCAGGTTATAAATAATATTTGTCATATGGATTTCATCCGCTACTACCTCTTTCCGTTCAGCTTTAAAGTCCTTGACTATTTTTCCTCCTCTTTTTTCTATTTGCAAATTAATGTGCTGAATTGCGTTTTCAATTATATCATGCATATCAAGAGGAACCAACTTTAATTTGAATTCCTTCTTATCCAATGTGGCCATTTGCAAAACCCGCTCTACCTGCAGACCAAGGCGATTACTTTCATCCTTAATTATGGAAATATATCTATTGGTGAAATTATCATTCCTTTTGATATCAGGATCTTGCAGTGCTTCACATGCCAATGAAACCGTGGATATGGGTGTCTTTAGTTCATGGGTCATGTTGTTGATAAAATCATTTTTGATCTCGGAAATTTGCTTTTGCTTTTTGATGGTATAAATGGCATATCCAAAACACAATATCACCACCAACATTAATATAAGTGAGCCTGCAAGGGATACAAATACCTTACTAAAAATGAATACTACTTTCGATGGAAAGTAAACAAATAGAAAAGAATGCTGATCAATGAGATCATTTTTGAAGAGCTTGGTTTTAAAATTAGATTTTAAAATTTCACTTGTATAATCACCATCCGTGCTCAATAATAATTCTTTTGATTGATCATTAATTACCGCAAACTCAAATTCTGTATCGATGCCTCTGTTGAGTAAATTTGTATGGAGAATGGAATCAACCTGATCTTTTGAAATTCGGTTAGTAATTTTCCTTTCCTTAGAAATTAATTCATTAAGCACCACCATCACCATTTCCGATTTCTCTCTTACTTTGGCGATATCCTGCTTTAGCTGTTCGTCATATTCCTGGATCGTATCAATTTCTGATCGTGAACGAGATATTTCTATGAGCACATCATCATCTATGAACTGACCTTCACGAAGAGTTTGACCTTCCGAATCAAACTGCTGGGAATAATTGGGGTCTCGCAGATCGATGGTGTCAGCATTTGTGAAGAATTTCTTAACAGTTTCTTCTGTAATAAAATTTTTGTTTTTATTAGAATCACCATCCTTAGAAATAAAGCGAATGCTATCATGGCTGATGACGGTCACTCCTCCCTGATTAAATTTCAGTTTTTGCTCTGCCGTATATAATATTTCCTGCTGCTCAAGCCGGAGGGCCACAGCATTTATTGCATCATGTACCGATCTGTTAAACTGCTGCTCGCCTACCTGCATCACATTATTGATCCAATAGGCTTGGAAACCTACCAATCCCACCATCGACACGGCCATCAAAATTGTAATGTATTTGATACTCTTCTCGGTCATAAAACAAATTTACGATGTAATCATCTAATCCGTATTTATTTAACTTTTTTTAACAAGATAAAACAATTATGAAATAAGGGGATTGACCAACAAATAAGAAAGGCGTCGGATCGCTTAAAGTGGTCCTATGACTGCTATTATTGACAAAAAGCCGAATAGACATACATCCATTCGGCTTTTTACTTCTTTACCTATACAAATTAATTTAGAAGCAGCATGGTAGCAGTTTGATTTACGTGCCCTATATAGCTTTCTCCATAGGTGTGAAAGCCAATGGTAGGCACATTTTCAAATATTTTAGCATATTCTGAGCCCTGATTATTTTGCTCCAATTCCAGCTTTCTTAATACACAATTGAATACTAATAGACCAGATGGTGATTTCTCTTTTACTTTGTCGTCTATAACTTCCTTTGTCTTTTCTACAATATCATTGGTTGATTGGAGTAGGTTTAACTCCTGCCCTTCTTTGATACCACAATAAAACAAAACATCATTATTATCCACGATTCTTGGACTTCTGACAAACGGATCATTCTCATCTAGCACGATCCCAACCGGATTTTGAAATAATTTATCTTTTAGTTCATCCAGCCCGCACCCTAGCGCATCTGCATATACATTTGCTGCAGGACGATCATTAAGCTCTACTACTCTTCTTTCCTCTTCATTCACTTTAGTGACTTTGAGTTTTTCGCCCGTAGCTTTAAAGCTTTGCGTTTTAATAATTTCAAAACCATTTTTAGGTTTTAACAATGCCAATATCGCAGCGTTGGAATACGCTTTTCCATTGTAAAACAAATACGTCTTATCAAATTTCAAATCATCTCCAGCACTTCCACCCACAAAAACCAGGTTGGTATAATTACCAATTAAGTCGTTAATTTTTTCTTCTTTATTACTTAGTCCATCCATTAAAAGCAAACCAACATACTTTTCATGGTCCATATTATTGATGGAGCTTTCAAAATGGACACCCAGACTAATTAATCCTTTTTTTACTTTCTTTTCCAGATCATCATCCAAACCTTCTACCAGGCATAGTTCATAATCATCGATGGATGACTTGCTCAAGCTCATGGCAACAATGGAATTGTCCAACATTTTTCCGGAGGCTAATTCGCCAGATGAAGTACATCCAAAATTGGTTGTGTTAAACTGTTGGTTTATTTCTTTTGCAAGCAATACAGGATCATAATTGCTGGAGGCAAAATAGATGATTAAATCGTCTTTAGAAGGTTGAAGGCTTTCTCGTAATTCAGTTACTGCAAATTCTATATTTTTAATGGATGTAATGGCTATATTTTTCATTTCTGTAGGATCGTTTTTGGAAGTTGTACATTTAATTCATTTGCGGCTTTCACTATTAATCGTTCCAGCTCATCAGGGTCGCCTTCTTCAAATTTATCTTCCAGAATATTTTTTACAGGAATACCCTTCAGCATAAGCTTCATTTGAGTATTCAGGATTTGAAATGAATTGCCTCTCGCCTTTTCTTCTACTATGTAGTTGATGAGGTCTTTTACTTTAGTTAGATTACTCATAACATTTTTTGGATTTTGTTAATGTTGATTAATTTATTTTAATGATTAATGTTCGTTGATAATATTAATTTAGCATATAAAATCTATTTAACTATCTATATATCAACAGGTAACAGGCTTTTTTTACTTAAAATCACACATTTTGTAAAAATTCATATGGAAATATGATAGTTATTACCTCTCAAATAATACATTAATAATGAAATATAAGAAAGTGGTTATTATCTTTAAAAAGAGATAATTGTTTAATTATTAGAGGTTTACATGATTTTAAAGATTCTTTAAAGGGTTGAATATCTTATTCCAATTTTGCGATATCCTTATTAAAATTACCTTTACATTTTTGCACTTCTATTTTTAATTATCATTCATATTTTTAATTTCCGGTTTAAATAATCGTGATATGAAATCATTGATAAAAGAGTATGTGATAAATGCATCTGTCAGTGAAGTGTTTGAAGCATTGACCGATCCAGAAGTGATAGAAGAGTGGTCGGGAAGCCCTGCAGAGATGGAAGCAGAACCAGGAGGTAGTTTTTATTTATGGGATGGCTCCATTCAAGGTACTATCAAAGAAATAAGTCCAACTAAAATAGTACAGGATTGGAAGGAAGAATCCTGGGACAACGTGTCTAAAGTTACCATAACTCTATCAGAAGATGGAGATAAAACCAAGCTGAAACTAGTCCATATAAATATTCCCAGTGGGGCATATGACAATGTCAACGAAGGTTGGGATGAATATTACTTTCTTCCAATGATCGAATTATTAGAAAGCTAAAGCTTCTCATTTATTTGCTGGGGCTGAAATAAAGGCGCCATGATGAAAAACAGTATGCCCATCAGGGAAGAAAAACCAAATGTGAAATAGATGGCCATGGGGTTATCTAGTTGAAGATAGATGTCTTTAAACAAAATATGTGGGTCAGTAACAATATCCCAACTATTCCAACGCTGTATCCTACCTAAAAATATTCCGAACCCACACAGTAAAATACTTAATTGGATCAACGCCCAACTAATTCTTTTACCAAATAAAGCTTGAAAATTAAGCCGCATAATAAATAAGCTCACTATTCCAGTCATTACACCAGTCAGTGCAAAAGAGAAAAAAAGTAACGGGTCTCCCCAGGTAGAAGGAGCATGGCGCTCGTTTATATGAATCAGATCCGTCACCAGATATGGCGCATTTGGTAAAAACAACAGCCATAAAAAGGATAGTCCCCAAAATTTCCACCGCTTTAATTTTTCCTTGTAGTTATCTAACCGGTGATACATGAGATAGGCAAAAAACATCGGCACCCACGCGAGGAACAAATTCCATAATAGATAATAATAGTTGGTTCTTCCGGTTTTCAAGACAATACCCACCCAAATCATCACTGAAAAAAGCGACAATAGTGTGATCATTTTTATGGGCCGATACATACCAATGTATTTTTCCGGATTTAATATTTTCAATAATAAATTCATACTCATTCGTTTTCAAGCCAACGATAAAAAGAACTTTGTATTACAAAGTAAGCAAATTATTTATTGATTCTCTCGATTTTATGGTTTAAAAAATGATGTTCGGGGAGGTTCTTCTATGGAGTTATAGAAAGTTAACCTATCAAGCTAGTTAATTTACCATTCAACACTCCTGACAAATAACCTACTGAAACAACCAGAATGATATAAACCAGCCATTTCTTATCATTTTCAGGATTTACGTGGAATAATAAAGCCTTGAAAAGCAATATCAATGACCACACTACACAAAATAAAATACCAAACCCAATAAAATAGTTTGACATTTCATAAGGATCATCTCGATTGATTGATGGAAATAATCCAAGAAGGGTGGCGAAAAGAATAGGTACTCTCGAAAACACAATTACTCCGGAAAGATTGAGCAAATTAACTTCTGATTTATAAAAAAGCTTGATCAGAGCCCATGCCATAACTATCAGTAGCAAGCAAATAGTTAAATTTTGCATCAATGGTAACAGAACTCCATCTAAATTGCTGAGTTGAACTGTAATTAAGTTATTAAACTGAATGCCAATATTTCCTGCGATAAAGGAGGTGATAATTAATATGATTATTCCAATCAATAGAGCAAATATCCCATCTATCTTTTTAAAAGGATTAAAAATAAGATCCATTTCTGCGTGGTTTTATTCTTATTACTGTTGTAAATAATGGCAATATCAGGAACTATCTCCACACATAAAATTTTTATTCGATTTCCAAGGTCTGTTTCTTAACTTGATAGTCTAAATGAACGAACCATGAACAGACATTTAATCTTATCATTAGTTATCTTTTATTTCATAGCCGGATGTACTTCTCACAAAACGGAGGAAGTAACAGATACTTCCACACAACTGACTCCCACCGAAAATAACGGTGGAATAACGCTACCGGATGGTTTTGGCGCAATCGTGGCTGCAGATACTTTAGGTCGTACCGGTCATATGATCACTTTACCTAATGGCGATCTTTATGTTCAGCTCCGACGATTAAAAGACGAAACCGGTATTATCGCATTGCGAGATGCTGATGAAGATGGAATATTTGATGTTAAAGAAAGTTTTAGAGGGGTGGCTGGCACTGGTCTGGGGATTTACAACGATTATTTATATGCTTCATCAGATACATCTGTCCATCGATTTAAATTAAAGAAAGGCTCCTTATTACCAGAAACCACTCCCGAGTTGGTTATTGAGGGCTATCCAAAACAAAGGCAACATGAAACAAAGTCACTTACTTTTGATGGTGAAGGACACTTATATGTAAACATTGGGGCACCATCAAATGCCTGTATGGAAAAAACCCGAACACCGGGATCTCTGGGAATGGATCCTTGTCCACTGCTTGATCAGCACGCCGGAATCTGGCAATACAATGCTGACAATCTGAACCAAAATGCTTACGAAGACGGAAATCGATATGTAACAGGCACCAGAAATGTGGTAGCATTGGATTGGAATTTTGAAGATAACGAACTCTATGCCGTACAACATGGTCGCGATCAACTTAACCAGTTTTTTCCAGAACTTTATACCACGGAAGAAAGCGCTGAACTTCCATCGGAAGAATTTTTCAGGTTGCCAGAAGGATCGGATTGCGGATGGCCGTATTGCTATTATGATTGGAAAAAAGAGCAAAAAGTATTGATGCCGGAATATGGAGGAGATGGAGAGGTGATTGGTCGCTGCGAAGGTAAAACCTTACCGGAAATAGGATTCCCTGGACATATGGCACCAAATGATTTGTTATTTTATACCGGTGATATGTTTCCGGAAAGATATAAAAACGGGGCGTTTATCGCTTTTCACGGATCATGGAATAGAGTTCCTCATGATCAATATGGCTTCTTTGTGGTATTTGTACCATTTACTGATGGAAGAGTATCGGGAGATTATGAGATATTTGCCAAAGGATTTGAAGGGCCTGAGCCTGTGAAAAACTCGGGCGATGCGCAATATCGACCTTGTGGATTGGCTCAAGGACCTGATGGTTCTTTATACATTTCTGATGACGCCAAAGGACGAATCTGGAAAGTAATTTACACAGGAGAATAAAATTGAGATCTGGACCTGGTTCAATAATCAGGTTCTTTTTTTTAGTTAATAGTTAACATTTTTATGGAAATAAATTTACAAAATAAACGAGCACTCGTCTGTGGAAGTACGCAGGGAATCGGTCGCTCCATTGCATTAGATTTAGCAGAAGCTGGAGCTGAAGTCATATTATTTGCAAGAAACGAACATGCGCTACAAAAAACCATCTCTGAACTACCAGCAAACCATCAACAACAACATCAGTTTATTACAGCTGATTTTAATAAGCCTGAACAGGTAAATAGTGCTGTTAAAGAATTAGCCTCACAGGGCAATCCTATTCATATTATTGTGAATAATACAGGTGGTCCCGCACCAGGTCAGGCCATTGACGCTGATGTTCAGGATTTTCGCATTGCCTTCAATCAACATCTCGTCAATAGTCAAGCAATTCTACAAGCATTGCTACCCGGAATGAAAAAGGAAGGGTATGGAAGGGTGATCAATATTATTTCCACCTCCGTAAAAGCACCCATTCCCGGATTAGGTGTGTCCAATACCATTCGTGGTGCGGTAGCCAGCTGGGCAAAGACCATTTCTAATGAGTTGGGACCATTTGGGATAACCGTCAATAATGTTTTGCCAGGGCTAACAAAAACCAACCGACTTGCCAGTCTTATTGAAAAAAAGGCAAATGATGCAGGAATTTCCGTAGAGCAGATGGAAGATCAGATGAAATCGGGAATACCGATGAAACGTTTTGCTGAAATAAAGGAAATATCTGCACTAGCGTGTTTTCTGGCTTCCCCACTTGCTTCATATATTACTGGTACGAGCATAAGAGCAGATGGTGGAAATACACCTTCTATTTAACCACGTCATCAGGATTATCAAATGTATCCAGTGATATAAACTGCTCCCAAAACAGGTCACTTGGTAATGGCGCTGATATCGTCATTCGTTCTTTTTTGACTGGGTGAAAGAAGGATATTCGCTTAGCGTGAAGGTTTATATTTCCATCTTTATTGGGATTTTTAAAGCCATATTTGATATCGCCCCGTATGGGACAACCCGTTTGAGAAAGTTGTACCCTGATTTGATGAGGACGGCCTGTTACCGGGTAAACTTCAAGTAAATGATGGTCATTTAATTTGCCCAGGTATTTATAATGTAAGGTAGCTTTTTGGGAATTGTCAGTAGGTTTTCTGTAGGCTGTGACAATGTTTTTAGATCCATCTTTTACTAAGTAATGCGTTAAAGTGTCATTGTCTTTTTTAGGTCGGCGTTTTACCACAGCCCAATACACTTTTTGAACATCCCGGTTTTTAAATTCCTTATTCATTCTTTCCAGGGCTTTAGAAGTTCTGGCAAAAATCAAAACACCAGAAACCGGTCGGTCTAACCGATGGATTACCCCAAGAAATACATTTCCCGGCTTATTATATTTTTTCTTCAAATAATTTTTATAAAAATCAACCAATGGCTGATCACCAGTTTTATCACCCTGCACCAATTCACCACCAGGTTTATTGACGATTAGGAGGTGATTGTCTTCGAAAAGCACTTCCGGGATTATCTTATTTTTCAAATCGCTTATCTAATTTAAATGCTTCAACAGAGCGTATTTTAACATTTGCAAACTCGTTGGCATGTGAATTAATAATAATGTTTTTTTCTTGCGGTATAATAACCGAAGGTATTGAAAATGCAAGCGTTTCAACTGCTTGCAATAATTGATCGCCAAATTTTTGACTTGTGTTAGAAACCGGTATCCTATCCCATCCATTTGGTATGTCTTTCGGGTCTATCACAACCAATTTACTTTCAGGTAATTCATACGAAACTAATTGTAAATCTGCTGGCAACAAATAGCTCGGCAAATTCACTAAATATTCACAAAGGCAAAGAGAAACATTGGTAGAAGTATATATGCAAGGTGTTCCGATACTGTTCCATCTACCTCCATATAATTTAGCGCCCTCACCAGATACATCCCGGGCGAATCTTTCTCTTACAATCCGATAAACCACCATCAGCTAAATACTCCGTGCTCTATTCTTCCTAATAATTGACGGATGTATCGCCTACCATAACTTGATGAAAGTAATTCTACCGGCCTTTTATTGCCAATCGCTAGTAGCTGGGTATTCATCCATTGCTGAAGTTTTTCCTTTTGAGCAAATACGGCACTACCAAAAGAATAAATGTCAGCTATCTCGAGCATCTTTTCGCTTATATCCGGTTTAAATGTATCGGTGGTTTTTTTACGCTGAATGGTCCTGGAAGTAATAGCCAAAATATGCGCAAGGGTCTCCGTATCTAATCCAGTAAATGCTTTCAATCTTTCAAAATTCTGCCGGGTTAAACCATCCTTCGATACCTGCATGTAGCTGAGTGGACTGTCAAGCTTGATTTTATCCTTTTTTGTTACGCCAAGAATAATTTCAGAAGTGAATTTTTTATCGACCATAGTTACGACATTTGTCGTTTAAATATACGAAATATATCGCAACTGGTTAAAACTCAGAGGTAAAATGAAAGTGGATATCCGGAAAATTATCGTGCACCATACTTAACCATGCTTTGCTCTCAGCCATAAAGACCAGTTTACCATCTTTATCCTTGGCAATATGACGGTATTTTGACTTAACAAATTCGTCCAACTGTTTCTTATCAGTGCTATCGATCCAGCAGGCCTTATAAAGATTGAGTGGAACAAAATCACAGCTGGCACCATATTCGTGTTTCAACCGGTGCTGGATTACTTCAAATTGAAGCTGGCCCACGGTACCCACCGCTTTCCTTGAACCCATTTCATACGTGAACATTTGTGCCACACCTTCTTCCATTAATTGGTGAAGGCCTTTATCCAATTGCTTACTTTTCATGGCATCCCTGTTGATTACTTCGCGGAATATTTCCGGAGAAAAACTTGGGATTCCTTTAAACAATGCCTTTTCCCCTTCAGAAAGTGTATCGCCAATTTTTAAATTTCCGGTATCATACAATCCAACGATATCTCCCGGAAATGCCTCATCAATGGTTTCTTTGGACTGAGCCATAAATGCCGTGGCATTAGAAAACCGCAGATTTTTATCCAATCGAACGTGGTGATAATTTTTTGTTCGTTCAAATTTCCCTGAACAAACTCGTAAGAAAGCTATTCTATTTCGGTGACGTGGATCAATATTAGCGTGAATCTTAAAAATAAATCCTGAAAATTTATTCTCCTCCGGAAGCACTTCCCGGTCTTCATTATTTCGCTTTCGCGGAATTGGAGCTATATGAATAAAGCAATCCAATAATTCCTGCACTCCAAAATTATTCACCGCACTACCGAAAAATACCGGGGCTACTTCCCCTCTCAAATAAGCTTCAACATCAAATTCCGGATACACACCTTCGATCAATTCTACATCTTCCCGCAATTGATTAGCATAACTTTCACCAACTAGCTCCTCAATTACCGGATCATTTATATCATCAATCTGAAGGATATCGTCTTTATTAATTTTCGTCTGGCTACCTTTAAATAGAAGCAGTTTTTTAGTGAATAAGCTGTAAACCCCTTTAAAGGTCTTTCCCATACTGATGGGCCAGCTTAATGGACGAACCTTGATATCTAGTTTCTCCTCTATTTCATCCAATAAATCAAAAGGATCCCGACCTTCACGGTCAAGCTTGTTTATAAATGAAATGACAGGGGTGGCCCGCATTCTACAGACTTCCATTAGCTTCTCTGTCTGAATCTCAA
Source organism: Cyclobacteriaceae bacterium (assembly GCA_050306095.1). Classification (GTDB taxonomy): domain Bacteria; phylum Bacteroidota; class Bacteroidia; order Cytophagales; family Cyclobacteriaceae; genus CAJXNP01. Next base: position 21,460 of record JBNLGO010000030.1, read on the forward strand.
AACCTTTTACACAGTCAATCACCATCACCACACTATCTACCGCAGTAAGTGTTCTGTAGGTATCTTCCGCAAAATCCTGGTGCCCGGGAGTATCAAGTAGGTTAATTTTTAACCCTTCATATTCAAATCCCATCACGGAGGTGGCCACAGAAATACCTCTTTGCTTTTCTATTTCCATAAAGTCGGAAGTAGCATGACGATTAATTTTACTAGATTTTACAGCGCCTGCCGTTTGAATCGCCCCACCGAAAAGCAACAGTTTTTCTGTCAATGTTGTTTTTCCAGCATCAGGGTGACTGATAATTCCAAATGTTCTTCGTTTTGCTATTTCTTCCTTTAAACCCATGGTCTTTTATCAAAAATTCCTGCAAAGGTATATAAATCAATAGTGAGATAAAATCTTATTACCTATTTACCATTTATAAATCCTCTCTTGTATTTAAAAAGTGGATTTAGCTATATTGAAGTCTTAAAACAATTAAAAAATGAAGAGGGTTTTAGTTATAACAATTTTAGGTTCAATGCTTTGGTGCCAGGCGATCGGCCAAAGTATTGATAAGTTAATAAGTGTTCAGGAAGGAGAGAAACACCTGAGACATATATCGTCTGATGAAATGATGGGCCGTGATACAGGTTCACCAGAACTCAAAATAGCTGCTGAGTATATCGTAGAAAATTTCAAGAAATATGGCGTAAAATCCTTGCCAGGAAAAGACACTTTTTTTCAGGAAGTCTTCTTATCAAAAACAAACATTCCCGAGACCGGCAAATTGGAGTTTGCAGATTCAACACTATTGCACGGCAAAAACATATTAATCCTAAGAGGTAAAGATACCACCGGCACACTTCCCGTAGTTTTTGCAGGATATGGTTCAGATGAAGAAATCGATTCATTGGATGTCACCGGAAAACTGGTGATTACTAAATTTGGTTTTGCCGGTATGACCAATGTACGTGATGGGTTTAAAACTTCCCGTGCGAAGCGAAATTTAATAGCTGAAAAAGGTGGGTTAGGCTTGATAGAATTATATAGCTCAGTACAAATCAATTGGTCATTGCTGACGCTCTATCTCAACAGACCTTCAATGATTTTAGATGATCATGCCAATAGCAAAGTGAAATATCCTTACCATATGTTTATCAATGACGCTAACGGAAATTATTTAAACAATATCCTGGAAAATGGCATCAGTGAAGTGAAATTAGAGGCGGTTGGCTTAACACCCAATCCAATTGTGAGTCAAAATATTGTTGGTTACATAGAAGGAAAGGATGAAAATCTAAAGGACGAGTTTGTCATTTTAAGTGCGCACTATGATCATGTGGGACACACCAAAGCAAGCATGAAAGATGGTGAACCTGTAGATTCAATTTTCAATGGTGCCAGGGACAATGCACTGGGAACGACAGGGCTATTAATGGCTGCAAAATATTTCGGAAAGTATGCACCAAAAAGATCCATTTTATTTGTTGGATTTACCGCTGAAGAGAAAGGACTTTTAGGCAGTGAATATTATTCAGAACATCCTTGGGTGCCATTAGACAAATGTATTTTTAATGTTAACATAGATTGTGCAGGATACAATGATAAAACATTGGCTACTATTTTTGGATTGACCAGAAGTGGAGCTGAAGACATCTTCAAAGAATCTTGTAGTGCTTTTGGATTAAAAGCTATCGACGATCCTATCCCGGAACAAAACATTTTTGAAAGATCTGATCATTTCAATTTTGCAAAACATGGAGTACCATGTGTTTTATTTGGCCCTGGAGTAACATCTTTTGATGAAGAGATCCAAAAATATTATCATCAGGTAACGGATCATGCTGACTCCCTTGATTTTGAATACCTCAATAAGGTATATAAGGCTTTCATTAAAGCTGCTGAAGATATTGCCAATGCCGAACAAGCGCCATTTTGGGTAAAGGGTGATAAATATGAAGAAGCTGGCAAGAAATTATATAGTGTGGAATAAAAAAAACCGGGGGTTGATGTCAACCCCCGATTTCCCGCTTATTATTTTACCTAATATAAAACTGAATTATTCTGCATCAGCTGTGAGCGTATCAAAAAAGGTAAAGTTCCGCCAATCATATTCAAAAATGGGACTTACCTTAATGGTTGGCTCTTGTTCTCTATCATTAATCAATACTGATTTTCTTCTCACATTTTTATTGATATAAGTAGCCAATTCACCATACGTCATTCTTCCTTGACTTTCACGCAGTCCTTTCAACAAGAAATAGGTAAACATCCCGTGAGACTTTTCATGATATGCATGGGCGGTCTGATCCCCAATACTCGCCGAAAAAACAACCAGGTTTCCTAATACAAATGGGTTTTTGGGTCTGATGCGTACTCCTCTTGAAGCCATAAGATCTTCATTTCTCGCTCCACCACTAAAGCATGCATCCAAAAATATCGTCACCCGATTAGATTCATTTTCACTCAGTTTGTTATAGACATCTTCCAACTTTAAAGCGTATTCGATATTTCCTGCGGTTACATCTACCGGTATCAGGTAAGGCTCTTCCGTAACTTCATGTGGCAATCCGTGACCTGCATAGTAAAATATNAAATTAACATCCCCTTCAAATGCATTGGCAATAGCGCTCATTTTTGAAAGCGCTTGCTTCATTTGCCCGGAAGTGGCATCGATTAACTGTATAATATTGGATTCGGGAACACCCAAAGTTTTCTTGAGATATTCCGTAAATATCATGGCATCTACTTCCGCATAATCAACATTGCTTTCTGAACCAAGATTTGTTTGATAGGAGCTGTAATCCTGGTTTCCGATTACCAAAGCAAATGTCTTGGAATTAGCATATTTGAAAACAGGAATATTGTGATCTACATCAGACTCACCGATTATTACGATATCTTCATTGATGGCCGGTTCATTGACCAATACCCTCTCGGCTATGGGAATAGATAAATCCATATCATTATTTCTGATATCAATGATCTTTGGATTGTTGATCTGTTTATCCTCCAAAATATCATAATAAAAGGTATCCCCTCGATAATGGGCCTCCAGTGATTTTACAATGAATTCATCTCCGGTCAGGTAGTAATCCGCATTTTCTAATTCCACATAGAGCCAGTTCTCTTTAAATTCCCTCGCCATGTTTAGCGGAACAGGAAGTCGTATATTTTTTGCACCCGGAATATAGATGTTAAACTTTTCATAATCGGCATCATAGAGACCAATTTTAGCGCTGGAAAGATCTACATATTCCGAGGCAAGATGTAAAACTGCCTCATGTGTCAACTGATTGATCTTGTCTTCACGGTTGACCTCATTCATGCGATCTACATAATCAGCCGTCTTTTCATATTCTCCTTTGACTTGCCATGAAGAAAAGGTGAACCGCACATATTCTTCTACTTTTTTATCTAGCGAAATAGCTAGCATATCCCTACCCAATCCTTTGAAATCAGGTGAGATTTGCCAATCTCCGTATTTATTGATCAATCCAAATCGGCCTACTGATCGAACAACGGCATGACCGTTTGAAAATGGATAAGCCATTTCGAATTTTGGCTGAACAGCATAATCTCCATATTTATCGATATATCCCCAAACACCATTCTTTTTAACTGCGGCTTTTCCTTCCCTAAAATGACTGGCATCATCAAATTGAGGATGGACTAATACTTTTCCTTTGGTATCAATGTAGCCATACTTATTATTAATTTTTATGAGCGCAGCACCTTCAGAAAAAGAAAAGGCTTCGTCAAAACTATGGATGATCAGCCAGTTGCCATGGCGATCAATATATCCTTTTTGACCTTTAAGTGTGATACTTGCCATGCCTTCAGAATATGGAAGTGCTTCCTCAAAAGCATGGTTGATCAATAAATTTCCGGCTTTATCAATATAGACATACCCTTCTTGTGTTTTTATTAAAGCCCTCTCATCTGAAAAGGAACTTACCACATAAAATTTGGGAGTAAAATGCCATTCACCGGAATGATTAATATATCCCCATTTACTATTTTCTACTGCACATGCCAAGCCTTCAGAAAATGGTTTGGCCTTATCAAACTTTGGCTCTACAGCCCACTGGCCACTATGATCGATGTAGCCCCATTTACCGTATTTTTTTACCGCAGCCAGACCTTCCGAAAAATGATAGGCATCGTCATATTGAGGTGGGATCACCCATGACCCTGTTTGATTAATAAACCCCCAATGATAATCTTCTTTCGCCGGGAGTAGCATCTCATCCACGCTCCTTTCGTGGGTAAACCCAAAACTGAGGACAATGGGCAAAAGGTATAATAACCTTTTCATATTTGATTTATTGTCAGGTTGATTTACTTACTTATTTTCAATCGCAATTTTTTGAAATAAAAATCCTGGTTGAGGATCCGGTTTTCTGCTAACCACGATTCAAATTCCTCCGCCCGCAGTGAGCCGGGAACAATTAAATCACTCTCTTCACTTGAATAAGATTGATTAAGGGTGGGTTTTATAAATTTATTAGTAGAGAATATCACATAGAGGTAAATAAATTCATTTTCCATTTCAGTGGTCATGATTAATTCATCGGCAAAATCCGGTGAAAATTCTTCAAAATAATCATGCTTTTCATCTGCACTGAAAAACATATACTCTTTGTCTGACTCTATTGGAATATGTTGACCGAAATCCACTGGCATTTGTTGGTAGGGAAGTATTCTAAATGCCTCTTCCCCTTCCACTGTAAAGACCGATAAATATCCTTCTACCGGTGAGTTAAAAAACAAAAACATAGACTCTCCCTCAATAAAATCTGTCGTTCGGCATAATTTATCCGGGCAATTGGTAGTGGTGAATTCAAACTTGATTTCAGGATGTGCCATCTCCCTGATCACCCCCTCAATATCACACTTCAGCCAAATTTCAATCTTGTTTTTACTCCCCCTGGTTTTTACCTTTTTATACTCTTCAGTAAACTTTTCTTTCGTAGTCTGGAGCCATTCCCCTTTTAGGTAGCGATCGCCCACTATGTCGAAAGTTGTCCCACCCTCGTTTATTTCTATTCTCGATTCTTGCTCTATTATTGATCCAAATTGCCGCTCAATTGCATCAAGTTTAGCCTGCATTCTCAATTCCTCCTTTAATTCCTCCTTACTTATATCATCATCCAGCACCATTTGGGCAGTACCTTTTGATTTTATCAAGTCCTGGCCCAAGGTACTTCTGAGTGGCAAGAAAATGACACAAAATAATATGAGGGTTTTCGGAATCATATAGAGCTTTTAGAAATCCATCAGGCGATCTAGCTTTTCATGTAAAATATCTGTCTGCTCTTCGAGTTGTTTTCGGATAACTTTTTTTGCCGTTTCCATTGCCATCTCACTATTGTATCCTATTCTCACAGATGATTCTACATTTTTATCAATTCTTTTGTAGATCTCAAACATGACGATGACCCGACCAATTTCCTGGGCAATGATATTCTTTGATGCAGCAACTGTTTTCGTTACGGAAGCGGCCTCCTCAGCATTCAACTGTTGGTTGGCCACACTGTTTTCAATTAATGCAGCAACATTTGTCTGGACTAATCCTGCTAATTCTAATTTTGCTAATTCGGTGGCCTGAAGTTTGGCTGCAGATTGGGTTTCTGCAACAGAATTACCAGTTGCTACGATGTACAGTGGGTACCCATTATCATCTAATAAATATTGCAATTCCCAAGCTCTTTCTATTTGCTTGTCCATGGGTAATGCGCCAGGTGCGGTGTACCAATCTTTCTTTTTGTACTTCTTGGCTTCTTTTCGCGCTTTTTTATACGCTTTTCTTTTCATTTCCTTGCTGGCTTGTTTGTTGGGATCTTTACCAGCAAATGCTGTGTTGGCAGGAATAATCAGCGCTAACAACAGCAGTAATCCGAATACTGTTTTTACTATTTTCATGGTTATACGTTTTATGTTGCAAATTTTTGGCACAATTACCAGACCAAAGTGACTATTAAAACCAATAAAAAACCTTATTGTTTTAATCAGGTGATGGTTTTCCCTTTTATCCGGAGGTAGGGACTATAATTTTAAAAGGTCGTTTAAGTTAAAACCAGAAAGATCATCTAACACTTTTATTGCACTATTAAAAGTTTCTGATTTTGTGTAGTAAGACTTAGTGATAAGTACTTTTAATCCCGCACTTTTAGCCGATTTAAATCCCACCTTACTATCTTCTATGGCGAGGCAATTTTGAGGTGATATATCCAAGGATTGAATTGCTTGTAGGTATATTTCAGGAGAAGGTTTTTTATGAGTGACCATATCTCCGGCAATTAAAATGGATATGGATTCAAGAATTTTCTTTGGGAGTAAGGCGCTTATTAAGCTTTCAACTGATTCCTTTTTGCTGGTAGAACATATTCCAAATGGGATATTTGCATTGACCAATTCATTCATGAGTTCAATCACACCAGGTCTGGGCTCCAGTTTCCCGTCCTTTATGATTTCTGAATAAATTTCTGATTTTAGGTTGTGAATACCCCTGATAAATGATGAGCTACTTTCAACTTGTGGTGGCCATTCGGTATTTTCAAAATAGTGATTCAGTCGTTCTTTTCCTCCTCCTATTTTTAATAATTTCTTGTATAATTCATTGTCCCAATGAATTCCCAGTTCCATGTTTTTGAAGGCTTTATTGAATGCAACCTGATGGCCGAATTTTTCATTATCTGCAATTACCCCATC
>JBNLGO010000031.1:0-27709 GCA_050306095.1 Cyclobacteriaceae bacterium
GATTATTATATAGGGAATCGTTATACAACAATTTTCCCATACTTCCTTCCTGGTTTTTAATGGCATCCATATTGGTGGAAATTCCATCCATCATCGCTTGTGCCTTGATCAGGGTTTCATTGAGCTGAAGCGCTTTGAGTGAATCTGAAACTTGTGAAAAACCTTGCATGGTCTGTCGGGCATCAGCTATTAAAAAAGTAAGACTATCGGTTCCTTTTTTAAGGTTCGATAGTGTCCCCCCTATATTATATTGATTTTTTTCAATGACTGTTCTCACGCTTTCCATTGCCGAAGTCGCAGAAACAAGTGTTCTGTTTAAATAAGCGAGTGTTAATTGTAGGCTGTCAAAAAGCGAACCTGCATCATTACCAACTAGTTCTTCTGCCTTAGAAAAAATTCCATTCAACCCTTCATTATAAAAGCTTTGCAGGGTATCTCCATCCTCGTAATATGGTGGCTTTGTTCCGCTTAATTTCAATTTAATACCTGTATCCCCCATTAGCACACTATATAATTCACCAATAGTGCCATGACTTAATTTCACATCGCTTTCTACTTCAATTTCAACAATGATCTTGTTATTTAATTCCTGGGACAAATAGGTGTCTCCAACCCTACCAACTGATAAGCCTTCAACAACAACAGGATTCGAAGGCTTTAAGTCGCCTATTTTGTCAAATACCAAGTAATAAAGATTGGTAGATGACCGGAAATCTATTCCTTTCAAATAGTTAAAACCAAAATATAAAATAGTTATGGAGACAACTGCGAGTATGCCTACTTTAACTTCTTTAGAAATTCGCACAAAAATATGGTTTAGTTAACTGATTCAATTTCATCTTTATAATCCCGGAAAGCCCTAAAAATCCCCGATGCAATATACGTTTGTCCTAACTTATCGTTTAGGTATTTTTCTTCTTTACTATTGGTTAAAAAACCAACTTCTACCAACACACTTGGCATGGATGTTTGATAAAGCACCACAAACCCCGCCTGTTTCACTCCTCTGCTATACCTTCCTACCCTTTCAGAAAACTGATTCTCGATTTTATCGGCAAGGTTTAAACTATTTTCAAGATAGGCATTTTGGTATAAGGAAAAAAGAATATATGATCCCGGGTCATTTGGATCAAAACCTTCATACTTCTCCGCATTGTCTTCCTCAAGCAATATTACACTGTTTTCCCGCTGGGCCACTTTAAGGTTTACTTCTGTTTTATGAGGACCCATTACCCAAGACTCTGTGCCGTAGCTTTTTTCTTTGTGCTGATCTACTGCATTGCAATGAATAGAAATAAATAAATCGGCATGATTTCTATTTGCCACATTGGCCCGTTCTTTTAACCCGATAAAGGTGTCGTCATCGCGGGTATAAATTACCTCCACATCATTGAGATATTTTTTAATGGTATTTCCTAATTCAAGCGCAATTTGCAATGCAACATCTTTTTCTTTTGAAAAAGACCCGCTAGTTCCATTATCTTTGCCGCCATGTCCGGCATCAATGATTACCCGATTTACTTTTATATCTCTTACATCTACTGTGGTGAAGGATCCAAGAATAAATATCAGCGCAATCAGACCATTTCTTACAATATTCATGACAATTCTTCGATTCTTATTAAATGATGCGGTAATTTTACGTAAAATTGAAAATTTTTCTGAAAAACTGAAAAGCGGGTGCATATTTTAAAATTTAGTTTCTTTGTCATTTTTTACTTTTGCTTGGCTCAAGGCGCTATTGCACAGATTGAATATGATATTGAAGCCCCTGATTCCATTCCATATTCAAATTTCACACCAATTGATACAGGGCTAGTAAATCTTGATACTACTCGTTCTATTAAAGTAGTGGCTGATACCCTGAAAAGTGAGTCCTCAGAAAGTAGCATTGAAACTACGATTGATTATTCTGCCAATGATTCTATTAACATCGATGACAATACAAAAATTGTCAAGCTATATGGAGACGCTAAAATCACCTATGGAGATATCGAGATTACGGCAGCGGAAGTAGAGATTGATTATAAAACCAATATTATGAAAGCCCGAAGCTATACGGACTCTACGGGTGAAGTGATTGGTAAACCGGTTTTCAAAGACGGACAGCAAATCTATTATTCTGACGAAATGGCTTACAATTTTAAAACTAAAAAAGCTGTAAGCAAGGGAGTAGTGACTACGCAGGGAGATGCTAATATGCGTGGAAAACAGGTCTATAAAAACCAGTATGATGAAATGTTTATCAAAGGCGCTATTTACACCACTTGCAATCGCCCTGAACCTCACTACCATATTCAAACAGATAAAATCAAACTGATTCCAGGAAATAAAGTCGTAACCGGTCCAGGTCATTTTGCTGTAAAAAACATTCCTATCCCTTTTGGTTTTCCCTTTGGAATTTTTCCCATGCCTAATAAAAAAGCTTCTGGTGTAGTAGTTCCTACTTATGGTGAGGAAAAAAGAAGGGGTTTTTACCTGCGAAATGGAGGGTATTATTTTGCCATGAGTGAATATGCTGATTTAGAAGTTTTGGGAAACATCTATTCTACGGGAAGCTGGGGAGTTTCATTATCATCGGCATATACTAAAAAGTATGCCTTTAGTGGTCGACTTGGCATAAGATATAACAATCAAACAGCATTAAGTGCCACAGATTCTACCGTAACAAAAGACTTTTGGTTGAACTGGAGTCATTCACCAAAATCAAAAGGGAATAGTCGGTTTTCGGCATCTGCAAATTTTGGTACTTCTTCTTATAACCAAAATAACCCTACAATAAACCTGACCAATACACTTAAACAAGATTATAATTCAAGTATTTCCTATTCTACTACGCTTAGAGGGACACCCTTTAGTCTTTCAGTTAGGGGTAGATTTCAACAAAATGTCCAGACGAAGGCAGTAAACTTATTACTTCCTGAAACATCTATATCGATGAACAGGATCTATCCTTTCAAATTTTTAAACAGTGGTAAAAACAGTCCTCTAGAAAAATTAAGTGTTTCTTGGAACCTGGCTTCAACAAATAAGATCAACAATAAAGGTGTGACTGCGCCTAGTGATTTTAAAATTGTTGGGATTGAAGATAGATCAAGTGATGTCATACCATTTAAACCATCAAATTTTGGTTTGTTATTTGACCGGGCGCAAAATGGTGTACAACATAGAATACCTGTAAGCACTACCATTAAGGCTTTTAAATATTTCACCTTTAATCCATCTTTCAATTACAGTGAAACATGGTATTTTAAAAAATTAAGGTACAATGACTATGATCCGGTTTTAGGTGGTGTGAAAATCGATACATTATCTGGATTTAACAGATTATACCAGTATAGTGGTGGGGCATCATTGAATACAACAGTTTATGGAACGGCTTACTTTAAAAAGGGCAAAATCAATGCTATCCGGCACGTGATGCGTCCAAGTGTATCGATGAGTTTCTCACCAGATTTTTCAGCAGATCGGTTTAATTATTATAAAGATGTTACCGTCGATTCTACTGGAAGAACAAAAAGACTGGGATTATATGATGGGTTTGTTTATGGTATCCCTACCTCCGGACAAAGTGCCACCTTGGGTTTAAATCTAACAAACAACCTGGAGATGAAAGTCAAATCGAAAAAGGACTCCGTCAACGACTTTAAGAAAGTTAGCATATTTGATGCTTTCAATTTAAGTACAGGATACAACTTCCTGGCTGATTCTTTTAAACTCAGCAGAATTAATTTTAATGCCAGAACCAAATTGTTCAATAATAAATTGAATGTAAATTTTGCTTCAACAATAGACCCCTACATCTATCAACTTGATAGCACTTATATAGATAGCCGTGGGGAAACAAGGTATGTACAACATCAGCGAAACATTTACGCCTGGGATGCAGGGAAGGGAATCGGACAGATTTCAAATGCACGATTGGGGCTTAGCATACGATTAAAACCAAAAGGCACCAAAGACACAGGAGATCAACTTGATGAAATGGGTGGTGATGCGGAGTTAACCAATGAAGAACGTTCCGTCCGTGATTTTGTACGGGATAATCCTCAATTATATGTTGACTTCGATATTCCGTGGTCATTAAACCTGAATTACAATATCAGCTATAGTAAAAGAGGTTTCGAGGATACCCGGATTACTCAGGTCATGAGTTTAAATGGAGATGTAAACCTGACTGATCAATGGAAAATCACATTTAGTTCCGGTTATGACTTTCAACGAAAAGAAATTACTCAAACGAATTTTAGTGTTAATAGAGACTTGCATTGCTGGGTTATGTCTTTCCAATGGTCACCCTTCGGGCGCTACGAATATTACAATTTAACCATCAATGTTAAGTCAGCTCTTTTGAAAGATCTTAAAGTTCAAAAACAGCAAAGTTGGTTTGATAATTAAGGGTTTCCCGCACAAAAATGACATTTCAATCAAGTGACTAAACAATAATTTTATATGGTAATATTTCAATTTTATCCATAAATAATTAATATATTCCTATAAAAGTTGTTTATTTACTGAATATAATCCCGGCAACCTGATGTCTATGAAGATAAAATACGCATTTATTTTTCTACTGATTTTTGGAGCATTATCATTTTCTGATGATGCCTATGGCCAACGAAAAAAGTCCTATCTGAAAAAAAAGAATAAGCAAATTTCTAAGTACAAAGGTGGGTCTATTCATTTTTCAAAAAACAAAAGATACCTATCTGGAGAATTTAATATCAACTTTAATAATTACTTTGGTGATTTGGCACCAAGGTCAGCTTGGGGAAGCACTGACTTTAAATTTACCCGTCCGGGAGTAGGCCTTTATGCTGTTTATCGATATACACCTAATTTATCATTTCGAGGTGGATTTTCATGGAGTAGAATTAAGGGCGACGATTTTGAGTCAGCTGATCCTAATGATAGGAGCCAGGGTATATTCCGATATACTAGAAATTTAAGTTTTAGAAATAACCTTTATGAGTTTTCAGCTCAGGGGATATGGGATATTTTTGGTAATCACGGTACGTTTTTAAATCGGGTTCCATGGACTCCATATGTATTTACTGGTGTAGCGGTATTTTACCATGAACCAAAGGGACTAGTACCTGAAATGAATTATCACAATGCAGGGCCACCTACTCCTATGGCTGACGCTGGAAAATGGGTAAAATTAAGGGAGTTAGGAACGGAAGGTCAGTTTAGTAATCAGGATATTGAAAAAGGCGAAACATACGGGCCTGTTCAAATCTCTGTACCCATTGGTGTGGGTGTAAGGGTTCAATTAAACAAACGAATGGACTTTGCCTTTGAAATCGGATACAAAATCCTATTCTTCGATTACATAGATGATGTAAGTGGAAAGTTTGTCGATCTAGGTGCCTTAGATGGCGAATTAGCACAGGTCATGTCTGACAGATCAATTGAGCCTACCAGCGCAAGTGGTGCTGTTAGAAACCAAGAAAAAATATTGTCGATAACAAGAGAGATTTCATATACCTCTCCATATGATGGAAACACCTATCGAACACTTGCTGGTTACGGCCATGAACATGTAGATAATATACGAGGCAATACAAATGATAATGACCAGATTCTGGTTACTTCATTTAAATTAACCTATGTATTAACCGGTAGTTTCCAGAGGGCTAAGTTCCGGTAGAATTAAAACCACCACTCTTATGAACAAACATTACCATAAGTCAATTTTTATATTACTTATCAATCTTTTTATTGTTGCCCCTTTTGTTAGCCAGTCTTCACCAACATATCAAGACGATATCCCTGTATTAGGCGAAGGATATTACCTGGTAGTAGGTGCATTTAATTTGCCTTCTAATGCAGTCCGGTATTCTAATTTGATTAATTCAAAAGGTGAAAATTCTAAAGTTGGAGTCAACCCTAACAAAAGCATTCACTATGTATATGTGATCTACTCGATGGATCTGGAATTTATAAAATCAAAATGGATAGAATATCGGGAGACCACAGAATTTGCAAATGCATGGGTGTTTAAAAACGTAAAACCATCTGTAAGTAATGATGGATTTATAGACATTGAAAGTCAATCAGGAGCAGTTTCAAATATACAAGAGCAGGAGATTTTTGAAGACCCCTCAGAAAAACCTGAAAACCAGGCTCCAAAAATTGAAATCCCGATTGTTGAGGAAGAACCTTTAGAGGGAGAAGGTTATCCTTTTATCTTTAATGTAGTCAGTGCCACTACACTAAAAGAAGTGCCAGGATACGTTTCAGTAGTTGATGCCGTAAGGAACAAAGTGATGACCAGTTTGGAAACAAATAAACCCCAGCTTGTGCCTGATCCTGGAACTGCGGAAAAGAATGTCCTATTAATCTGTGATATTTTTGGGTATGTAAAACAACAAACCACACTTGATCTGGAAGACCCCACGGCATCCGGCGAACCCAATGTATCTCAGGATGGTAAAGGTAATACAATTGTCAATTTTGAGCTGGTAAGACATAAAGCTGGTGATATTATCACCATGTATCATGTTTATTTTTACAATGATGCCGCCATCATGAAACCAGAGTCGAAGTTTGAACTGAACAGCCTGCTGGATATGCTTCAGGAAAATGAAAACCTTAAAATTAGAATACATGGGCATACCAATGGAAACGCTCCTGGAAAACTTATTAAGCTTAGAGAAGATGACAACAATCTGTTTGAAGTAACACCAAACAATATTCAGGGCACTGGTTCAGCAAAACAATTATCATTAGAGCGGGCAGCTATTATAGCTAAGTATTTGATTAATAAAGGAATTGATGGAAAACGAATGGAAATGAAAGGTTGGGGAGGAAAAAAGATGCTTTATGATAAGAAATCGGAATCAGCCAGTAGAAATGTACGTGTAGAAGTAGAAATACTGAAAGATTAGAAGACTGACTGCAATTCTTTTAAATAAAATAGGGAAATTAAAAAAGGGGCGGTGAGCCCCTTTCTAGTTTAAAAAATCACCTAACAGCTAAAAACCGTGAGGACTTGACCAAACGTATAAATTCAGCGCGATAACCATTTTCATCCTTTCCTTTAGCTTCACCAGCTAATTTTACCACTGCATCAAAGTCAGCGTCTTGTTTAAACTTAGAATCGCGAAGAATCATCCCATATTCCGCCACTGCTGCTGAAAACCTGAAATTATCAGAAGTTCTTTCCAGAGGAATATGAGTGTCAATCACTGCTTTTTCAATCATTTTGCTTTTACTTCCTTCCGGATCTTTATACCTAAATTTAATAGTCATCAATTCCTCACTTGCAGAGCCTTTTACCTTTGTTCTATTTTGCTGGTATTTTAAAGCATCGACACTTTTTGTAAAATCACTCTCCACTCCCACAGGGATAATTTCATATAAAGCTGTGACCGTATGACCGGAACCTAGTTCGCCGGCATCTTTTGTATCATCATTAAAATCTTCGTCCGCCAACAACCTGTTTTCATACCCCACTAATCGGTAAGCTTGTACTTTTTCAGGGTTGAACTCAATTTGCAGTTTCACATCCTTGGCAATAGTAAATAAGGTGCCGCCAAATTCATTCACCAGTACCTTTTCAGCTTCCTGAATATTGTCGATATAGGCATAGTTTCCATTTCCTTTATCGGCCAAAATCTCCATCTTATCGTCCTTGTAATTTCCCATTCCAAAACCAAGTGCTGTTAAAAATATACCTGATTTTCGTTTTTGTTCAATTAATCTTTCCATCTCGGCATTACTGGAAGCGCCAATATTAAAATCACCATCAGTGGCTAGTATGACCCGATTATTTCCTCCATCTACCAGGTATTCTTCCGCAATACTATATGCTAATTGAATACCGGCACCACCGGCTGTTGAACCACCAGCTTGCAATCGATCCAGAGCAGAAATGATTTTATCTTTCTCTTTTCCACTGGTTGAAGGAAGTACCATGCCCGCAGCCCCGGCATAAACTACAATGGACACTCTGTCTTCCGGTCGCAATTCATCTACCAATAATTTAAAGGAAGATTTTAAAAGAGGTAATTTATTCTGAGACGACATGCTACCAGAAACATCTATTAAAAACACTAAATTCGAAGCTGGTAAATTATCTGTTGGTATTTTTTTTCCTTGCAATCCTACATGCACCAATCTATGATCTTCATTCCATGGGCAATCAGATATTTCTGTTACCAATTCAATAGGGTGATCACCCTGTGGTTGTGGATACTCATAGTTGAAATAGTTGATCATTTCTTCTACTCGTACTGCATCTTTAGGTGGTCTTGATCCATTATTAATAAATCTCCTCAGGTTTGAATAAGATGCCGCATCCACATCAATTGAAAAAGTAGATAACGGAGCGTCCTGAGGTTTTTTAAATTCATTTTCGCTGATGGTAGAATACCCTTCCGTATTATGTTGTACCGCCACCTTATCATAAACCGGTGCAGCATTGCTATAAGAATGATACCCGTCTGCAGACCTGCTTTCTGCTACTCTACCTGGTTCTGATAGACTTTTTCTTTCCTGTTTATGTTTACGCTTGTTTGTACCATATCCAACCACAACTATTTCTTCCATAGCTTCTGTATCTGCGGTTAGTGTAACATTTATTTTAGTCTTATTACCTACTAATATTTCCTCTGATACAAAGCCTATAAAATTAAATACCAATACATCCTGACTGGTAGCCTTGATACTGTATGTTCCATTTATGTCTGTTATTACTGCTGAGGTTGTACCTTTTACAATTACATTTACTCCCTGAATAGGTGTGTTTGATTCATCCTTCACCACACCCGTAATCGTTCTCCTCTGACCAAAAGCAAATGAAGTACATGCTATGGCCACCACTACAAAAAACACTGCTATACGTTTCATATTTTTAAATTTTAATTGTTATTTCCTTGAAATTGCCCTATTTGGGTTTTGTTGAATTATTTTATTTTGACATTATGATGCAGCCCTTCCCGGGATTCCATAAAATTTGATTAACTTTTTTCGATGTTTGAAAAAACTATCTATTTCTAACCCAAATGTTTTTTAGAAAGGCCGACACAGAAATACCGGATGATCAGCTTATAAAGGCGTTTAGAGATTCTGAAAATGCAGAACACCTGTCTGAGCTATATTCCAGGTATATGCACTTGGTTTATGGTGTTTGTTTAAAATATTTACAAGACAGGGAAGAAAGCAAAGATGCGGTGATGCAGATTTATGAAAAGCTACTGGAAGATTTATTAAAACATGAAGTTGAAAATTTTAAAAGCTGGCTACATGTGTTGGCGCGAAATTTTTGCCTTATGAAATTAAGAGTCCGCAAGTCTCAGCAGCAAAAAACAGAAGAATTAAAAAAAGATGCCACCTTATTTATGGAAAGCACTTATGAAATGCATCATGATAATGGGCAAGCTATTGATAAAGATGAAGATGCTTTAAAAAAGTGCCTGGAAAAGCTAAATGAGCAACAAAAACTATGCGTTGCCCAATTTTATCTGGAAGAAAAATGCTACCAGGAGATTTCGGAAAGCTTAGGGTTTGACCTGAAAAAGGTAAAGAGTTATATACAAAATGGTAAAAGAAATTTGAAAATCTGTTTAGAAAAAAGCAATGTCAACATCGGATCAAAATAAACCGACATCACCTAAGGAGTTTAACGACTATCTTGAAGGCAAGCTGAGCAAGAAACAACAGCATGCCCTTGAGAAAAAGCTCCTGGATGATGATTTTGAAACGGAAGCTTTGGAGGGGATTGAAAATCTTTCATCAGAAAATTTACAATCTGATTTAGCTGAGCTTCAAGGTAGGCTATTCCAAAAACAGAAGAATAACCATTTTAGTTATTGGAGGGCTGCGGCTGTATTGGCGCTATTAATTTCAGCAACAATTGCCATATTCTATGTAGTGGATGTGAAAGATGAAACTAACATCGTAAAACAAGAAGCACCGAAAGTAGAAAATAAGGGTCCGTCAGAATTGGATCAATCTGCCTCTGAACCAAAAGCTGAAGATACTATTGCCGGAACCATTCAGAAAATAGAAGAAGATAAAAATGATGCTCCCCTTGCTTTGATGGAGGAAAAAGAAGTTGAAGATGGAGGTGATCAAGAAGCATCATCATCCGAGGTTCTTGCCTATGCAGATGTACCTAATGAAGAACAACCACAAATAAATAAACAAGAAACAGAAAGTTTTGGCCAAAATGAAAAGTCGGAAATTCTGCCGGTAGAAAGTCGAAATTCTGCCGGATTATCGTCAGATGAAGGAATTAAAGAAACCCAATTAGAACCCATTCCTGAAACGGGGACTATTAACAGGGTGGCTACGTCCGAAGTGCTTCCTGCTGATGATGCCAAGATTCAAAATGAGGATTTCGAAATTCCATCATCCATTGCTTACAATGAGGAAATGGAGGAAGAACCAGTTTATGACGAAAGTACGACAGAAACTAAAAGTATAGCTTCCAGGAAAAAGCAAAAAGCAAAAAGAGCCGAAGCAGCCCCTACAAGTGCTCCTCGATTAATTGAAACGGAATATATCGAAGATAATCCAAGCCCCTATCCAGAAATAGGAATGGATGAGTTTATCCAATATCTGAAGAATAATTTAAGCTTTGTACCTTCTGATAGTACCATACAATTGACAATGCTTGTTACAGACAGTGGTGATGTTGTAGAAATAAGTACGATCGAAAAATTATCAAGAAAAGAGTTGAAGGAGCTAGAAAATATCATCACAACAGGGTCAGCGTGGAAACCCGCCGTAGTGAATGGATTTACGATTGAAAAACAAATTGAGCTTAAAATTCAATGGTAGATAAAGTTTTCTAGATAAGCCTCTGATTAAGCAGTGGTGAGTTTCGATGCGGCCACCTCTTCTTGTCCTTCTTCTATACAAAACACATTCACTTTTCTCTTTTTACCTTTTAAAGTTATAGTGGGCATTTCTTCTACTTTCAAGTCCTCATAGTCTGTTAATTCGTCGATCACCTTTTCAGACACCATAAGTGTTTTCTCATACTGCTTTGCCGCTTCCTGAAGTCGAGCTGCGGTATTTACCACATCACCGTGATAGGCGATATCCCTCTTTATATCACCAATTTCTGCCACAGAAACACGGCCTACATTCAGCCCCCCTTTAAACTCAGGAACCAGATCATATTTTTTACGATAATAATCTTTCCTTTTATTAATGGTTTTCTTGAATTCAAAAGTTGCTCTAATAGCATATTTGCTTAGATAATTCTTATTGTTTTTCCAGGTAAGCACCACCTCGTCCCCCACATATTGATATATTTCTGCATTGAGTTTAAACACAATATTGTTGAGATCGTGGTAACAATCCTGAATCAATCGACTGTATTTCATATGACCCAATTCTTCCGCTATACCTGTTGAATTTTTTAAATCCAAAAACAATATAATACGGTCCTCACTTTTAGGGGTGTGATACTTTCCTAAGTACAATGGGAAAACCGTTTTAGGCCCTATTTTATAACTCATCTGAATCAGGAAATTGATCAATACTGCCGTGAATAAGATAAAGGTAAATACTGATATCCATAAAATCGGGTCTTGCATTTCCTTATTTTCCGAAAAAATTTGATGGATATTAATTGGGTAAAAATACAACAGTTCGATGATTGCCCCCATAGAATAAAATACCAAAACCATGGCAACCACATAGGATAAAGTCTTCAAAAACAACACTTTACCAAAAGGCATATTCCTTCCGAAAATTCGATCAATTAGGTAGTTTGAGAAAAAGAACAATGTACCAAATATTAAACCAAAGAGAGTGGCTTCAAAATAATGATAACTTGAAACGAAATATTTCGCCAAATCATTGGCAACTATTGCATCCTCTATGTGTGCAATGCGAAACAAGACTTTCATGTTTGTAAGAATGGCAACCGCATAAAGATTTGTGATTAAAATCCATGCCATTACGTTAAACAACCATTCTTTGAAAAATCTTCTAATCATTTGACTTTTTGAGGTGATATGTATAAAACTGGTTTAAATTTGTAGGATAAAATTAACGAAAAAAAATTGACAGACATTTATTCTGAGTATTTCAAAACTAGTTTTTTAGAATTAACAAAAGTGCTTCCTGATAGTATTACGTTGCTTCCACTTTCCGGTTCTGATAGAAGGTACTATCGTATAAAAAGTCATCATAAAAGTGTCATTGGTGTGATCAATGAAGATGTTAAAGAAAACAAAGCATTCGTTACTTTTACCAAATCATTTCACCAACTCGGTTTACCTGTACCTGCTATATTTTCTGAAACTAAAGACGGAAAGTCCTATTTACAGGAAGACCTGGGAGACATGACTCTTTTTAATTATTTGAAAGAAAAAAGGACAGAAAAAATATTTCCAAAGTCAGTAATAGAGAAATATAAACAGGTACTCAACTGGCTGCCACGTTTCCAGATAGAAGGTAGTAAGCATGTGCCATTTGAAAACTGCTACCCCAGGGCTGCTTTTGACAAGCAAAGTATGATGTGGGACCTGAACTATTTTAAATACTATTTTTTAAAACTTTCAGGTGTTTCATTTGATGAGCAATTGTTGGAAAATGATTTTGAAACCTTCACTAATTATTTGCTAACCGCTCCTTCAGACTTTTTCATGTACCGCGATTTCCAAAGTCGCAATGTGATGATCAAGGATGATGAGGTGTTTTTTATTGATTATCAAGGAGGTAGAAGGGGTTCATTACAATATGATGTTGCTTCTTTGCTGTACGATGCCAAAGCCAATATTCCGGAGGAAATTCGACATGAACTTTTAGACTATTATTTAGATCAGCTTAGCCAACATATTAAAATTAACCCTAAAGAATTTAAACAACTATTCTACGGATTTGTAATCATCAGAGTTTTACAAGCCATGGGGGCTTATGGTTATCGTGGATTTTATGAACGCAAAGCACATTTTTTACAAAGTATTCCTTATGCATTAAAAAATCTGCAAACGGTATTGAAAAAATGTGATTTGCCTGACTCTATGCAACATTTACCTCAATTGCTGACGGATTTAAATAAAGCGCCGGGACTTAAAAAGTTTACAAAATCATTCTCAGCTAAAATCCCTCTTACAGTTAGGTTAAATAGCTTTTCGTATAAAAAAGGTCTCCCTATTGATGACTCTGGAAATGGCGGTGGATATATTTTTGACTGTCGTGGAATTCACAACCCTGGTCGATACGAGCAATACAAGTATTTAACCGGAAGAGATCAGGATGTGATCGATTTTTTGAAAAAGGACGGAGAGGCAGATATATTTTTACAATCAGTAGTACAACTAACTGAGCAATCCATTGATAAATATTTGGACAGGGGTTTTACGAATTTGCAAATAAATTTTGGATGTACCGGCGGACAGCACCGTTCAGTTTACTGTGCGGAGCAATTAGCAGCTCATTTAAAAGATAAGTACGAAAAAAACATTGTCATCATTCTTTCGCATCGCGAGCAGGAAATAAAGGAGGTATTATGAAGGCAATGATTTTTGCTGCAGGAATAGGTAGTAGGCTCAAACCGTTGACTAACACAAAACCAAAAGCATTGGTAGAGGTGGGAGGAACCCCGATGTTAGAAAGAACAATCCTTCACCTAGTTAAATATGGAGTAAAAGACCTCATCATCAATGTGCATCATTTGGCAGATCAGATTGAAAATTTCCTTGCTGAAAAAAATAATTTCAACCTCAACATTCAAATATCAGATGAAAGGGAAGAACTATTAGACACAGGAGGAGGAATAAAAAAAGCTTCCTGGTTTTTTGACAACGATGAAGATTTCATTGCTATCAATGCAGATGTTATCACTGATATTGATATTGAAAAGATGCTCAAAGCCCATCAAAACAATCAAGCATTAGCAACATTAGCCGTGAGGGAAAGAAAATCAACCAGAGCATTTTTGTTTGATGAAAACATGAAGTTGTCAGGATGGAAAAACTTTTCCTCTGATAAAACTATTATTACCCGTTCTAATTCAAACTTAACTGGTTTTCCATTTTCCGGAATACACATCATCCATTCATCTATTTTCCAACACATGAAGTCAGAAGGGAAATTTTCAATTGTTGAGACATACCTTGAATTATCAAAAAGAGAAACCATTCTGGGCTACCTTGATGCTGATTCTATTTGGTATGACATTGGGGATATTAGTAAACTCCATCAAGCAGAAGAAGGAATACGATCCAATTAATCTTCCGAAAAGTGCTTCAACAATTTTCGATATTTGGTTAATACCGCCGCCCGGGATACAAATCCAAGGTATTTATCACCATCAATAACTGGAATATTATAATGCTGAGTAGATTGAAATTTCTCCACTATATCTTCCATAGACTCGTCAAGTGAGGCAATGGCAAGTGGCGTATTCATTAAACTTACTACTGAAGTGGTCTCATACAACTCAGGTTTGAATATGACATTCCTGATATCATTTAGGTGGACTGTTCCGCAGAAGGTATTATCATCATCAATAACAGGAAATACATTTCTTTTAGAGCTTGAAATTATCTTCACCAGGTCACCCAAACTTGCAGTTTTGTTTACAGTCTTAAAGTTAGTTTCTAGAAGATCCGGAACTTTTAGTAAGCTCAATACTACTTTATCCTTGTGATGCGTAAATAATTCACCCTTTTTCGCCAATTGGCTTGTATAGACGGATGTTTTAGTGAAAAACCGAATGGTGCCATAAGAAATCGTTGATACAATCATCAGCGGCATAAATAGGTGGTATCCACCGGTGATTTCGGCAATTAAAAATATGGCAGTCAAAGGGGCGTGAATTACGCCTGCGATTAATCCACTCATTCCTACCAGTGCAAATTTTTGTGGTGAAACAGGAGAGTTCCAGCCCATATTTAGGATGTTGGCGAAAAACAATCCGGTATTAGCACCGATAAACATAGATGGTGCAAAAATTCCACCTATACCCCCACTTCCAAAAGTAGCTTGGGTGGCAAAAACTTTTAAAAGTATAATTGCCAGGAACAATGCAATTGACATGATTTGACTATCATGAAATTCAAAAAAGATGGTGTGATTAAATAAATAATCATAATTGCCTTTAAGACATGCATCAATGGCGGAATACCCTTCACCATAAAAGGACGGAAAAAGAAAAATTAATAGTCCGAGAATTAATGCGCCAATTATATATTTTAAAAACCACCCTTTTATTTTATCAAACCATCGATCTGCAAGTGAGTATACCTTGGTAAAATGCAAGGAAATAAAGCCGGTGAAGATGCCAAACAATATATAGTAAGGCACCTCATTTAATGAAAAAGTTGCTTTAGAATCAAAATCATACAAAAACATTTGACCTAAAAATGCATATGAGACAATAGTTGCCGTGACGCTTGAAACGAGTAAAGGGATGAACGCCGTCATGGTTAAATCAAGCATGAGTACTTCCACAGCGAAAATAATTGCAGCAATCGGAGCTTTGAAAATTGCAGCCATAGCCGCAGCCGAAGCACAACCGATCAATAGCTGAATCCTCTTAAAATCCAAATGAAGGAAACGACCAAGGTTAGACCCGATAGCTGCACCTGTAGAAACGGTGGGACCCTCTAATCCTACCGATCCTCCAAATCCCACAGTGAAGGCACTAGTAACAACAGAAGACCACATTTGATACCCCTTGATGATACCATTGTTTTTTCCAATAGCATACAAGACGTTTGGAATTCCATGTCCAATCGGTTTCTTTAATATGAATTTTTTGAAAACAAGTACGAGAAAAATTCCAATCAGAGGATAAAAAACAAAGTTGAGATTATAGTATTGAGGGAGAAAACCTTTAGTTAATAAATCTTGAATAAAATGAACTGAAGATTTTATGACAACAGCGCTCAGACCAGCTAGAGCACCTACTATAATGCTTAGAATATTGACAAACCTGTTATCACTGATATGTTGCCTACGCCAAATTAAAAACCTCGTGATGAGATTTGTTCTCTTATTCATTCCTCAATTCTTTCAAACAGTTGTAGTAAGAATGCTATTAACCCAAAAATCATTTTTTTAGACTATAGATCAAAATCATTCAGCTTTATATTTATAATTGTATTGACTATTTCCAAATATTCACAAAATGGATAACATCACCTTGTAACATTACACAACTAATCTATCCTTTAGATTATAGTTTTTTTAATACAATCAAAATCCCAAATTTAAGTTTAATTACCTAAAACCATTATGAAAACACAGCTAATCATCATCCTCATGTTGACCGTCAACATATGTTTCGGTCAATATAAGCAGAAGAAAAAACCCTCTTCTGCGAGTAGTGGCATCCAGTCTACCCAATGGTGGATCGGTATAAAAGCCGGCGCAAACTTCACCAAACCAAACCCTTCAGGAAACTTTGGAACATTTAGTTTTACCAACACTCCTTCAACCGGAAATGGAGAAAAACAATATGACCAGTTTAACCTTCCCGGGTATCAATTTGGATTTATCGTTGGATTCGAGTTTCTGAAAGGTCTTTCAGCTCAATTACAGCCCGTATTCTCCAAATATCAATACAGTTATTCTAATAACTTTTCCTGGACCTCCCAGGAGGGTGGTAGTAAAAGTGTTGAATTAAACTATTCACATACCAATCAACTTCAATACCTGGAGCTGCCCCTCACTTTTAGATATCATGTAGTTAGTGGCAAAACGAAACCATTTGTGCAGGCTGGCGCTTTTGTAAGCACGTTACTTCATGCCACCAAAAGTGTGGAAGAAGAAATCACAGACAACGCCACCGGCGGCAATACCATAAATGATAAAAATGAATATGCCGGACAGATCAATGATTTTTATCAAAAAAGCAACTGGGGCCTCATATTCGGATGTGGCGTCTCTCAAAATTTTGGCAATGCCCGTTTTGGGATAGAAGCCAATTATCGACTAGGAATGAAAAACATTTCTAATTCATCCTCCAGGTATATCGATAACCAGTTTTTAAGTGGTGTTTTTGATGCACAGGATGACATCAAGCTTGATGCTATTGAGATATCACTGAATGTGGTAATGCCACTAAAATTTATCACTTCTAAAGATTTCGTTGCCTTTTAATCAACTGTAAACATGAAAAATTTAAATATATATACCTTATTGGTGCTCACCATATTGACCGTTTTCTCCTGCAAAGAGGAAGAAGAGATCAAACCATCAGAAAGTTTCCTGAAAATTTATAATGACGAAACTTTTGAAAATGTATTTACACCGATCGACTTTGTACAAAGTTCTGATAGCTCTTATTTTATCCTTGGATCTTACGGTCTTAATAATGCCTATGTGATGAAAGTTGATAATGAAGGCAACTTCGAATGGGACTTTAAATTGGATGAAAATGATGTAAACCCTATACCGGGTATCATTGAAAAAAATGGAACATTTTATTTTTTCTGCATGGATAAACTGTCTCTTGCTACAAACTTATATCAGGTGTCTGATTCTTCATCTAGTCCGCAGGTTATAAACAGTTACGGTATTTCATTTCCACTTGCTGCATCTGTGACCAGTGCCGGTGGATCAATTCTCCTTAGTTATGACTATGAAAATCAGGAGTCACGGCTTAACGAGTTTGACGCAAACTTTGGTTTAACCAATGCAGGTGCAGAAGGATTTCCTGTAATGGAAGATTTTCTTGAATTAATCGACGGACATATAAATGGTACTGGAGAGAAAGTTCCGTTTTTTACAGGAGAATCAGATGGAAGGTACTATTTCAATGGATATTCAAATTATACCTTAAGCGTTCATTTTTTAGATAAAAATTCATTTGCTTTAACAGGAATTATCAACGGTTTTCAGAAAGGTGAAGAAGGAGTCAGTGGTTTAATTAATACAGGTAGCAATAACTATTTCATGACCCGGTACAGCTATAAGGAAAATTTTATTATTCCAAATGAAAGTATCAATGAAGGAGAATTATACACAAGCACTGACTTTGCAGGAAATGACCACCCTGAGATCACACAGCGGGCATTCTTTGATATGAAAGAAGTGGACATTAATGGCACTCCTTCTGTGGTGGTTGGTACCACCACTAAGACTAATCAGATCATCTTATATTTTTATGACCCAAATAATGGTGAATTACAAGGATCTAAAAGGCTTGGTTTTAACAATCCTTATTCACTGGTGAAAGTCACTCAAAGCCTCGATGGGGGGCTGGCTATTTTGGGCAACACCTATGTGACAGGTAGGTTTTCACGAATTAGTTTGTATAAACTATCTCAGCAGGAATTAATCGATATTATCAGCCAATAGACTTACCTGAACATATTCATCTTTTATTTTGAAAAAATTACTTGAAAAAGGTATTTTCATTGAATGGTTTTACCTTCGCAACATGAAACACACCTTTTTCAAGAATTTCATTTCGGGAATAATTTTACTTCTTATCTTTTCCTGTTCTCAAAGTTGGGGGCAATATAAAAATGTCAGGATAAGTGACAATGAAGATGTTTGTGAACCCAGTATTGCCATTAACTTAAATTCGCCTAACAATATGGTTGTTGGTGCTGATTTAAACTGGGTATACTATTCCAGTGATTTTGGGCAGACCTGGGATAAGAAGGAATTAAAATCAAAATACGGAGTTTTTGGAAATCCTTGTGTTATCAGTGATAATGAAGGTAAATTTTATTACTTCCACCTTTCAGACCCCCAGGACCTTGGATGGAATGGAAACAGAATTCTTGACAGGATGGTATGTCAAACCTCCAAAAATGCCAGACACTGGAAATCAGGGAAATCTATTGGTTACATGCCGCCAACCCAACACGATAATGAATGGGCAGTTTTTGATGAATTTACCGGCAATATTTATGTTACGTGGACGCAATTTGATCGGTTAGGAAGCAGCAATCCCAATGATTCATCCAGAATATTATTCACCTATTCCAATGACCGAGGTAATTCATGGGTGCCACCTATTAAAATCAATCATATATCAGGCACCTGTCAGAATACACATGAAGCAGCAAAAGGCGCCATGCCAACTATAGGTCCCAGAGGTGAAGTTTATATTGTATGGACATTGAATGAAAAAATATATTTTGATAAATCGGAAGATGGAGGGGTAATGTGGTTAAAGGATGATAAAGTCATTGCCGATCAATCAGGCGGATGGAATTTTAATATTCCTGGCATTGATCAACATGCCAGCTTTCCATCCATAGCTTGTGATATTAGTTATGGTGACCGTCATGGAGATTTATATGTGAGTTGGGCTGATCAAAGAAATGGAGAAGAGAATACTGATGTCTGGCTAATAAGGTCATCAGATGCAGGAGAAAGCTGGTCTGCACCCATACGAGTCAATGATGACAATACTGAAAAACATCAATTTTATAGCAGAATGACCATTGACCAGATATCAGGTACTATTTATATCATTTATTATGACAGAAGAAATCATAATGATACAGGTACAGATGTGTATCTCGCCTATTCAAATGATGGTGGAGACACCTTTAAAAACATCCAAATCAGTGACTCTTCTTTTAATTTGTCAAATGATGCTTTCTTTGGTGACTATATTGATGTAGCGGCCCATGCAGGATACATAAGACCTGTATGGACCCGCGTTGACAATAACAAAAAAAGTATATGGACAGCTATTATTGATATGCTTTAAACTCCTGGTTTTTTTTAGACATCATATCTAATTTTTGCTCAAGCAAACTGATTTTTTCAATATACTCTTTTTCCTTTCGATTCATTTCTTCATGAATAGCTTGAAGCTCTTCCATGTTTTGCTTCATTTCTTCTTCCTGGCTTCTCATCTCTTCAGCCTGAACTTGTGTTCTTGCGAGAAGTTGCTGAGTTTGAATGGTATATCTAAAATTTTCAAGGAATGAACCAATATGCTCCGCTGCCTGGATAATGAATTGCTGTACATGTTCTTCAATTTCATTAAAAGAAGCTAATTCAAGGACACCATTAACACTCTCATCTGTTTTGAGTGGAACAATAAAAATGCAATTAGGAGTTGCTTCACCTAATCCCGAAGTTATTTTTAAATAATCTTTAGGTACTTCCGTTAACAATATAGGTTCTTTTTCCTTATAAGACTGACCAATTAACCCTTCCTCTAAATCAAAAGTCTGATTAACAAATTTTTCCCTTTCGTAAGCATAGCAACCTTTCAGTACAAAGAAATTTTCTCCTTCCCTCTCTTCAGTGAGATAAATCCCTCCTTGATTCATGCTTGCATGTTTTACGATAAACGTGATTAATTTTGTGTAAACCTTTTCGTCATGATTTCCACGAATATACCCCTCCATTTTTGCCAAACCTTCATTTATCCAGTTTCTTTTCGCTTCCTCTTCACGGGCTTTATTTACTTCTATAATTGTATTATTGAGTTCACTTTTTTGCTTCTCTAATTTATCATTCTTGTCCTTCACATCATTTACAAGCGTTCCAACTTCCTTTTCAGAGTTTAAATTTTTCACTTGTAAAAAGAGTAAGCATGAAATCAAAATTATAATAGAAAAACCATAAGAAGCGTAATTCAAAAACCCATCCCTGTAAATGGAGCTATCAAGATCCATATTAAAAAACCCATTAGCCCAGCTTTGACTTAACAGTATTGCATAGCAGATTACCAGAGAAGAAGTTAGATATAGGGTTTCACGAAAATCAAATAAGACCCATGGAATAATGGTAAGTACAAATTGAATTACAAATAATGAGGTAATAAAAGGCTCGCCTTCCTGAACAATATTCGCATGGTATAAAAAGGCAAGTGTTAATACCAATGACGAAAGAATAAATCTGGATAAATGAATTAATCCTAGCTTATTGATCATAAACACCATCAGCGAAATAATGGTGCACCCAATAGGATAAATAGCTAATGAAGGGTAATAAATAAACGAAAATACGGTATAGGATATGCCTACAAAGGCAAATATTACCGCTACTTGATTAGAAAGCCGCACCTTGTCCTTAACAAATTTTGGGAGAGATGCAGTTACACCTGTGTCGAAAATTCCTTTTTTCATTTTGTTGATTGTTTTTGGTTGATGAATATTATATTCGAGCAATAACACTAATAAAAACGAAACATTAGTCTCCTAATATTCCTGGATAATAGGAAATTTACAGTACAGTGGTAGGGTCAATAATTACAATAGGATAACTAAAATAGTAATTTTTTTTAAAAAAGTTATTTTTGAAGCTGCTCTTGTAAGTTTTTTATGCGGTTTATGTATTCTTGCTCCTTTCGATGGAGCTCTTCCTGGGTAGCCTGAAGTTCTTCCATGTTTTGACGCATCTCTTCTTCCTGTGCTCGCATTTCCTCCGTTTGTTGCTGCGTTTTCTCTAGTAATTCTTTGGTTTGCGTATCAGATTTGTGTGATTCGATAAACCTGGCAAGAATGGTAGCCATTCGTTTTAAATATTCTATTTCATGATCCTTAAGAATTCTGAAAGAGGCTACTTCCATTATACCTTCAATGTTTTCCTCATAGATCAAAGGCAGAATTACTAATGTGCCCGGAGAAGATTCTCCTAGTCCCGATTCAATCTTCGAATATTCTTCGGGAATTTCAATCATGTGTACAATATCCCTCTCATGGTATGCCCTGCTTAACAGGCCATCATCTATCTCAACTCTCCGTTTTTGAATGTTTTCCTTATTATAGCCATAGCTAGCTTTTAGCTCCAGAAACTTCGCTTCCTTGTCTTCACTATCAATCACATAAATCCCACCATACAATAAGTTTGCATGATCAATGATGCCTAAAAGAATTTTTCTAAAAATATTCTCTTCACTACCTCTTAGGATGGTATTGATCTTTGCGATACCATTTGAAACCCAATTTTGCCTATCTTCTTCCTTGTGCGATTCAGATATATCATTTAATGTAGCTTGTAGTTCTTGTTCTTTTTTAGACAGTTCGGATGATTTTTCTTCCAATTCTGCTTTAAGAACATTGATATTATTTTGTGAGTTGAGGTTTTTCTTTTGAACGGTGTAAAGTGTGACTAAGGTAATTGAAATATTAAACAGCAATATGGCCACTTTAATAAATGGGGATGTAAGAACATCCACATTTTCTGAAGCATTATATACATCATTAATCAGCTGAAATGAAAAGAAAATAGCCAGCATAATTATTACTGTTGGTATAAGAATGACTGCCTCACGTGCATCAATTAAAATCCATATCAATACGAAAAAAATAACCTGTATGTAGAGAAAATAAAAAATTACATCTTGCCCTGGTAATACAAAATAGGCATGAGTCATTGATATATTTATTAATCCACCGATTAGAAATACCGGTCGGGATAATGAAGTCAGCTTTACCCAATTTAAAAACCAGGTTAATAGTGGCGATACAAAAAGTATCAATGTAAAACCTATAGCATTTGGTTGGTGAAAAAATAAAATCAAAATGATTGCAAAAGGAATAAAAAGAAACAATAAGGATAGAAGGTTACTATTTCTTACCAGCCCTTTTTGAAAAGGTTTAAGAGAATCATCCACACCTAGATTTAACAACTTTTCCATCATCTATTTCTTTGTTTCTAATTCAGCTTCCAGCCGCTTGATCTCTGATTGATATTCTTTTTCCTTTCTTGTCATTTCTTCCTGAGTGGCCTGAAGTTCTTCCATGTTTTGAAGCATTTCCTCTTCTTGTGATTTCATCTCTTCAGCCTGTACCTGGTTTTGCTCTATCAGCAGTTTTATTTTGTCATTAATCGTATTTGATAAAACATAGGAAGCGATAGATTCTGACACTTGCCTGAAGAATGTTTTTTCACGTTCCTCAAATGGTTGATGCGATGCGATTTCTATAATCCCCGAAATTGTATTGTTTTCAATTAAAGGTATAAAAGCCATATATTTTGGAGGGGCATTACCTAACCCTGAAGTAAATTTTAAATGCTCCTTAGGAAGATTATTTATGTAAATAAAATCTTTGTCTTTAAAACATTGTCCAAGCAGCCCTTCCTCCGTAGAAAATTTTTGCTCGATATGCTTAACCCTGTCAATTGCGAAACATCCTTTTATTTCCAGGTAAGGATCTCTGTCATCTTCATTTAATAAATATATTCCTGCTTGATTTGCCTTTAGTGATTGTACAAATTGCCTGGCCAGTTCTGGATAAAGATCCTCACCTTTCGTATTTCTAAGTATTTCAGCTATCTGGGTGAGATTTTTTGAAACCCAACTTCTGTCTTCTTCCACTTTATGAGATGTGTTCATTTCAGCAATCTTATTTTGGATCTCCTTCTGCTGTTCCTCCATTTTCTTGGATTTTTCATTGATCTCTTCCAGCATTTTCTGACCTCCTGACTCATTCTTTGCATTTCTGAATGATTGCACATACATCGAACCTATAATATTTACCAGGGAGAATCCATATAAGAAATATTCCATCACCACAGATTCCAAAAACTGTCGGTTTACCTCCATGGTAAATACATCAATAATGAACGATTGGAAAATAAAGAAGGCTATAGGAATAACTGATGCTATATAAACAAAGGCTCCTTCTCTTATGTCAATGATGATCCACGGAAGCACAATGATAGAAGCCTGGGCTAAATAGATATAGGGAATAACCGTTTCACCAGGAGATAGCGGAATGGCATTGAGCAATGAAAGTACCAATGCATTAATCAGCACAAATAAAAACCTGCCAACATCTGGCAAACCAATGAAATTGAGAACTACGCTCAATATTATTCCAATGACAAAGATATAAGCTAAAAAGACCAGCTCAGGCATAAAGTGATGGGATAGACCGATGGCCACAAACCCCATTAACAATGCCAGTACAAAAATCAAATTGGAGGTGATGATCGCCTGATTTTTATACCCCTCATTTTCTTCTGACACCCCAAATTGCAAGTATTTAATCATGAAAAATTATCATTTTCTCATTTTACCATTTTAATATCTGAAAAAATAATAATTTTTCTCAATAGAGTTCAGAAAATCCTCGTATTTAAATAATTTCTTGCTGTAAGGAAATGATAATGTTGTCCAGTTTTTCAGACCAATAGCTACTAACTTTGTTGAAATTTTGCTTTTCCTCTTCCTTAATTGGATTTGCTGATGGAGGGTCGATTTTTAACGGATCAACAGCTTTACCATTTTTATAAAAACGAAAGTCCAGATGTGGTCCGGTTGACAATCCGGTACTTCCTACATACCCAATAACTTGTCCTTGTTTTACCCGTACTCCCTTTTTAATTCCAGCACCATATTTCCAAAGGTGTAAATAGGCCGTTTCATAATTGCTGTTGTGTTTTACCTTCACCATATTACCCGCTCCTCCACTATAAGCGGCTTTTGTCACTAAACCATCTCCTACCGCTACAACTGGTGTTCCTCTTGGCGCAGCATAATCTACTCCATGATGAGGTCGTCGTATTTTAAGCACTGGGTGAAGTCGGCTATGGGAAAAGGTAGATGAAATTCTATTGTATTTTAATGGCGCTTTTAAAAATGTCTTTCTTAAACTTTTTCCTTCCTGATCAAAAAACTCCAAACCTTCACCTTGATCATAAGGAATGGCATAAAAATCCTCTCCCATATGTTTGAAATACGCCGCTTTGATGGGGCCAATACCTGCCTGCTCACCTTCTACCATGTATTTTTCATAAACTACCTTAAACTGGTCTCCCTTTTGTAAACCAAAAAAGTCAATCTCCCAGGCGTAAACATCTGCCAAGTTATTCACCAATAAAGGTGATGCCCCTGAATCAACAATGGTTTGGTAAAGTGAATATTCAATGGTGCCAGAAAGGTTTAATAGCAAGGTATCTACCTTATTCTTTCCCTGGTTTGCTACCACTGAATCTCCCAAATCCAACAACACAAAGTCAATAGGGTTTGGTTTATAGATAAAGTATTTAGCAGTTTTTAAAGTGTCTTTCTCATGAATGATGGTATAAGGCTTTTTCGCTCTCATTTTTCGCACATCAAAAACCTCCTTGGGTAAATTGCTTATTTCGGCAATGGTCTGTGCACTTACATTAAAATTGTATAAGATAGAAGCCAGGTTTTCATTATTCTGTACAGCTCCTTCATATATATCCAATGAATCTATATTGACACCATACAAAACTTTGTGGGAAATCTTTGGCAATTGTTCTGCCCTAATTGCGGCGGAATCTACCGGTGCAATAGCATTCAGATTGTGAGCTCTGTATTGACTAATTTTAGTAAATGCGAAATATGAAATGGCTATGGCTAATAATACTCCTGCGACAATTTTAATACTTTTTTTCATGAGCGATTGTGGTAAAACTTTCCGGATAATTTCCTGTTTCATAGAAGCAAGATCTATGATCCGGAGGGTTTCATAGGTTCGTAAAGATTAATTATTGATTAATGCGCTAAAATTAAATTTATTGCTACAAAAAACAGTAATTTTGTGATATTGTAAAAATACTGAGGAGTAAAATTACCAATGGAATACCCATCAAAATTAATAGAAGAGGCTGTAAATGAAATTTCAAAACTCCCCGGTATAGGCAAAAAAACGGCCCTCAGGCTGGCTCTTCATTTATTAAAGCAAGAAAAAAGCGACACAGAACAACTCACACAATCACTTTTAAATCTCCGCGAAAAAACAAAACATTGTAAAATTTGCCATATTATTTCTGATAGCGAAGAATGTACATGCGAAACGGTGAACAGGGATCAAAGTATCGTTTGTGTAGTAGAAGACACTCCAGACGTCATAGCCATTCGCAATACCGCTCAGTATAATGGTTATTTCCATGTGCTTGGAGGGGTGATCTCTCCTCTGGAAGGCATAGGTCCATCAGAGTTAAATATTGAAAGTTTGTTAAAAAGAGTTAAAGCGGCAGATTCTACTATTAAAGAAGTTATATTGGCCCTGAGCCCCACAATGGAAGGGGATACAACTTCATTTTTTATAGCAAAAAAACTCAAAGAAACAGGAATTAAGATTACAACGATTGCTCGTGGCATACCTATTGGAGGGGAATTAGAATATGCCGATGAAATTACTCTTGGCAGGAGTATTGTGAAGAGAATGGAATATGATGACAAGACATAGAATTAAAACAGGAAGGTGTTTACTATTTTTCATTTTTTGGGGTTTCATTTCTACTAACACCTTTGCACAAATTGAAAAACTGGACAAAGCAGAAGCTGATAAAAGGATTGAGCACGCCTCTATACTTATGTACAATGGGCAGTATGCCCAGGCAGATGAAGAATTCAAATTTATTTTAGACCATGCTCAATCGCTCAATCCGGATATATGCTATTATTTTGGTGTCAATTCCCTGTTTCTTAAAAAATACAAACAAAGCATCAACTGGCTTAATAAATACCTGGAACTAAAAGGTAGCCAGGGAAAGTTTTCTGATAAATGTACTGATTATCTTGCCTTAGCTGAAAAAGCCTATTTAAAAAAGACGGAAACTACCGAAGAAGCTCCTTCAGAAATGCCAGAAGAAGCAAAAGAACTCAAACCTGACAATTACAACATCCATAATATTATTGATTGCGAAAAGTATGGAAAAATCGTTTGCCCGGTTTGCAAGGGGAAAGGAGTAATCATTAAAGAAGGTCTGTTTGGCAAGGAGTACAACACCTGCCCTTACGGAGATGATTATGGATACATGTCATGTGAAGATTACAACCTTCTCATGCAAGGAAAGCTTGAACCCAATAAATAAATCAGGTTTGAGATTTTAAGGAATTATAAAGTGTTTCCTGATCCATTATATCCATCAAATCATTGTAGTCTATCCCAATACTCAACACATAACTGGTGAGCAATTTTTTGATGATTTGAATTAATTGATCTCCATCCCATGGTTTTTCCAAATAGCGATCTATTCCTGCATTATTGATCGCCTCAATAGTATCTTTGTGAGTAGCAAGACCTGTTAATAGTATCTTTTTTGTTTTATTAAATCTATTGTCTTTTTTTACCTCAGTGAGGTATTCCACACCGTTTTTTCCCGGCATCACATGGTCAGAAATTATCAACGCCAAATAATCTCCTTCAGCATCAATTTCTTCCATCACTTCCCACGCCTCATCGGCCGTTTCACAATCTTCAATGACAAAATGTTTCTCAAAAGTCGTAAGATTTTGTGTAAGCGTGCTTAGCACCTCCCGTTGATCATCAACGCAAATAATAAAAAGCTTTTCCATAATGATTACCTTATTGGCAAAATGAATTTAAATTCTGTTTTACCGGGTTTACTATTCAATTTTATCTCTCCATTGTGACCAGACATTATCCGGTCAACAATCGATAGCCCCAATCCAAGCCCAAATGACAAACCACCAACTTTAGTAGTAACATTGGGTTGAAATATTTTTTTCCGCAGCTCATCCGGAATTCCGGGGCCATTATCTATTATCCTAACAATTATACTATCTGATTTAGTTTCAGACTTAATCCAGATCGTTGGATCTTTTATTTTATTTTGAATGATGCTTTCCGCTCCATTCTTAATAATATTTACCCATGCCTGAACGAGCTCACCACTGCTGGCATAAATCTCCGGCACATCCCCTAATTTAATTTCTACTTTGATATCTCTCAGCAAGCTCTTTAAAATTGCAAGGGCCTCGTAAATAGAACTGTTGACATCCACTCCAGCCTGCATGGGATGATCAGTTACGCCAAGCTGCTTTACTGACTTAACTACATGAGTGGCGTGATTGGCAGCCAGCACCATATCA
>JBNLGO010000032.1:0-27482 GCA_050306095.1 Cyclobacteriaceae bacterium
TGCGTTAAAAGAAGGAGCGGGAAAATAAGTTTAGAATTGTTAATCCATATTTTTTGGTTAAATGTTTAAATAGTCTTGAATGTAAACTCTTTATTGATTTACATTCTAAAATTGAGATGAAATTGGCTCAGGATCATTAGGTCTTGAGCCATTTCTTTTATAGAAATTCATAATTATATCATGATAGCTTACCAGCAACATACCCAGTCGTCCAGGCGGCCTGGAAATTGTACCCACCTGTGATACCATCAATATCGAGCACTTCCCCGGCAAAATAAAGATTTTTACATACCCTGCTTTCTAAAGAATTCATGTTGACACTCTGAAGACTTACGCCACCACAAGTGACAAACTCATCTTTGAAAGTGGTTTTTCCTTTCACTTCATAGATATCATTCGTAAGCACATTCGTCAATTTATTCAAGCCTTTCTTTCCAAGTTCGCCCCACTTTTTATCAGGTTTTAGGTCAGACTTTTGCAATAGAAAAATCCACAATCTGTCGGGAATAGAAAATGGGCGATGGTTAGCCAGGTTTTTATTGGGGTGTTGGTATGAAATATCCGACAACTGATGATAAACAAGGTCAAAATTTTGTTCACACGCCCAATTTACTTGTGCCTTAAATGCATAATCCATTTCTGATAAAATCCTGGCTCCAAAAGCAGAGAGTTTTAAAATGGCCGGGCCACTCATGCCCCAGTGGGTAATAAGTAATGGGCCCTCAGATATTAATTTGGTGCCTTGTATTTTTACCATCGCCTTATCCACCGATATTCCCATCAATTCTTTAATCGCTTCACCAGGCATATTAAAAGTAAATAGAGATGGAACTGGATCGACGATTTCATGACCTAGTTGTTCCAACCAATTTAACCCCGATTTTTTAGGACTTCCCCCGGTGGTGATAATTACTTTGTCAAATTCTTGCTTGTCATTGTTAAATACAATTTTAAGCTTATTTCCATGTGGAATAATTGCATCTACTTGAGCACCCTTATTTATCTGGATGTTTAATTTTTGTGCCTCCTTAAGAAAGCAATCAATAATAGTTTGGGAATCATCAGACATTGGAAAGACATGTCCATTTTGCTCCTCTTTTAGTCTAACCCCTCGTTGCGAAAGCCAGTCCATCATGTGTTGATTATTGAAAGTGGCAAACAATTTTTTCAGATGTTTGCTTCCTCTTGGGTAAGCCTTTGCAAGTTCTGCGATGGTCGGACATGCATTGGTAACATTGCACCTGCCACCGCCAGAAACTTTCACTTTAGATAGTAATTTGTTTGTCTTTTCAAACAAAGACACCTGTGCTTTTGGATGATGGTTTTTTACGGAGAAAGCAGCAAAAAATCCCGCAGCCCCTCCTCCGACAATGGCAACTTTCATAAAGTCTTTCTATCGATAATTATTTTTAATTTATTGAAGGATGCAAAGAAACCAATTTATTGGGTGGATACTTCTATTGACACTAAATATTCATTTATTTTTGGGTAATAAAATTGATTAATACTTTACTAATAACATGTGTTTTAACAATTGTTAACCATTATTAACAGGATTTAAGATATTAAAAGGAAGTTAATGACTTGATTGTGTGTGAAAAATAACACGAAAGTAATTAGCTATGAAAAGTAAACTTCTACTTCTTTCCTTAATAGTTTGTATAGGCTCCTCCGTCAAAGCCCAGATATCAAACATCAAACCCAAAACAACCTACGAGCTTCCTAAACGATCATTTCATATTGATCTGGCTTCCATTTTGCATGGCGATTATCTTTTGGGGTATGAGCAGTTTTTAAACGAAAGGGTTAGCCTGGAATTACGGGCCTCCATGTTGACAGAACCGTTTTACATTCGGGAAATGGATAGGGTAGGAATAGCTATATCTGTTGGGCCTAAGATCAACCTATTTCAACCGCGTAAAGGAGAAAATGTATTGAAGCGGTTTTTTGTAAAACCAACACTGAGGTATGTTTCACTTATGGAGCATTTAGACAACAATAACAATAATTCTTCTCATTTCGAAAGTGTAGAGCTCGGTTTAAATTTCGGTCATCGATGGGTGTGGTCAGACCGCTTTTTCCTGGAGCAATCTATTGGCTTTAATACGAGCTATCATCTGCAAAATAATTATTTGAACCACTCCCATAGCAAAGTCAGCTATTTTCCAACCTTAAACTTGACATTTGGAATATTGCTTTATAAGTAGAAAGAGTATATCCCTAAATATCACTCAGATATAGAAATTTGATTTTTGTACACGGATAGCTTATCCACTAATGTCTTGATGATGGTAGGTTGTTCTGCGGAGTAGGCATGTTTTTCTCTGACATAGAAAACGTCCACTTTTCTTCGCTTTCCTTTTAGGCGGAGGTTGCCTACTTCTTTTACCACAAATTCGTTTTGTTCACCCAGTAGCTCGATCAAATCACCG
This sequence comes from Cyclobacteriaceae bacterium, assembly GCA_050306095.1. Taxonomy (GTDB): domain Bacteria; phylum Bacteroidota; class Bacteroidia; order Cytophagales; family Cyclobacteriaceae; genus CAJXNP01. Next base: position 2,433 of record JBNLGO010000032.1, read on the forward strand.
GAAACCAGTAAACCTTTATTGTAGGTGTTGCACATTGATTCAATGCGGGCAGTTGTGTTTATAGTATCACCGTTATATGAAATATCCCGTCTTATTCTACCTACTTGCAAAACCATCACTTTACCTACGTGCATCCCAGCTTTGAATGTTGGGATCATGTCGTATTTTCTTAAATAATACTGCTCACGTTTGGCAATTAGATTGGTAAAACTAAAGTAGCCCCGAAGGAAGTTTAAATTTTTAAGCCCTCTTTCTAATGGCCAGGAAATGATAGCTCCATCACCAAGGTATTGATAAATCTCTCCACCATAATTGTCTATAATGGCCAAGTCGTTGAAGATATCCTGCACCAGGTGGCTGAATTTTCTGTGAGATAATTGCTCCGCAATGGTGGTGGATGATTTCATATCGATGAACATAAAGATTCGTTCGTCCTCTCTTGGTTTATTCATCAATCCAAAAATCCAGTTTTTGAAATTTCCCTTGCCTATTCGGCGTATAGCCCTTCTTATAAAATTGTTGAAAAAGCAGGCAAGGTAAAAGTAGGTGAGGAATCTCCAAAAGTGGATGTTGAATTCTGGGATGATTAGTGATAAGTCTTTTGTGCGGAAACTCTCGCCGATTTCTTTAGGAGAGATCGATGCAAGAATAATCAATACAATTCCTGATAAAAAGTAAATTAAAGAAGGTAAAAAAGTGACGATCCTATGTGCATTTGATCGCATCAGACGATCATCAAAAAAGGAGTCCAGAAGGGTGAAGGAAAGCGCTAATGTTGCTGCCAGGATTAGCTTGGTAAAGTACCAATGATTAATGGTTTCAATATCTAGGTATTGACTAAACAGCTGGTCGTTGCCCGTGAGAAAAACATATAACAATAAGCTTAAATACCAGAAAACCAGATGAAATAATACAGTTCTTAAAAATAAATGTAGTCTGATGATTAGTTTTTCCCGTGCGAACATTGTAAACCCTTATTTTTTCCCTTCAATGATTCTTAAAGGTACTTCATTCGTCATTATTTTGGTGGACGCAGAAAAGATGAACCTTACATGTATAAAAGCCACAGGAGTTTTGCACATAAAAGAGAAATGTTTGAAGCTCCATCTACCGATCTTAATAATTCAAATAGTTAATTACTGTAGTCAAACATTAGTTTTTATTGCGATAACCCAAGCCATATGCTCAATATGATATTGATTTTAATGACAGGTTTAATCTGTTTTACTGTGTAATGGATTTTTATATTTCGATAAATTAAATGATGAATTCAATAAATAATTCTTCTATCAAAGTTTTGTGACCCAAATTATTAGTTGATTATTTGGCGTATGAATATTCCACTTTCATTTTGAATAAAAGCATAATAATTGAATAGAATTTATTATTTTAAGTTCACTATATTATACTTCCATTGGTCCTTACACTTAATACCTAATAAATTTCACACTATTACTAAATTGATCAAATGAAACTAGAATAATTTGATTTTAATAATTGCAGCTATTACATCAATCAACTGGTTTTTTTATTGGTAAGCTTTTATAATGAAAAATAAGATTCTTTACATAGACGACGAGGAGTTTAACCTATTCCCCTTTCAAAGTACATATTCAAAATATTATGAAATATTTACTGCCACCAATACCAAAACGGGGGAGAAAATACTAGATAGTGAAGATATAAAGCTTGTCATTATTGATGAAAAAATGCCGGAAGAAAATGGCACTACTTTTATAGAAAGGTATGCTCCTAAGAATAAGAAAATTGTATTCATCATACTTACAGGTGCTTTGGATTATGATACCATCCTGGAGGCAATTAACCTGGGATATATATTTAGATATATTAATAAGCCATACAATTTTGTGGAGTTGAAAATGGCCATCGATAGTGGTATTGAGAAATTTGATATGTATGAAGAAAAGGAGTTGTTGTTTGAACAATTGCTCGACACCAATAAGGCCTTGAAAAGTAATGTGATAAAACTTGAATACACAAATGAAAAGCTTATTCAAAAGCAAAATGAACTTAAATTAAATCAAAAAGAACTACTAGAAAGTGAGAATGCGATTAAAAACATTTTTAATGCTTTAGATAATGCTGTTTTAGTTTGTATAACAGATTTGGAGGGAATAATTACCCAGGCAAATCCGAAATTTTGTGAAGAATCAGGTTATTCCAAACATGAATTAATTGGAAAAAACATCAACTTGGTCTCTTCAGGTTTCCATACATCAGAATTTTGGGAGGATCTATGGAGGACGATAGACAACGGGGGCGTCTGGAGAGGTGAAATTAAGAATAAGAATAAGCAGAACGATTATTACTGGATTGATGCATGTATCACACCTATCAGAAACAATGAGGGAAGGATGTATGAATACATGATGGTAGGATATCAAATTTCAGAAAGGAAATTGTTAATTGATCAAAAAGACAAGTTACTCAACGATTTAGAACAATATGCTTTCATAACTTCCCATAAGATAAGGGGGCCGATCGCCAGGTTATTAGGGTTGATAAATTTACTTAGAAATCATTATGTGAAAAAAGAAGAAGTTGAATCTGCCTATGAGCTGCTGGAAAATAATACCTTAGAAATAGATGCCGTAATTACTAAGTTAAACGAGGTGTTAAACAGGAATTCGTAATAAAAATAACTTATTTTAGACAGTACTGTAGCTTAAATCCTAATACAAAAGGTTCTTTTATAAACCTGGTTTGGTGAAATGTTATTCTATCATTACCAAAGTCGTACATGTATCTTTTATTTCCATTTACATTCAAAATATTATAGAATTCTATCATTCCTGTTAGTCCGTCTATAAATGAATAACCAATGGATCCGTTAAGCCTAAAATCAGCTTTATAAGCTCCCAAATCATATATTTCATTTTTAAGGGTGATTAAACCCTCTTCATAAACAGATCCTTTTAAAGCTGTTAGTAGGGATTCTATCCCATCTTTCGCTCCCTTAAAATCAAAATAAGCATGTGTGTTAAGGTGAAGGGATAATTTACTAAGAATTCTGTAATTGAGAACGGCTTTGAATGCATGGTTCGGCCAATTGTTGAGGCTATTACCATGTCCATTCATATAATACATTTCCTGGGTATTGCTTGATGCTATGGGGACTAGATAATCAGAATAGCTCACTCCCTGATTAGCTACACCCTCTGAAACTTTCCAATCTAACAGCTTAGTGAAATTATAATTTAGAATAAAATCAGCTTTAGTCGTATTGTAATTATAACTCAATTCAAAACCAGACAACTTTAAAATGCCAATATTGTCTGTGGCATTTATATCTGACTGGTAGCCTATCAAATTGATAAGGTTTATATAAGTAGAGAGGTTAAATTTGCTGTTATTGATGGCATATGATGTAAATATCAATTCCATTCCCCTGATCTCTTCATGTTTAAGTTTTTGATCATTGTAATCATGTTGATACATCTGTGCTGCAGTATTCATTCTGACAGATTTTTGGGCAATAACTTTAAGGTAATTCTTGTCTTTAATTCTTCCGATAATGGCAAATCGAGGAGAAAATAAATAATTAGTGAATGTGTTTTTATCCATTCTTCCGGATGCCAGTACTTTAATATGTTTTGAAATATTGGCGTTGAGCTCGACAAACCCTGTATAAGTATTCGTACTCCAACCATTACCAATAAAAAACACTTCACCAGACTTATCTGCACTGCCTTTATTGCCATCTCTGATTGCTTCAGAATTAGGGCCATTCACAATGTTTCGTGAATCACCCAATCTCATCCTGGTGATAGGATCCCCCCATCCTGATGTGAAATTTTCGTGTGAATATTCAATCCCGGTGGAAACCTCAAATTGCGAAGAAGGGATCCAGTTTAATAAAAACTTTGTATAGATTTCATTTTCTGAAAAATCCTGACGCATATTTAAAGGGTGAAATATATTTGTAGTATCATAAAGTTTTTCGCCAATACTTTCAATATCATAAGAGTCAAAAGATACAATACTATTCAATATGGTTTTGTCACTTAAATTTCTCTGATAATTTGCATTAAATGTTAGCTGACGATCTCTTGTTCCTTTCAAATTAACAAATTGGTCATCTATCATGGTTTTTACTTCATTGCTGCTCCAATTTGCCCCTTGCTGTGTATATCTGCCCCAAACATTGAAATTCGAACCAATATCACTGGAGATAAATGCTTTTACCTGAGGTTGGTTATTATAATCAGCAAAATAGGGGAGTGGTTGATCATCTAAGAGTATTTCTTTTCCGATTCTTCCTATTATGTTGTTTTTTACTAAAAACTGATCAGGTGAATAGCCTTTTGTGGAAACGAGGCTTACATGTGAAAAGAGTTTTAATTTACCTTTGGTAATATTCCCATTCACAAACCCTCCCTTTGATTGATACCCTGAAACATAAGAAATGCCTGATTCTAAGGAATTCTCTTCATCGGGTGTTTTGGTGATTAAATTGATCACTGCGGATATTGCCCCTGGGCCATAAGTCACAGAACCAGGGCCTTGTATTACTTCTATTCTTTCCAGATCCTGCAAGTTCCACATTTCCAATTCACTTTTAGCTCCTAAATATGCTTTGTTGTTGAGGTTTCGGCCATTTACAAGGAGCAAAAAGTTGTAATTCTGCGGAGTGATAAGTCCTCTAAAACCCACATGTGGTCCTTCTTCATTTACCAGCCAGTAGGCTCCCGGAACATAGACTTCCAGTAGGTCATAAATGTTCCTGGCAGGAGTATTATTTATTTGGTCTTTGGTGATAATAGTGGTGGTGGCTGGTGATTCAGCTTCTGTTAATGTAGTAATAGCTGCGGGTCCAAAAACTCGCAATTCTAAAATATCCTTTAATTTCATCTGGATTAGTTCATCTGCATTTAATGTGTCCTTCAAATTTTGAGTATATGCAGATGATCCTACATGAAATGTGAAAACAAAAATTAAAAAATAGTATATTGAACTAATTTTATTCATAGAAGAGTTAATATTAGAATTCAACCATATCTAGCAGTTATATTGATTAATTAATAAAAAGGAATATTAATTTAACATATAACTTGTTATATGCAATTTTTATCTAATGAATACTTTTGCCAAAATTAGTTTTTTGTTCTTTTTATTAACTATGACCGTAATCACACCTCCTGTATTTGGTCAGGCTAGATATTCTGATATTAAGGCTACAATGATCCTTACATTATCAAATAATGTGTATTGGCCAATAACTAATCAAAAGGATGTGTATTCCCTTGGAGTATCTAAAGAAGATAGTACGCTATATAATTTGCTACAACGATTAGTAAAAATAACTCCAGATGATAACAAAAGATATGTCGTTAAGATTTTAAATGATATTACAGATGTTGAAGACGTTGATATTTTATTTGTCAACAAAAATAAAAGCAAAGACCTTCATGCAATAACTCAATTAATTAACAGAAAAAATATTTTACTCATATCTGAGCAAAGTAAGGATTTAAAAAACATCATGTTGAATATTATTTGGGATGAGCAAACCCAGAATGTTTCATTCGAGATCAATAAAGCAAACATGGTCATTGAAGGCTTTAATTTTTCGGATGAACTAGTTCTTTTAGGGGGAAGGGAAATTGATGTCCGTGAAATGTACAGGGATATGAAAATCCAGCTGGAGACGGAAAAAACACAATCCAATTCGCTTAGAAGTGAGATCCAAAAACAGATTAAAACGATCAGTTCACAGAATTTAGCGATAGGGGGATTAAAAGATAGTATCGAAAACCTAACAGTTTATTCAGATAGCCTGCTTCAAGGAATTGAGAAAAACCAGCAGTCCTTACTCGATCTGTTAGACCAGGAGCAAAATCAAAAAGCAATTTTAGCAAATCAATTAAAACTATTTGAAAATCAGAGTGATAAAATTGTCATACAGGATTCCTTACTTGGTATGCAAAAGGAACAAATAGCAAAAAGTGAATTAGTACTTGATAGTTTGTATTTGAAAAAAGACCAGTTAAGTGAAAACCTTAAAACGAACCAGGCACAACTGGTATTGAAAGACAATCTCATTAAAATTCAGAAAAAGCTGCTAATTGTTTCCATTGTTTTTGCAATCTTACTAATAATCATAGGTGCCATTGCTATACGGGCATATTTCAAAAAGCAGAAGTTGGCGTATGAATTGGAAAGCTCAAATCAAAAATTAAACATACAACACAAGCGTATCTTAGAACTTAATGTTGAACTCAGTCATTCTAATAAGAAGCTTAAAAAAATAAATAAAGACATAACAGAGCAAAAAGAAACATTAAGGGCTACTTTAGATGATTTGGAAAAAGCCCAAACACAGCTTATTCAATCTGAAAAAATGAGTGCATTGGGTGTGTTAACGGCAGGAGTAGCACACGAAATTAATAATCCCTTGAATTTTATTAATAGTGGAGTCATTGCTTTGCGTTCTAATTTTAACAATGGTGATTCTGATCAAATAGTGGAAAGTAATTTGGATAAAATAATCTCAGGAATTGAAATAGGAGTGGAGCGGGTAAAATCTATTGTAACAAGTTTAGGCGCATTTAGTCATCAGACTAGTATCGGTAAAGATTTGTGCAACATTAATGCCGTTATAGAAGACTGTCTCATTATCCTTCACCATGAATACAAGAATAATATTGAAATTGTAAAAAAATTGAATGCTTCCATACCATTTATCAATGGGAATCAGAGTCAATTATATCAAGTTGTAATAAATTTACTTATGAATGCTGTTCAGGCGATTAAACCAAACAAAGGTGAAATTACAATTAAAACAGAGGTGGTAAATGAAAAACAACTGTTGATTTCTATAAAGGATAATGGTGTGGGGATGGATCCTGAAACATTGAGTAAAATATTCGATCCATTTTTTACCACAAAATCAACTGGCAGCGGAGTAGGCTTAGGACTAACGATCATATACTCCATCATTAAAGACCACAAAGGAACAATACATTATAAATCGAAAGAATCTAAAGGTACCAAGGTAGAAGTGATGCTACCAATATAAAGAATAATTGAATGGAGGATGAAAAGTTAACAGTATTATATGTTGATGATGAGGAAGTGAATTTGTTTTTTTTTGAACAGATTTTTAAAGATGAGTTTAATGTGATCATCTCTGATTCACCTGCAAAATCCCTGAAAATGCTTAATGAAAACAAAGCAATAGATGTGGTAGTAGTTGATTTAAATATGCCAGAAATGGGTGGATTTGAATTTATTCAAAAGGCGCTGGAATTAGATAGTAACACAAATGTTAAATTTATAATTCTGACAGGGTATGCTATCGATCAACAAATTAAAAAAGCACTGGATGATGGTACTATTTCAGGATATATTGCCAAACCCTTTGATGTAGAATCAGTAATTAAAACAATCAAGTCTTCTGTAAGTTGACCCCGGCAACAGCAAAGCCTTTGTTCCTCAAAATTGGGGAATGATAAATCGGTAGTCAATATTGATTTTGTATATCGACTGTCCTGTGGGCGAAAAATTCATAGAATTTTTCGGGTTTAGCAATATTTCTGAGTGGGGTAAATCCCGAAGTTTTTCTAACGTATTTAGGTTTCGCAATAAAATAATTTCTGGTAATCTTTTATAAATTCCCGTTTTTAATCTGCTTATCGGCATAATCAACTGCTCTTGCAGATAATGCCATATAGGTGATACTTGGGTTTTGCGTGCCTGCGCTGGTCATACATGCACCGTCAGTAATAAATACATTGGGAACGTGGTGCATTTGATTCCACTTGTTGAGCATGCTTGTTTTAGGATCGTGCCCCATTCTGGCAGTACCCATTTCATGTATGCAGGCACCAGGCGCTGTAGCACGGTTAAAAGACCCAATGTTTTCGCATCCGGCAGCTTCCAGCATTTCTATTGCGCACTTGATGCCATCTTCTCGTAGCTTATGTTCGTTTTCTTTGAGGGATGCTTTAAAGGTGATGATCGGCATACCATGTTTATCACGCTGATCAAAATCCAGGTACATTTGATTGTCATGGTAAGGGAGCATTTCTCCAAAACACTCTAAATGTATTTGGTATTCTCCAGGTGAGAAAAGTACCTCTTTCAATTCCCTTCCTACCATACCACCTGGTGAATTTAAACCTCGTAGTGCCTGGCCCTGGTACCCAAAACCTCTTATGTAATCCTTTTGTCGGGTGGATTCGTCAATATTCCTGAATCGGGGAATGTAAAAACTACCGGGTTTTCTTCCTTGATAGTAGGTGTCTTCAAAACCTTTTAAAGTACCGCTAGCACCCATGCCATAGTGGTGATCCATTAAGTTATGACCTAATTCGCCACTTTCATTGCCAAGACCATCAGGGAACTCATCGGAGCGACTGTTTAGCAGAATAGCTGCGGTACCGATGGTGCTTGCGTTACAAAATATTATTTTGGCAAAGAATTCTGTTTCTTCACCAGTATTAGCATCTTTTACCCGAATACCAGAAGCTTTTCTGGTAGATGGATCATACACGATCTCCGTTACAATACTATCAGGTCGCAAAGTAAGGTTGCCGGTTTCTGCGGCTACAGCTAAAGTAGCAGATAGGCTGCTGAAATATCCCCCATAGGGACAACCTCTCCAGCATCTGTCCCTCGATTGACATTGACCACGAGTACCTTTGTGCACTTCAGGGTCATATTCTGTCAAATTTGCAATCCTCCCTGGGGTGATGACACGGCCTGGAAAGACTTTTGCTACTGATTCCCTTAGGTGTTGCTCAGCACAATTAAGTGGAAATGGTTTCAAAAATTGACCATCTGGCACCTGTTTAAGTCCTTCTTTTTGACCGGATACCCCCACAAATTTTTCCACATAATCATACCATGGTTCGATATCCTTATATCTGATGGGCCAATCGATGGCAATTCCATCTTTAAGATTTGCTTCAAAATCAATATCGCTCCACCGATAACAATGCCTGCCCCACATGATGGATCTTCCTCCCACATGGTGACCTCTGATCCAATCAAATCGTTCTTCTTCGTTGTATGGGTATTCGTCGTCTTTATTGATCCATGGTTTGTTTTCCTGGTTTACCCACCAGGGCAAACGATCTTGTTTAATATAGTGTAGTGCTTTTTCTTCTGCTGACACTTTATTTTGAAGAGGGAGGTCCCAGGGATCCATATTGGCAGTAGGGTATTCCCCATGTTTCACCATTCTTCCCCGCTCCAACACCAAGGTCTTATATCCTTTTTTGCACAACTCCATGGCGGAATAACCACCGCTGATGCCTGATCCGATTACTATGGCATCAAACGTATTACTTTTATTCTGATTGATATTAAAATTCATAATGCCCACGCTTTTCCGTTTACTTCTGACAATGGGATACAAGCCTTGTATTCACCAGGTACAGGTAGATAGTTTAAAAATTTGGTTGCTACTTCTTCCGTAGAGAGGTAGTAGGCTACAGCCTGTTGCTTTAAATGCAAGTAAGCAGAGCTTTCACTTGACCCTGATTGTTCAAGTGCGATGATGATTTCTTTTTTCTCACTTTCATTGCCAGACAAAAAATCTTTCTCTTCCAGGTATTTTTTTAAGGATGTAAAGCCGTTTTTGTATGATTCCTGGTCTTTTTTCTCATATGCCAGACCTACCACTTCGTCTATGTCAAGATGTACATTTACTTCCGAAGCACTGGGACTATCTGTCTTTGGTAGGATGGTATCTATGATAGCTTTAACCAATTGGATTTCATCCTCATTGAAAAAATGTAATTGACTAACCGATACTATTTCTTTTTCTTTTTTAGCGCATCCAGTGATAAACGTGCCTAAAAGTGGTGCGCAAATAGCTGATCCTGTGGCAAGAGCAGTGTATTTGAGTATCTCTCTTCTGTTCATAAAATATTAGAATTTTTAAAAATATGTTTCTGGCTGTTAAGAAGAATGTGCGTCTCTAAAACTAAAAATAATTTTTCAGAACGTTGGTAAATTTCGATATTGAATACTTTCATTGCTATTTTTTATAATCGCAGTTTCACCTTCAAAGTGGACGATTTCTTTGATTTCTTGAATGACCTGTTCAAACTCCAAAACACTTTCGTTCAGTTTTGTTTCTATTTCTTGGTCTTTATTTCCTTTTTTTTCATTGATCATGCCTTGAAGGTGAACCAAACCTTTTATCCTGCAAAATGGTGCTCTTAGTAGGTGGGCATTGTAATATGCATAATTTCTTAATTTACTGTTTTGCAATTCTAATTCCAGGGTGCGTTGTCTTACAATTCCTTCCAGGTTTTGATTTAGCTGGTTCAGCTTTGATCTTTGTTCTTCAATTAGTGCTTTGGAAGCGTTGACTCGTTGAATGTAGTTTTCGATGATATAAATGACGTAAAACATTACCAGGTTGAATAGCAACCAATAAAGTATTGCGTCCAACAGGTAATATTCACTTAGCAACAATTTGCCCGGCAAAATGCCTTCTTCCATGAAAAAAATCAAGGTGTCTGAAACAAACATTAAAGCAATAAAATTAATTGACATAAGACCCCAGAACAGAATTTTTTCCTTCTGGTGTGAAAACATCAATTGAATTAACATGGAATGAAATACCAGACCAAATGGATATGCTAATTGATAATCTACAGGAGTATGGTGCAGATATATTGGGATAATATGTAATAGAAAAGGCCAGGCAGTGATGAAGAGTAATCGGCTCAACAGTGTAAGTCTATATTTATTAAGCAGCAGGCAGGAAAAACAATATAATATGACAATGGGTACAATGAACTGATCAAACTGGAGATTGCCTATAGGTTGTAAAAAAGAATTGAAATCGATAAGGATAAACACAAAATAAACAATGGGTAGAGAGATAAATATCACGTTTGAAAAAATTATTCTTCTACTGATATCATTTTCATCCTTATCATTGACTCCAAAGCGGGTTAAATCATGAAAGGATCTACTAAATTTTCCATTTTCCATTTCAGTAGTGGTATATGTTGGTAAATATAATTTACCAATTAAACACGTAAAACCATAGTAGTGTTTAAAAGCTAATCTGGATTACTGACAACAAAGCTTCGAATAATGACTATTATGAATTAAAAAATGCGGGTTTTCAAACCATTATGTCAGTGTTTACTCCGGCAAATACAAAACCTTCGTTTCTCAAGAAAAACCGGTTGTTCACCAAAGCTATCTTTTATTACAGCTTTATTATCATTGTTTTACATATCGTCTGCCCTGAGGGTGAAAAAATCTATGAATTTTTTGGGCTAAGGCAATTCGATGATTTTTACTTCAGTGCTCAGGTTTGAAGTTGCTTCACCTCTGTAGCTTCCTTGTACGGGTAGGGTTGATTTAGGGAGATAACTGGTAGCCACTGGAATATAATGCTCCGTGGTGAAAAGTCCTGCTGTAGGGTCTATCCCTAGCCACCCTGAGCCATCTAGCCACACCTCTACCCAGGCATGTAACTCATGGCCTTCCTCTAATTCCGGATTGTTGGCATACCCACTTACGAAACGGGCCGGAAACCCACTGTTTCTTAATAGCTGAATGAGCAACCAGGAAAGGTCTCTGCATGATCCGGATTTGCTTGTAAAACATTCTATTGGAGAAAGGAGGTGGTCTTCGTAGCGAATAGTATGATCCCATTCACTATTTATTTCGGTGCATAAGCTTGAAAGAAAAGCTATTGTATTTTCTCCTGAAGCATTTTTAAATTCGTTCAACCAAGAGATCATATGAGTATTTAGCTTTTCTTCTTGCCTCAGATAAATCTCAAGTGGGGTGTTGTGATAATCGGATTTTTTATTTTCAACTAAAAAATCAAATGGGTTGATATGCTTCACCTTTACTTCCATTTGCATTTTTATTTCTACCCTATCAATTAGGTCATTAAACCAACATTGATGATAAAAATTACTTTCGGAGTCTTGTCTGATAGAAATGCCGGATGGGGTAGGAGTAACTTCTAGCTTATAATCTAGCAAAGTAATATGTGGCCTTTGAGAAGGATACATATATAGGTATTGTGGCTCGACGAAGACTGCAGAGGTATATGAATACTGTGTGAAGTGTTTAATTTTTAGCCGCATCCTCAATTACACTCATTTGTTTGTCTCCTTTTTCAAAAGCTTTTGATAAAGCCACTGCTGGCAGTTTATCAATGGCATCACTTAGTCGTGTACTCCAAAAGTTGGAAATATGCCCCAGGTCTTTTTCTTCAAAACGGTGTTCTATAAGGTCAAATTCATTTTTTTTCAAGATTACCGTATCAATCGGGTAATCCACATCGTTGGCGGATATGCGAGTGGCTTCATAGGAAAGGAAACCACTTTTAAGCCCAAATTCTAAACTAGAATCATAACTAAGGGATCGCTTTAAAATAGGTGTTCCAAATCCTGAATTACCTATGATTACAAACGGAGTACCAGGGCCAATTTCAATCCAATTCCCCTGGGGATAAAGCAAATATAATTTATGTTCCGGATCATCTTCTAGTTGGCCACCGACGATGGCAAATAGATTAAAATTCATCCCTGATTCTTCCAGATGTTTCTTGTCTTCTTCGGCCACTCGTTTTACTTGCTCACCAAACTTATTTACTGCTTCATACAGCTTTCTGAAATTGCTGTCCTGAGAGTCGACAACTTCTTTAAAATAAGTGATGGTCTTATCGCGAACAGAGCGAAGACCGGAAGTCATAATAAAATAGGAGTGCTTATTTCGTTGTACGCTAAATATCTTTTTTGCAGTGGTAGTATCACTGCCAGAGGTGATTCTGGTATCCGCAATGCCTGCTATTCCCTCTTTACTCAATATTCCTAAACAGTATGTCATGCCTGGTGTTGGATTTCTGGATCAAAGTTAGATTGAATTTTAAAATATTGAGTAGTGATTGCCTCCGAAATGTCATTCATGCGCAATTGCAAATTATCAAGGTACTCATGTAGGCCGTAATTAAACACATCGTTAATATCGGCAAACTCCAGGTCTGCACGTAAATTTCCTATTGATTTTTCGGCGGGATTTGAAAACCCATGCTTAGCCTCACTGATTTCATGTAAAAACTTTTCTATTTGCATCAGGCAGAATAGAATGGAGCGAGGAAAGTAATAGTCAAGCACGAGATACTCCACAATTGAACCAGGATCAATCTTACCGTGGATTTTCCGATACGCATTAAACCCGCTTACCGATTTCAGTAGAGCTGTCCAGTGTAAAAAGTCTAACGGAGATCCTACTTCATCAATCGAAGGCAATAAAAAATGATACTTAACATCCAGAATTCTGGAAGTCTTATCCGCCCTCTCCAGGTACTGACCTATTTTCATAAAATACCAGGCCTGCGTACGTGGTAGGGTATTATAAGTAATACCATTAAGCAACTGAAGCTTATTTTTGATCTTTTTGAAACAATCATTCGGATCTTCCTTTTTCCATATCTTTTTGTTGTATGAATTTTGAACGAAATAATGAAGGTCATTTAACACCTCCCACAATTCATTGGTGATCGTTTCTCTAACTATTCGTGCATTTTCTCGTGCTTTAATAACTGATGAGCGAATGCTGTTTTGATTCTGATCATCAAAAGCCAAAAAGTAAATGGCATTTTGACGTGTAAAATTAGAACCGTAAAGCTCCGAAAATAATGCCTTATCTCCTGTAGCTGTAATTAAGGGATCCCATTGTTCTTTAATACCCGTTGGTAAATCAATTGATAAATTAAAATTGACATCAATAAACCGGGCATAATTTTCTGCCCGTTCAGTATATCTTCCCAACCAATAAAGCGAATTTGCTACTCTACTTAACATATGTTCTATGTAAATTTAATTGTATAATACCCACGTGTCTTTGCTGCCTCCCCCTTGTGAACTATTCACTACTAACGAGCCTTCTTTTAAAGCAACCCTCGTTAGCGCTCCGGGTAGTACCTGTATGGATTCACCATATAAAATATATGGTCGTAAATCAACATGGCGTGGGGCAATGTTTCCCTTGGAAGTAAATGTAGGAACGGTTGATAATGAAAGGGTTGGTTGGGCTATATAGTTCCTGGGGTTTTTATTCACCAGTTTTCTGAATTTTTCATGTTCATCTTTGGTGGCTTTTGGTCCGATGAGCATTCCATAGCCACCTGCGCTATCAGTTTCTTTTACAACCAAGTTTTCGATATTTTCAATGACATATTTCCTGTCTTTTTCCACTTCACACAGATAAGTAGGTACATTGTGAATGATAGGTTCTTCTCCCAAATAGTATTTAATTATATCAGGCAAATAGGCATAGACAGCTTTGTCATCTGCCACACCTGTACCCGGTGCATTGGCAATCGCTACATTTCCTGCCTTGTATGCTTCATGTATTCCTGGTACACCTAACAATGAATTAGGATTAAATGTTTTGGGATCCAGGAAGGTATCATCAATTCTCCGATATATCACATCCAATTGCTGCAGCCCTTTAGTGGTTTGCATATACACCCTTTTATTTTGAACGATCAAATCTTGTCCGGCCACTAATTCCACACCCATTTGCTGAGCCAGATAAGAGTGTTCAAAATAGGCTGAATTAAATATGCCGGGCGTTAAAACCGCTACCGTCGGATTATCTTTTTCTGAAAGGTGCTGTAGCATATGTAGTAGCATGCCAGGGTATCCTGATACCGGACGAACACCAAGATTAGCGACAAGAGAAGGGAAGGCTTGTTTGGTTATTTCCCGGTTTTCTAATAAATATGACACCCCGGATGGGCACCTTAAATTGTCTTCCAATACATAGAAGTCTCCATCTTTATTTCGAATTATATCACTGCCGGTAATGTGGCACCATATATTTTTGGGTGGATTAATACCAATACAAGGATCCAGAAAATTAGAACTTGATAATATAAGCTCCTTGGGAATTACCTTGTCCTTCAAGATTTTTTGTTCGTGATAGATGTCATCAATAAACAAGTTGATAGCATAAATGCGTTGCTGCAATCCCTTTTCAATAATATCCCATTCCTTACCACTGATAATTCTTGGAATTAAATCAAGTGGAAGGATCTTTTCAATTCCCATTCCATCATGATAGACATTAAAGGTCATGCCCATAGACATTTGGGCTTTGTTTGCCGATTGAAGTAGTTGCTGTAACTTCTTCTTACTAGACGTGTTTATCCTGTCACGAAATTTCAAATAGGCTTCGTGGCTTTTATCTTTCGCGTTAAACATTTCATCGAAATGTTCTTCTTTTTGGTAGTTATCAAACAGCAAATCTTTAATGTTGTGGTTTTCAATAAAATTCAACTTATTTTGAAAATATAGCAATAAAAACTGACAAATGCTATGATTATTTCTTAAAATATAGGGATTTGTTTTGTTGACGATTCAATTGACTAGTTGTGAATTGCTTGATTTATAGCATATGAAGCCATAAAATATCTAAAAGGCATCGAATGAATATAAATGAATTTAATTGTCGTCGAGTAAATAGTTTACTCATTTAGTGAATCGCAAATCTGCATGGGATCATTGATAGTAAAGCACAAAAAAACCGGGAAGAATGTTCTGCCCGGTTTATTCAAATGTTTTGATTTGGTGATTAATACAAATAATCTAAAGCTGTTTGATCTGCATTTGTAAATGGTCGGTTAGAACCATCCGTGCATGAAAGCATATAAGATCCGTTCCCTTGTAAATCAGCGTCAGTAGGGGTGCCAGGGATATGATTGGCACCTACACCACCATCACCTTCATTTGTAGGGCTGCCACCACAACTAATGCTTCTGTCAAAGTAGTCGGTATGTCGCAAGCCTATGCAGTGTCCCATTTCATGAGCTATAATGGAAGCAATTTCATCTGTAGTTAACCCGTACGATGATTCAAGCACTCCACTCATTTTTATTTCGCCATAAGGATCACCAGATGAAGTAGGGAATCCGGCAGATCCTAATACTCCCCTTCGTTCGTCTCTCTTATTTAATCGGGTCATGACGATATCTGCATTTGAATCTTGAATTCTCACGAAAGTGATATCGAGATTTTCTGCATTATATCTGGCAATTGCTTCATCAATTCCGGCAATCATTGCAGGACTATAGCCTTCTGATCCACCACCTTTTTTGCCTCTTCCTCCACCGCCTGATGAAGCTTCAGGAGCATAGACTGTAATGACTCTTCCACCAGTAGCATTCACAAGGTTGGTAGTAGAATACTGTTCTTCAACAGGTATTCGAATACCACGACTCAATTGACTAATTTCAGCGCTAGGTATGTAAATATCGCCTTCTACCAGGTATCCATCATCAAAAACTATTGGGGCCTGCGTATCAATATCAAAGCCGGCATCAACTAACGCAGCTAATACATGTCCAGGAACTTCCTCGTTCACAACTCCTAAATCTGACTCACTACATGATTGGATGAGAAACAATCCTACCATGGAAAGTGCTAGTACTTTCAATTTTCTCATAGTTGGTTAAATTTTTTATGTTGAAATGTCTTATGTTGCTTAATATACGAAATTCACATGCAATGAGAAATGCCTTGTTATTTTTTTTATTCAATTTCAATGTGATGATTTTTCAATCTCAAGCATTGCATGCGGCTGATTTTTTTTTGACAAACGATTCATCAGATTGTCATTTCTCACCAAAATTACAAGGTGGAATAGAGGAGGGTTCTGATCTATTATTTTTTTCAATTTCGCTGAAAAACAATTCGATCAAGGAGTTTAAGTCGGATCCTGATTTGAAAATTGTTCGATACCTGAAGTCAGCTAAAATTTTAATTGTTGAGACTTCTTATCAGCATCTTAAAAAAAAATATTGTGATCATCCTAATATTACCTTTATTGACCTGGTAAATGTAAATCCTAAGGAAGAAGCGACTTTAAGGCAACATAATCTCAATGTTAATAGAATAGGGGCATCACATCATTTTTATCCAGGTATCAAAGGACAAAGTCAAACTGTCTCGTTAAAGGAAAATTCTTGTGATACCGCTGATATTGATTTAGCAGGGAAAATACTTGTTAATGAAAATAGCTCACCGGTATTTACTCAGCATGCTAAAGAAATGGGAACCTTGCTAATAGGAGAGGGCAACTCTTCTCGATATGCAAAAGGTGTGTTGCCTCAATCAACGATCCTTTGTACGGATTTTAATTCCCTCTTTGCGGAAGACAGTATCTATTACCGACAATTTGATATTCGTGTTCAGAACCATTCTTATGGAACAGGTATTGAAAATTATTACAGTAATGAGACATTTTCATATGATCAGGTGGTGAATAAATTGCCCGAACTTGTGCATGTGTTTTCTGCGGGTAATGCAGGTAGCCAAACTCCACAAGCAGGCATTTATGAAGGAATTTCCGGATATGCTAATTTAACTGGGAACTACAAGCAATCTAAAAATTCCATCGTAGTTTCATCAGTTGATTCGGCCAATAACTGGGTTTCTTTGTCATCTTCCGGGCCAGCTTATGATGGCCGTCTGAAACCAGAGTTAGTTGCATTTGGTGGAGATGGCACCTCTGAATCTGCCGTGCTGGTTTCAGGAACAGTTGGCTTATTACAACAGCGATTTTTCGAATTAAATGGTGCCTATCCTATTAGCTCAACAGTTAAAGCAACATTGATGGCTGGTGCTAAGGATGTGCATTCTGAGGGGATTGATTTTAACACCGGATATGGGAGTTTACATGCATTACATTCATTGCAAATTTTGGATTCAACGTGGTATTACGAAGACCTATTATCTTTAGGAGAAATTAAGATGAATACCATCAATATTCCCGTAGATTGTAAGGAGCTTAAGGTTGTGTTGAGCTGGATAGATCCTGCGGCACAACCTGGCGCTGAAAATGCACTTGTCCACGACCTGGATCTTAAAGTTACATCTCCGGAAAACACGCTCTGGTTGCCATGGGTTTTGGATTCTTCCCCGGATGCTGATCTGCTTTCTTTGCTTCCTGCTCGAAAGGAGGATCACTTAAATACTATGGAAATGGTTACAATCAAGGATCCTGTTCCGGGAGTATATGAAATAAGTGTAAGTGCCAATGCCTTACAAAGTAGTCAGACTTTTAGTATCGCTTATTTTTATCAGCAAAAGAATAAATTTCAATGGAACTACCCCACTTCTTCGGATAAGTTGATTACGAATACTAAGGGATATTTGCATTGGGAAAATACCTGGGAGGAAAGTGAGGGAGAGCTATTTGTTAAATATGGGAAGGGAGATTGGACTTCATTGGGATTAGTAGAGCTGGCGAAGGACCATTTTGGATACCAGGTGTATGATACCACTTCTTTGGTACAGTTTAAAATGAACATCGCTGGAGAAGAGTTTTATTCAGAGTACAGTACTATTACCAAAGAATTAGAACTTTCAGTTGAGAATCTTTGTGATCAGGTAGTTATGCTTTCATGGCCTGAAATTGAACAAATTAACGGGTATCATGTCTATCAACTTAAGGATGGGAAAATGGAAAAAGTGCTGTCAACCAATGATACTATTATTAACTATGACTTTCAGGGGTCAGCCCCATACTTTGCTGTAGCTCCTCAAATCAATGATACTATCGAGGGGGCAAGGAGCACTACTGTTAACGTCAATAATTCAAACAAGGGGTGCTATTTATCTTATTTTAGTGCGAGTCTGTCAAATACTGGAATCGTAAATATTTCTTTAGGCATCAATGCCCCATGGGATATAGAAAGTATTCAAATTACAAGATCCAGGGAAGGAAAAGACGAAGTCATCGGTGATTTTTCTTCGGTTTTAAAAAAGAACTATTTTTGGACAGATACAGATTTAATACCGGGTTCATACACCTATCAGGCAAAAATAACGCTGCTAAATGGAGATGTGATTGACTCAGAACGAATTCAAGTTTATTATACAAATGAAAACACAGTAATCTATTTCCCTAATCCTGTGGTAAATGACTATGTTAATGTTTTGTCAGATCTTCCAGGAGGAGAAATACATGTCTTTGATAGCCAGGGAAAATTGATTGTTCAACGTGATATAGTAGCCAATGTGGAGACTGTGGATTTAACAGGTTATGGAAAAGGCATTTATCTGTTTCAAATACACTATAATGGTCAACATATCACTACAGGTAAAATTATGAAGCTCTAATATCCTTTCTCTTTATGAGATTAATTGGTGGTGATAGTGCCGTTTTCGGCAAATTGCATGATATGATCCATTGACATCCGATCATTGAGTCCATTAGAATAATGTATGCCTCGAATTATTAAGTTTTCATCCAATAAAAATTCAGCAGGCATCGTACTAAAGGATTCATTTTCCGCCATCATATGCAATGGAAGCTTTTTAATTTTGGCTTTTACTGCTGTTTGGATGAAGGATGTTAAATGACTTGCCATTGATTTTGAAGTCGATTTTTCAATTCCATAGGTTTGATACCATGTGTTTTCCGGATCTGCAATTAATGGTATCGGCGAAATGTCTTTGTGAAAGGTGCTTGATAACAATACTTTCTTGCTGGATTCGAAAAAGAAAATCAGCTCCATATTTTTTTCTTGTATTTCAGCATATCTTTTTTGCAAATAGTGTACTCGTAGATTGCAAAAAGGACATCCAGCATGCCTGAAAAAACCAATGAATACTTTTTTACCTTTATATAAGGAAAGGTTGATTTCTCGATCAAAAATATCTTTCAACAGAAATGTTGGCGCTGAGACGTTTAATTCTAAGGTGATCCGGGATGCATTGCTCATTTGTGTATCATTAGAATTGTAAGTTATAAAAGATGATAACTATTGAAAGTGTAAAGTGTTACACACGAATTTCTGGAAGCATGTAATAATTTTTCATGAAAGTCATTTTGTAATTGTTAAACAGAACTATGTGCCGTATTACCTAGAAAGAGGGAGTTCACAAATCTTCCAGCAATGAATAAATGGTAAAGAATCTTCTAAACATTGATGATTGATAAGAAATTAGTAGTTTAGTAATCATTCTTGCTTTATTGCTTAGTAAAAGGCAATTTTGA
The DNA here is from genome assembly GCA_050306095.1 of Cyclobacteriaceae bacterium. Lineage (GTDB taxonomy): Bacteria > Bacteroidota > Bacteroidia > Cytophagales > Cyclobacteriaceae > CAJXNP01. The sequence goes on from JBNLGO010000032.1 coordinate 22,449, forward strand.
GCATATTTTATTTTTAATCTTTTCGCACCATGAATCCTAATTACCGAGAAGGTCTTGATTTTTTCGTTATTGATATAGAATCAGCTAACCTTTCACCTACAAGTATTTGTCAATTTGCTATCACAGAAATAAAAAATGGATTACTCCATAAGATCACCCATTCATATGTAGATCCGGAGACTACAGACTTTAAGTTCACAAATTACCATGGAATTACACCTGAGATGGTAAAAGGTAAGCAGCCTCTGAAAAAATTTTGGAAGTTGATCAAACAATTGGAGGGTAAATATGTGGCATCACATAATATGGAAGTTGAGTTTAACGCCCTTCGCCTGTATGCGAAAACTCATAACCTGGAAATGCCCGAAATGAAAATGATGGACACTATCACGCTGAATAATTTACTAGGTATTGATAGCAAAGAATTGAAAGCGTTAGCGAATTATTATTCGATTGATTTGTTTCCGCATGATGCAATTTCTGAAAGTAAAGCCATCGCGATTTCGATCTTAAAGTACGGGAAGGCTAAAAACGTCAACGATCCATATATTTTATATGGTAGTTTAGGTACCATTCCTCATGAAATAGACGATCCTGAAAAATTACATAAATATGGTATAGATGCTGGGGCCAAAAAACAAAAAGAAAAAGTTGTTGAAGCTTCGCCATCAACTCCAGATGTATCTTCACCTACACTAAAATCAACATCAGATATTCCAGTCGATTTAAAAGGTAAGCTGTTTACATTTACCGGTGAGCTGGCCAAGTTTGAACGAAAGGAGGGGGTTAAAAAAGTTAAATCAAATGGAGGTGTTTTTAAAGATAATGTGACCATGAAAACAGACTATGTTGTTGTAGGTGATAACATGGATCACAAAACGGCGGTTCTTTTAACAGCAGAAAAATACCGTGATGAAAAAGGATTGCCCATCCAGGTTATAGGTGAAGATGAGTTTTTAAAGATGGTAGGGGAGTAGCCACGTTTTAGCTCACCTGTCGCCCTGTTTAGTATTACTTAATTGCTGTCTTGACAGGATCTGTTAATGTGCTCTTTGGTGCATTTCCAGATCGTCTTAAATTCACTAGTTTATTGAGTAGGTCAAACCAAAACGGGGCACCCAGTGAAACGGCAAAAGCTGTCATTATCCAGCCCAATATTTTTGATAACATTGCTAAAGAAAAGAGTTCCATGTTTTCAATTTCACCGGATTTCCAGCCTATGGGCAAATCATAGCTTGTAAGCTGTTCATTATACTTAATAATCTCTTTTAAATCGGATTGAATGATTTCTGGTAATATGTCTGATGTTTCGGAGGTATCGTTATTCTCTAATTTTTCTATGTATTCAATTATCCTTTCATCATTTACTACCTTACTGGCAGCAATGGCGATACTTTCACGCTCCGCTTTATTAGTGTAAAGGAACTTGGAAATAGAGATGGTGTCTGCATTCACACCGATTACCACAACAAATGAAAAAATGATCAACCAGGTTTGCTGTTTGTTTTTGTATGTGCCTGCCACACGGATCATGGCATTGTCAAACCAATTTTCAAGATTGTCACGTACTCTTTTTAATTCTCCTTGTGCTTCTGAGATGCTTTGGAGTATGCTTTGTTTAAAATCATCCGGTAATAACTGGGTGTCCTCTACAGCATCTTTTAATGTTTCAATGTCATAAGCTTTGATACCGTTTTTACTTTCACTAATGATTTCAAGAAGAGCAGATACAAAATGATTGGAAGGAATGTAAGAGGGTATTCGGCCTTTTCTTACCAGCCCGGCAATGAGCTTATGCTCGGTGATCAATTCTCCTAAAGTCTTCTTATCACCATTTCCATCTGTTTCGCTATTCTTTGACTTTTTTCCCTCTTTTTGATCAAATGTATCTTTGATCCAAATCGCCAGATTTTTAGCCCTGATTTTAAATATACTAGCCCTAATCTCCTGGATAGCCGTCACCATGAGGCTGAGTAAAAAGTAAATAAAAATAAGACCGATGACTAAGTCGAGCAATCCTAAAATTCCCATAAGTTATGCTTGTAAAATGCTTAGTAAATAATCCCTTGATTTTTCTCCATAGACACCATCTACTTTGAGGTTGCCAGTTGTTTGAAGTGCTTTAACAGCTTTGACTGTCCTTTTGCCAAAATCCCCATCTGAAGTGCCACAATCTGAAACCAGCCTGTTTCAAAGCGTCTTGTAATTGTTTCACTTTTGTTCCTTTCATACCTTTTTTCAGGGTAGGATCAGGGACCGTGATTTGACCATTGGCCTGATGCAGCCGACGATAACCCAAAACAGTTTTTGTTGGGAATGCACTGATGGAAACCTGATTGCCCTGGTTACCCCCAAGGCAATACACTCGCTTGCCGTTTTTGGAAAACCCGAAAAAGACGCCCACATGGCCCTTCCAGCTATTGATGCTTTCCCTCCAGAAAACTACAATATCTCCAGGTTCAGGATTTTCAATAGTGGCACCAATAAATAACCATGAGCGGGCATTTAATTTGTTCGATCCTTGCAGGTTGCAAACCTTGGCGCAGTAATTAATAAAGATGCTACACCATGGAGTTTCATCATCATTTATCCATTCGAATCCGGCCTCTTTTGCATAGCCTACAATCGTTGGATTATGCTCGGGGCCACGGATTTCTTTTTCGCCTAATTCCGCTACGGCTGTTTTGAAAAATGCGTCCATTTAGATTGGTTTTTAGTGGCTGAATTGATTAAAGTATTGTATTAAATAACCTACATTACTTTCAAATATTCAGAGGGTTATTGCCATTTACTAAATATTCTTCTGTAAAGTATTTTTTGAGAAATGATTCTGAGTTGTCCCATAAGATTTTTTTGATGTAATAGCTTGGTGTTTTCCCAAAAAGGTAGTCCTTGTAGATTTTAAATTCATTAAATCTATCACTCAGAAAGATGGCTTTATGCCAGAAAATATTGAGTTGTTTTTCAAAGTCATTTAGGTCTGATGCATAGTAAAAAATATCTAAAGGATTAATGACTCCTTCGTAGTCAGACCCAATGCAAATATGGTCCCAGGCTTTCCCATTTTTCAATTCCGGTTTACCAGAATTTTCTGATACTTTCACAATGTACAATACCTGGTTCATAAAAATCGATAAGAAACAATGCATCAATTTAAACCGCCTGAATTTTACCCGCCCATCATAGATATCTATCCGGTGTTTAATGCGTTTGATTTTTTTATGGTTAGGATTAGCTTTTAGTTTTTCCTCTGCTAATTTGCATCGGTGGTGCACCAGTTTAGACAGGTCTTTTTTAAACCGTTTCTTGTTGTATTCAAATCGTTGTTGTGGCTCTCTAGCTCTTGGATCATCACGTTCCGGGTCTAATTCCAGGGCCAGTCTTTCCGTGGGCTTTGGAATTTTATTTCCAAGAATTCTTTTCTCATCCAGCATGATTCCCATCAGTCCGTCAGATTCTACGATGTCTATTATTTCATCATCAAACAAGTTAATGGAGACAGTAAAAAACTCACTGTGTTCCTGTTGATTTTTAGAGAGCTCAATATTGTTTCCTACGGCATCAGCAAGCTTTGGTCGGCCACTGACTCCGGTATGTGTCTGTATAATGGGAATGTGGTCACCAGCTGCTCTTCTCTGCTTAACAAATTGATGATAATCAACCCTGGCCTGTGCACTCAAGTGCTTGGTGTCAATCAAAACTCTTCGACCTTTATTGTGATCCAAAAGTAGCTCAATCATCTCCATCCCCATTGCTTTAATACCCAGCTCAAAATAGGAAACTGTGTTTCCCTGATCATCCTTTGTTTCTCCTTCCTGGTTAAGCACCTTTTCAGCAAATTTGACAAAGCTTGGGGCGTGGCCTGTCAGGAAGTTGTACTGGTGATGGGCGAGAGTTACGATAAATGGAGGATTATTATCTTGCTTAAAATCCGTGATATTATTGATGTACTCATTTTTAATATGTTGGATATTCCCTGCTTGTTCATCAATTACATATTGATCGAACTTTTTACTTTCATCCAGAAATGCATTGGAGCCTTCTACAGAAAGAATAAATGCCAGTTTATCCTGATTAATTACGTCCTGGTATTCTGTAAAATTATTGACTACCTGATAGGAGATCAGCCCATGGTTAGGTCGTTCGTTTTGGTGATCGAGTAGATAATCCCGCTCAGCTTTTAATTGATTGTAATAATGGTAATCGCCATGATGGATATTGGCAACTACTTCAGCGTCATAGCCCGTTAGCGTACCAATGATTTTGTAAAAAGCCCTGCTACCTGTTTTTTTTAATTCTCTTTGAATCCCTCTGGAAAAGCCGGTAAAAACATTGAGAATGACATTGAAAAAGGTTTTTCGATAGTTTTTTAAGGTGACGGTAAACACCCTTTCTAATGGGTAAAGGCTCACACACATTCCTTTGATATCACTGTGAGCTAGTGAATTTAAGTGAATCTGCGAGGTATAGTTGACTTCTTTTTCAAGGATCAGTGGTAAAGGATGGGTATTTTTTTTTGACCGAAATCGCTCTCTCCAGAGCTCTTTATCGGGAAGGGGCTGACCTTTTGGGTGGTAAATACTTTTTGAATTGAAGGGCTTAAAAGTAGGGTGGGCGTGGAAGTCAAACATGGTTTTTTAGGGTAAAGTTGGTTTTTCAAATTATAATCATCATTGGCAAATTGGTTTTTAATTATTGCTTAGCTCAACCGGAATACTGAATCACGATGTTTCTTTTGCAAGTCATTTGTTAACATGCAATCGAAAATTCTAATATTGATCATAATAAGTTTCATATTCTGGTTAGTTAATTTCAAATGCAATACTCCATCCAATTATTTTATGTGTATCCAAAAGGTGATATCTAACTTTTGACTTAACATTAATTTCTTTTCAAATTGGATATCATATTTTCTATAATTTATAAAAAGAAATTTTTAAAGTAAATACCCATTTATGAGTATAGCTTTATATATCATCTTTTAATTAATTTTCTGTGGTTAAATCATTTGTTGAAAATTTCATGTGAAAACCG
>JBNLGO010000033.1:0-27039 GCA_050306095.1 Cyclobacteriaceae bacterium
GGTGGAGATTAAGTTAAACATACCAGGGCACCAACTATTTGCAAAGGAAAAAGCGAAGAGTTTTGAGGCTGCTACTGATATGTCAGTGGAGGCATTAAAACGCCAACTCAAAAAGTACAAGGAGAAAAATTATGTTTACTAAATAGACAAAGCTGCTTCGGCAGCTTTTTTTTTGGAATAAAAAATGTAGCGCATGAGTTTTTACTACAACCTTCCAACAAATCTGCAGATATTAATATTGATTTTTATTTCATTATTAATAGGATATTTAATTCGCTTAGTTTTTTTTAGAATTATTAGTTCCGGAGCAGAAAATTCTGAAAATACACTTAAAAGAATATTATTTCAAAGGTTTAAAGGCGCTTGGTTTTTATTCATTCCTATTATACTATTTCTCATATTTTTTCCCAGAGAAGAAATTGATGAAAGTGCACTTTTCTGGATCATTAAAGTATCTCATATACTTATCATTTTTTCATTTGTTACCATTGCGATCCGAGGGGTTAATGTTGTTCAAGATGTTTTATTTGAAAAATACGATATCTCAAAAGTTGACAATGCCAAAGAAAGAAGTGTCAGAACCCAACTTTCTTTTGTTAAAAAAATATTTGTAATCGTTATCATCATAATAGCCATTTCCACCATCTTGCTGAATTTTGAGGAGGTTAGAAAATATGGTGCAGCAATTTTAACATCCGCTGGAATTGTGGGAATTATATTAGGTTTTGCTGCACAAAAAACGCTTGCAAATCTTCTTGCGGGAATTCAGATTGCATTTACTCAGCCGATTAAAATAGATGATGTAGTAATCGTTGAAAATGAATGGGGTTGGATAGAGGAAATCAATTTAACTTATGTAGTTGTTAAAATATGGGATTTACGGAGGTTAGTACTACCAATCACCTACTTTGTTGAAAAGCCCTTCCAAAATTGGACGCGAACCACTGCGGATTTACTAGGGTCTGTTTTTCTTTATGTTGATTATCAAATACCCCTAAAGGAGCTGCGACAAAAGTTTGATGAGATTTTGGAACAGTCCACGCTTTGGGATAAGAAAAATAAAGTGCTGCAAGTAACTGATAGCACCGAAAAAAGTATGCAAATCCGATTATTAATGAGTGCCAGAAATAGCCCCCAAGCATGGGACTTAAGGTGTGAAGTGCGAGAGAAAATGATCGAATTTATACAAAAAAAATATCCGGAAAGCCTGCCAAAAACCAGGGCAGAAATTTCCGGATATAAATCTATGTCTCAATAGAATTATGCGATACTAAATGCAGCTTTCACTTTATCTACATAATCTAATTTTTCCCAAGTAAATAGCTCAACATCCATTTCTTTCTTTTCAATAGACGCACCATTTGGTCGAGCAAATACTTTTTTGATTACTTCATTTTTTCTTCCCATGTGTCCGTATGCAGCAGATTCTGAATACATCGGGCTTCTTAGCTTAAGATTTTTTTCGATCATTCCAGGTCGAAGGTCGAATATTTCTTTTACCTTATTAGCTATCTCACTATCCGATAATTCTACGTTTGAAGTGCCATAAGTATCAATAAATACCCCCATTGGTTCTACCACACCAATAGCATAAGATACCTGTACTAACATTTGATCTGCAACACCAGCAGCAACCAGGTTTTTGGCGATATGTCGTGTAGCATAAGCTGCTGATCTATCTACTTTGCTAGGGTCTTTACCAGAAAATGCACCACCACCGTGTGCTCCTTTACCGCCATAAGTATCAACAATAATTTTTCTTCCTGTTAAACCAGTATCACCGTGAGGTCCTCCAATAACAAATTTTCCGGTAGGGTTAATATGATAATTGATCTGATCATTAAAGAGTTTTTGAAGCTCTGGTTTTAATTGAACCTGTACTCTTGGAATTAATATGTTAATGATATCTTCTTTAATCTTTGCCAACATTTTTTGCTCCTCATCAAAGTCATCATGTTGAGTAGAGACTACTATGGCATCAATTCTTTGCGGAACATGGTCGTCAGAATATTCTATGGTTACCTGTGATTTAGAATCTGGTCTCAGGTACGTCATTTCTTTGCCTTCTCTTCTGATTTTGGCTAGTTCGATTAAGATCTTATGACTTAGATCCAACGCAAGTGGCATGTAGTTTTCGGTTTCCTTAGAAGCGAAACCAAACATCATCCCCTGGTCGCCGGCGCCTTGTTCTTCCACACCACCTCTATCTACACCTTGATTAATGTCTTGTGATTGTTCGTGAATGGCTGAGAAAATACCGCAAGAATTACCTTCAAACATGTATTCGCTCTTAGTATAGCCTATTTTGTTAATGACATCTCTTGCTATTTGCTGTACATCTAGGTAAGTGCTTGATTTAACCTCACCAGCAAGTACAACCTGACCTGTTGTAACTAAAGTTTCACAGGCAATTTTGGAGTTTGGATCGAATGCTAAAAAGTGATCAACAAGTGCATCAGATATTTGATCTGCAACCTTATCCGGATGTCCTTCAGATACAGATTCAGATGTGAATAAATATGACATAGTTAGTTTTTTTTGAATCGCGGCAAAAGTAACCAATAATTTTTAAAAAAAGATTGATAAGACAAATATCAATTTGATAATTAAAGTCAAAATGATTTTAGTAAATTTTGAAATTGATTGGATAAATACAGTGAATATGAATGACCTAAAAAATATACTTCTTGAACACTCCGGGCAAACGTTGATCATTACTATTAACCGACCTGAAAAGCTCAATGCATTAAATTCTGAGACACTAAGGGAATTAAAAGATGCTATTCATGTAGCATATGATGAAGACAGAATTAAAGGGGTAATCATCACTGGAAGTGGTGAAAAAGCTTTTGTTGCCGGTGCTGATATTTCTGAATTAGCTGGTCTGAATGAAGTTAATGCACGAAAATTTTCCGAAAATGGGCAAGAAATATTCGGGTTGATAGAGAGCTGCCCAAAGCCAGTTATTGCCTTAGTTAATGGGTATGCTTTAGGAGGAGGATGTGAGTTGGCTTTAGCTTGTCATATGCGAATTGCTTCCAAATCAGCTTTGTTTGGTTTGCCGGAAGTTTCTCTTGGAATAATTCCGGGTTATGGAGGTACCCAAAGGCTGACCCATCTTATTGGTAAAGGTAAGGCAACGGAAATTATTTTGACAGGAAAAAAAATCAAAGCCGAAAATGCCCTGGAATTAGGTTTGATAAATCACTTATCAGAAAGTAATATTGAGGCGAAATCTAAAGCCGAAGAAATTCTTAGCAGTATTTATAACAATGCACCCATTGCCATAAGTATGGCGATCGATTGTTTAAATGCTGCAAGTTCAAATGAAGAGGATGGATTTTTAATTGAGGCGAATAGCTTTGCACATTGTTGTACTTCTTCTGATTTCAAGGAAGGAACTTCAGCATTTTTAGAAAAACGAAAACCTAATTTTAAAGGATCATAGTTTGGGAAAAATCAGAAGACTGGCCAGTGATACTGCTTATTATGGATTGAGCAGTATTATAGGAAGGGCAGTAAATTTTTTATTAGTTCCAATTCTCACAAGCCCAGGAATTCTCTCTGTGGAAGAGTATGGTGAAGTGGGTCTTGTTTATGCCAAAATTGCATTTTTATTGGTGATATACACTTTTGGAATGGAAACGGCGTATTTCCGGTTTTCATCCAAAAATCAAAGTGATGAAAATGGTGCGTTTAATATTTCTCTCACCATTGTTTTGGTTATTTCAACTTTTACTACTGCGCTTCTCTTTTTATTTGACACTGTAATAATCGAATGGTTGGGTCTTCCTGGAAAGGAAATTTTTGTTCAGCTAGCAGCCATCATCATTGCAATGGATGCCATTGTTGCGATTCCTTTTGCGAAACTTCGGTTAGACGGAAGGCCAAAATTATTTGCCTTTTACAAGATCATTAATATTCTCGCCAATGTATTTTTCACCATCTTTTTCCTCTATTTCTGCAAAGGTGTGTATCAGGGAAATTTTGTTGCTGGGCTAAAATCATATATCACCTTTGTTTATTCACCCGAGCTAAATGCAGAATATGTATTAATTGCCAACCTCCTTGCCAATATCTTATTTGTCTTTTTGTTGTGGAATGTATATAAAAATTATCGACCGGTCATTAAAAAAACTTTACTAAGCAATATGTTTATCTATGCGTATCCATTGGTATTTACCGGTTTGGCAGGAGTGACCAATGAGATGCTTTCACGACTAATGCTTAATAAATGGTTACCAGAAAATTTCTATCAAGGATTGAATAGCACGGAAGCGCTGGGGGTGTTTACTGGAGTATATAAATTAGCGATATTTATTAACCTGGCCATACAGGCATTCAGATACGCTGCAGAACCCTTCTTCTTTAAAGATGCAGCTCAGAAAGATTCAAAAAAGACTTTGGCAAGGGTGTTTTACTATTTTATCATCGTGGGTGCATTTGCAGTGTTGGCAATTAGTCTAAATCTGGATATCCTCAAATATTTTCTTCGAAGTGAAACCTATTGGCGAGGGCTGCATATAGTTCCCATATTGTTGATTGGAATATTGTTTTATGGCTGCTACATCAATTTTTCCTTTTGGTTTAAGCTCATTGATAAAACATACATTGGCACCTATCTTTCAATTATTGGCGCAGTCATAACCATATTGTTGAATTATATTTTAATTCCTATTGCTGGGTTTGAAGGTAGTTCGATAGTCACTTTAGTGGTGTATTTTTACATGATGGTAGCCGTTTATTTTCTTGGTCAACGGTTCTATCCTATCCCATATAATATGAAGTCAGCTATTGTATATTTCACCCTAGCGATTTCACTTTTAATTGCAGGATGGTATGTCGATTTTGGTAATTTAGCTATCAATCAACTCTTCAAGGAAGTGTTGATTTTAGTCTATGTAGCAATCGTGTACATGATTGAGCGCAAAAGTTTCAAAACTATTAATAAATAATCTTTACTTTTGTAATCTGTTTATTAATGAATTAACTGTTCTAATTATAAATTCTGAACATTTTTAAATGAATATAATTGTTCCTATGGCTGGTATGGGTAAAAGACTCCGGCCACATACACTTACTATCCCCAAACCTTTAATTCCTATTGCAGGCAAGCCGATTGTAGAATGGCTTGTGACAGATATAGCAAAAGTATCTAATGAAAAGATCGATTTTATCGGCTTTGTTATTGGAAAAAATTTCGGCAAAAAAGTCGAAGAAAACTTATTGGATATTGCCAGTCATTTAGGTGCTGAGGGTAAAATATACTACCAGGAAGAAGCTTTGGGTACGGCACATGCTATTTATTGTGCACAAGAATTACTCAACGGAAAAACCATTGTGGCATTTGCGGATACGCTTTTTAAGGCTGAATTTAAATTGGAAGTGGAAAAAGATGCCATCATTTGGGTACAAGAAGTAGAAGATCCTTCGCAGTTTGGTGTGGTTAAACTAAATGACCAGGAGCAGATCGTAGATTTTGTAGAAAAGCCAAAGGAAAAAATATCCAATCTGGCCATTATAGGTATATATTATTTCAAAGATGGTAAGGCATTGGAAAACGAAATCAGAGAGTTAATTGAAAATGACATAAAAGATAGTGGAGAGTATCAATTAACTCGTGTGTTGAAAAGTTTACAGGAAAAAGGTAAGAATTTTTACCCGGGGCAGGTAGATCAGTGGTTGGATTGTGGTAATAAAATAGCAACTGTCGAAACACATAAGTCGTATTTAGGTTTTATTAAAGAAAATAATTTAATTAGTAAAACGGCTAAAATTGAAAATTCTGTCGTGATTCCGCCAGTCTATCTTGGTGAAAATGTTGAACTTAGCAATACAGTTATTGGTCCTTACGTTTCAGTAGGGGATGAAACTAAGATTTCCGAATCAAGAATTCGGAATAGTATCATTCAAAATGAGAATGACATTAAAAATGCAAACCTCGCCAATTCTATGTTGGGCAATAATGTAACTTACGTGGGCAAAGCAACGGATTTAAGTGTGGGGGATTATAACACGATTTATAATTGACGGAGGGAAATGAAATTAAGATTTGCAAATTTATTGATATTGGTAGTGCTGTTACTTTTGGGGTATACAGATTTGCATGCACAATCTAAAAGGAGGAAAAAAGCTGATAAGAAGTCAGAAAAAGTAATCCATTCATCAGCGATTTCAGATCCACGAAAATCAGAATATTATCTCGCAGAAGCCCAAAAATATTACATATTAGAAGATTACGCCAAGGCTTTCGTATTGTATCAAAAAGCTTTGGAATATGATAAAAATAATGCCGCAGCATATTATCAAATCGCACTAATCTACCAGAAAAGTGAAGATTATGATAAATCACTGGTAAATGCCCATCGTGCCATTGAATTGGTGCCTGAAAATAAATATTACTACTTGTTGCTTGCGGATGTCTATACCAAGCAGAATAATTACGATTCAGCAATTGAGACTTATCTTTCAATGCTGGAAAAGTGTAAGAATGCTAAAGAACACCTGTTTGAATTAGCAGCATTATATATTTTCAAAGAGAAGTATGAAGAAGCCATTGAGGTGTATAATCAGGTGGAAGAAGTTTATGGCTTAAATGAGCAAGTTACTTTTCAAAAGCAAAAATTGTATATCCAGACCAATAACATGGAAGGAGCGATAGGTGAAGGGGAAAAGCTTATCAATGCCTTCCCGGGTGAAGCGCAGTTTGTAGTAGCCCTCTCGGAAATCCTGCTTTCAAATGGATATGAAGATAAAGCAATAGACTACCTCGAAAAATTTTTAGTAGAGTATGATGAGAATAATCCTCAGGTTAAATTGCTATTATCTGAGGTGTATCAGAAAAAAGGTGAGTACGAAAAAGCCTATCAATTCCAAAAAGATGCCTTTGCTAATGCCAGTCTTGATTTATTGCCTAAGTTAAAACTGGTCAATTATTATTTACAGCAATTGCCCAATAAGGATATTGAAAAAACATGTAATGAGCTGACCGAAATTTTGATAGAAACTCATCCTGAGGAAGCAGATGTCTATACACTTGCAGGCGATCTCAATATGGAGCTTCAAAAAAATGAGGAGTCTGTAAAAATGTATCGAAAGGCTATTGACAAAGGGGCCAATAGCTATAATATCTGGCACAATATCATTCAGGTTTCATTAGTCAGCGAAAAGTATAAAGATGTTATTGCTTTATCAGAAGAAGCAATAGAATTGTACCCTAACCAGGTGTTCCTTTATTTTTTCATGGGTGCAGCGCAAATGTCTGAAGAGCAATATGAAGATGCGGTTGAAACGCTAGAAATAGGAAAAACACTTACAGGGAAAAATGATGATTTAAAGTCTACCATCAATGCACAGTTAGGTGATGCCTATAATTTTTTGAAAGAGTATGATAAGTCTGATGCTTCGTATGATGCATCCCTAAATTACAATCCTAATAACGACCACGTTCTTAATAACTATTCTTATTTTCTTTCCGAGCGAAAAGAAAAATTGGACGATGCATTAAAAATGTCTTCAAAACTGGTGAAAAGAAACCCTGACAATTCCACTTTTTTAGACACTCATGCATGGGTATTATACATGCATGGAAAGTATAAAGATGCGAGATACTTTATAGAACTGGCAATTGAGAATGATGACAATGTTAGTGGTACTATTATCGAGCATTATGGTGATATACTTTTTAAATTAGGTGAAGTAGATTCTGCAGTTATACAATGGCAAAAAGCGAAAGGGATGGACGAATCTTCTGAATTAATTGATAAAAAAATAGCCGACAGAAAACTATATGAATAAAAGCCCTATTTTTTTCGCCCTGTTTATTGCCTTAGTCCTCGTATCCTGTAGTAAAAAAGTATTGGTGCCAGGTTCGGCCAAAAAAACCGTTAAAAAGGTTGAGGTTGAGGAGGTAGATTTTGAATATTTTGAAACAAGAACTAAAATTCGATATAAAGAAGATCGCCAGAAAATAAACGGTAATGCGCAAATACGCATTAAAAAAGATAGTCTGATTTGGCTTTCTCTTTCTCCTTCCTTAGGAATAGAAGTAACAAGGAGTATTATCACACCCGATACCATTATTGTAATTAATAGAATGGAAAAGGAGTATTATACTTTCAATTTTAAGCAATTAAGTGATTACTTCAGCTTTCAAATAGATTTTGACCTTTTGCAATCAATGCTTCTGGCAAACCTTCCCATTGCGGTAGGGCCTGATGATAAAATCTCTGAAATTCCGGGATATACAAAACTCAATCAGAAAAAAGGCCTGTTGATGGTAGATAGTTATATCAATACCGAAAATAAAAAACTCGAAACGGTTATTATCAAAGAACTATATTCTCAAAACCAGATGTCATTGAAGTATAGTGATTTCACCAAGCTCCGAAATACATTGTTTCCACAGCTATGCTTGATTAACCTAACTTATGACACTCCCAATGGGCCATTAGTTACAAGTGTTGATATTGAGTATAACAAAGTTGAGATAAGCGATAAACCACTTAAATTTCCTTTTTCTGTTCCTGAAAAGTATGTGCACAAGTAATAAAATACGGGTAGTTTTTGCGGTTTTATTTTTTAGCATAAGTGCCTTTGCCTATGCACAAGACAAGTCATCCCTTGAAAAACAGAAACAAAATGCACTTAAAAACATTGAGGAGGCAGAAAAGATTCTCAATAAGACGTCAAAGAAAAAAGCCAGTAGCTTAGGTGAATTAAGGGCACTAAATAAACAGATCGAAAGCAGGCAAATAATTATAAATTCCATAAAAAAGGAATTAAAACTTGCCAGTGAAGAGATCGAGGAAAGTCAGGTGGTGATCATATCATTGGAAACCGATCTTAAAAAATTGAAAGAAGAATATGGAGCAATGGTTTATGCTTCCTACAAAACGATGGATAGCTATGATAAACTTTCATTTGTTTTTTCTTCTCAGGATTTCAATCAATTTTTGATGCGAATCAAATACCTGGAACAATATACTGATGCACGAAAAAGTCAGGTAAAACTAATCAACCAGGTAAGAGATCAGTTAATACAAAATAAGGTAAATCTCGAAGGGAATATTTCCGAAAAACAAACCTTATTAGAAGATGAAGAGAAGGAGAAGGATAAATTACAAAGCCTGAAAAAGAAACAATCTATCTTGGTTTCAGATCTCCAAAAACAGGAAAAGAAACTTAAATCTGATATAGACAAGTATAAATTAGACATTCAGAAGCTTGATAAATTAATCGCAGACCTGGTAAAAAAAGAAATAGAATCTGAAAAGGGAACCCTTAAAAACATTTCAGTCGATTTACAAAAGCTATCAAGCTCATTTGAAGGAAATAAAAATAACCTGCCATGGCCTGTAACCTCTGGCTTTATTTCAGAAAAATTTGGCACTAATCAACATCCGGTATTGAAGCGGGTGAAAGTTCCAAATAATGGAGTAAATATTCAGACCAATCAAAATGAAAAAGTAAAAGCAGTATTTGATGGTAAAGTGAAAAGTGTGGCCATCATCCCAGGTGAATTTAAATATGTAGTCATCATCCAGCACGGTGAGTATTTTACAGTGTATGCCAGAATGAAAGAGGTTTATGTAAAAACCGGGCAAGAAGTTAAAACCAACCAAGTAATCGGCGAAGTGAATACAGGTAAAGACGGTGATACGGAAATTCATTTTGAAGTTTGGAAAAATACCAGCAAGCTCAATCCTGAATTTTGGCTGGCAAAAAGATAATTTATCGGGAGAATTACATTTCTTTTAAAGAAAGAAGCTGTTTAATGGTAGATTTTAATAGCCTATCGTTAAATTTGTAAAAATATTTTAAGGACAAATCATTATGAAAGCATTATTAGCAATAGGTGGGTTAGGCCCTTGGGAAATCACATTGATCATAGTTGTCTTATTGGTATTTTTTGGAGCACGCAAAATTCCTGAGTTGGCAAGAGGTCTTGGTAAAGGTACCAGGGAATTTAAAGATGCCACCAAAGAAATAAAAGACGAGATCGAAGAAAATGTAAAAGACGATCCCGAAAAGAAATCTGTAGAAAGCAAAAAATAATTCCTTGGAAAAATACTTGTCCTTCAACCAAATTAGCGAAGAGCTAAAAAGTGGAAGTACGTCTTGTGTTGAAATAGTTAATTACTACCTCCAAAACATAAAAAACAAGGCACATTTAAATGCCTTTCTAGAAGTTTTTGAATCAGATGCAATAGACCAGGCGAAAGCTGTTGATGAAAAAATCAAAAGTGGAAAAGCCGGCAAGCTTGCAGGAATGGTAGTGGGCATCAAAGATGTCCTTTGTTTCAAAGATCATGCTGTACAAGCTTCCAGTAAAATCCTGGAAGGTTTTCAATCCCAATTTACTGGCACGGCAGTTCAACGATTAATCGATGAAGATGCTATTATCATTGGTCGCTTAAATTGCGATGAATTTGCCATGGGCTCTTCCAATGAAAATTCTGCCTATGGACCTGTCTTAAATGCTGATGACAATGAACGGGTTCCAGGAGGGTCATCCGGTGGATGCGCGGTAGCAGTACAAGCAAACCTTTGTACCACAGCTATTGGATCAGACACTGGTGGATCTGTGCGTCAACCCGCATCTTTTTGTAATGTAGTAGGTTTAAAACCTACCTATTCGAGAATTTCCCGGTTTGGTCTATTAGCCTATGCCAGTTCTTTCGATGTTATAGGAACGTTTACACATAATATTGATGATAGCGCATTAATGTTGGAGGTAATGTCCGGAGAAGATGGCTTTGACTCCACCGTTTCACGCAATGATGTTCCATCCTACTCTTCAAATCTAAATTTTAACCAAAAAGCTAAAATCGGATACATCAAAGAATCGCTTACCGGTGAAGGGTTAAATGAAGAAGTGAAAGAAAATTTCACACAAACCATTGCAAATCTTAAGGAGCAAGGGCATCAGGTGGATGAAGTTTCTCTTCCGTTAATGAAATATGCTTTACCTACTTATTATATATTAATTACAGCTGAGGCAAGTTCCAATTTATCCAGATATGATGGTGTACGATATGGGTACAGAAGTCCTAATACTAAGGATATGGAATCTATGTATAAGAAGAGCCGTTCGGAAGGTTTTGGGGAAGAAGTACGAAGAAGAATAATGCTGGGAACATTTGTGCTGAGCGCCAGTTATTATGACGCTTTTTACACAAAAGCCCAAAAAGTAAGAAATTTGATAAAAGAACAGGTAGAAAATTTGCTTTCAAGCTATGATTTTCTGATAATGCCTACTTCTCCAACTACAGCCTTTAAGCTGGGAGAGCATAATAAAAATCCGTTAGAGATGTACCTGGCAGATCTTTTCACGGTACAGGCGTCTGTAGCAGGTGTTCCTGCCATATCAGTCCCCAATGGAAAAGACTCAAATGGAATGGCTTTCGGATTACAAATAATGGCTAACTTTTTTGAAGAAGAAAAATTATTAGCTTTTTCAAATAGCTACCTGAAGAATGACTGGAAAAACAATTAAATACGGGATTTTTGTGCTCTTCGCATGGACTCTGATCCATGTGGATTCATCCGTTCATGCGCAGGAATTGGCGGTAGATCTAATTGAGGTAAACTCACAATACCTTGATGAAAACATTCCTGATGATCAATATGATGAAATTGCAGACCGTATGTCTTGCATAGAAACGGACATTCCACTTCACCTTAACGAAAAGGTAAAATCATTTATTAATTATTTTGCCGTCAGGAATAGGGAATATACCCGTGAGGTGATGAAGTTGAGCTATTGGTATTTTCCAATTTTTGAAAAAAAACTTAAAGAGCACGGCCTACCAGACGAATTAAAATATTTATCAATAGTTGAATCAGGGTTAAGGCCAAGGGCTACATCCCGTGCAGCAGCGGTAGGACTTTGGCAATTTATTTCAAGTACTGGTAGATTTTATGGACTACATCAAGATTGGTACATTGATGAAAGAATGGATCCTGAAAAAGCTACGGATGCGGCATGTAGGCATTTAATGTCTTTATACAATATGTTTGGTGATTGGGAGCTGGCACTCGCTGCATATAATTGTGGCGCCGGAAATGTGCGAAGAGCTATGAGGAGATCGGGTTATAAAAAAACATTTTGGGAAATTTATAATTATTTACCTCGCGAAACGCGGTCCTATGTACCACAATTTACAGCAGTGCTTTACACCTTTAAATATGCTGAAGAGCATGGTTTTGTATTTGAGCCTTGGGAAGTTAAAAACCCTGTAGCGTATGATACCATTCATGTAAGTGGATTTACTAATCTTAAGGGAATAAGTGAAGAACTAAATATTTGTTTTGATGACCTGGATTATTTAAATCCATCGTTAAGAAGAGGAGCTGTTCCGGAAGGAGTTAAAAACATTGCAATTAATATTCCTAGTGAAGTATATGGTGAATTGCTAGCAAATAGAGAGCACATTATAGATACTGTTGCTAAAAGCGGCAAGGAACAAGTCAACTACCTTGCACGAAATACAATGGGTAGTACTTATGGCAGAACCAAAATTGTACACCGTGTAAGAGGAGGAGACGTCTTGGGAACAATCGCAGAAAGATACCATGTGAGAGTTTCTGATATTAGAACCTGGAATGGCATTCGAGGAAATATGATCAAAGTTGGTCAACGTTTAAGTATTTGGGTAAGACCCAATCAAAATATTGCTACAGTCACCCACACTGCCTCCAGTAAATCAGTAAATAAGGTCTCGATAGATAATGCTCCGATGACTATTTCCGGTAGTAAATTTCATATTGTGCAGCC
The DNA here is from genome assembly GCA_050306095.1 of Cyclobacteriaceae bacterium. Classification (GTDB taxonomy): domain Bacteria; phylum Bacteroidota; class Bacteroidia; order Cytophagales; family Cyclobacteriaceae; genus CAJXNP01. The sequence goes on from JBNLGO010000033.1 coordinate 12,779, forward strand.
GGGTGATACATTGTGGGATATTGCACACTACTACGACGGTTTGAGTATTGAAAAACTCAAAAAGCTCAACAATCTTAAGTCGAACAAAATAAAGCCAGGTCAAAAGCTCGTTATAGGATAAACTTTTCATTTTTTCGGCGATTAATTGAATTAATCTCTATTTTCACATAATCTTTTAAATCATTGAATATGAGATTTTATAATATCATAATCCTATTCGCATTGATAGGAATTTTTATTGCTTCATGTACAACAAAAGATGGGAAAGTGCCGGATGGATTGAAGCCAAAAGCAAGGGGAGCAGATGGTGAGATTGTTTTAATAATAGACTCTACTACTTATGCAGGTGTTGTAGGTGATGAGATCAAGTCTACATTTCAATCTCAAGTAGATTATTTATCCCGATCAGAACCGTATTTTAATGTGAGAGTTGTGAAGCCTCAAGATGTAAATAGTGTATTGAGAAAAGCAAAAAACCTTATTTATGTAACCATTTTGGGTAGTGATACCCGCAGCAATAAAATTTTAAAGCAGAATTTTACTAAGGAATCTTTAGCGCAAATTAAAAGTGATCCCTCAAAATTTAAATTTAATAAGAAGGATGAGTTTGCATTGGGACAAGAAGTGATGCATTTGTTTGCGATGGATGAAGTAACATTGGCAAATCATATAGCCGATAACAAAGAAAGTCTAAGGGCATATTTTAATAGGGTTGAGAATAAGCGCACCTACAATAAAATATTTAGTGCCAAGTCTGAGAAAGGATTGATGAATTATGTTAAAAACAATTATCAATGTGGAATAAAAATTCCGGCTGGTTATGAAATGGCCATTGATAATAAAACGACGCTTTGGACAAGAATTTTAGATCCATTTGCTGATAAAAACATTGTCATTACTTATGTTGATTATACCTCTCAGGATCAGTTTAAAAAAGAAAACCTGATTAAACTTAGGGATTCGATCATGAAGGAAAGCATATATGGTGATCCTGACAAGCCAGATTCCTATATGGTTACAGAAAATGAACACTTTCCGGTGTTTCATGAAGAAGTAAATTTTGATGGGAAATACGCAGCACAACTTCGAGGTATGTGGAAGACGAATAACTTGTCAATGGGAGGAGCATTTGTTGGTTATGCATTAGTTGATGAAAAAATGAAGCGTTTTTATTATATCGAAGGGTTTTTGTATTCTCCAGGAAGAAAACAACGAGAATATCTGAGGGAATTGGATGTGATTTTACAGACCTTTAAAACTTCTCAGGAAATATCATGATTGCATTTATTGAAGGTGCGTTGCAGCACAAAGATCCAACATTTGTAGTCATAAATATCCATGGTGTTGGGTACTTAATTAAAATTTCACTGAATACATATTCTAAAATAAAGGATTTGGATAAGGTGAAACTACACACGCATCTACAGGTTAAGGAAGATTCCCATACGTTGTATGGGTTTTTTGATGAAAAGGAAAAAAGGCTATTTACTCAATTAATTTCAATTAGTGGTGTTGGTCCTAGTACAGGCATCATGATTACCTCTTCATTAACTGTTGATGAAATTTCCAGTGCAATTATAAACGGAGATGTAAATACCATTAAAAAGATTAAAGGTATTGGACTTAAAACCGCGCAACGGATCATCATTGAATTAAAAGATAAACTAGCCAAAGATGACCTTGTCTCGGGTGAAGTGAATATATTATCTGGTGGCAACAATACCGTAAGAAATGAAGCGTTAACTGCTTTAATAACGCTAGGTATATCTAAAAATGTTGCCGAAAAAAGCATTGATAGTATTTTAAAAAACAATTCCAATGCTATTACTTTGGAGGAACTAATCAAGCAAGCTTTAAAAAGAGCGTAAGAGGGTAATTTTGAATTTCTTAATACAAAATAGGAGTTTATTTTTTAAGCTGGTTATTGTCTCCTCATTAACTTGTGTATTTTCATTTACAGAAGGCTCTAGCATAAATACGGTATTGCTTTTTCAGCAGGTAGAAACGGATACAACAAAAAATAAAAGCGACTCCTCTGCAATCATTACCCCAACCGACGATTCCAATTATTTTAATTTTAAGGATAGATATGGTGATCCCTTAAATTATTATCAAAGTCCTTCGCCCTTTCTCCTGAATAACCCTTCTAACTACAACATGAATGTAGAAGTGGATACAGGGATGAATTACACTATCACGGAGAAAATGGGTGATTTGGACTATAGACCTTCTTCCACTTTTACTTTTGAGCAATATGATCGACTACATAGTCAAAAGATGTATAAGAACTATTGGAAGGATATGTCTTCAGGGTTGGACGGGGAAAGCGCAGTGAGTGGTAGGCGCTTAATCCCACCTATTTACATCAGTCCGGTATTTGACCGGATCTTTGGAGGAAGCTATGTAGATATCAGACCCAATGGTTTTGTTACACTAGATTTTGGAGGGAAATGGCAGCGGGTTCAAAACCCATCTATTCCAATTCGTCAGCAAAAAAATGGAGGGTTTGAATTTGATCAGCAGATATCCATGAACGTTGTAGGTAAAATTGGTGAGAAGATGTCTGTAACCGCCAATTTTGATAACAACAATACTTTTGACTTCGAAAATGATCTGAAAGTAGAATATACAGGGTTTGAAGAAGACATTATTCAAAAAATTGAAATCGGAAATGTAAGCCTGCCCTTACAAAACACATTGATTACAGGTGCTCAAAATCTCTTTGGTGTGAAGACTCAGTTGCGTTTTGGCAAAATGTACGTAACCGCAGTTGCTTCTACACAGCGAGGAAAAAGTGAGTCCATTCAAATCAATGGAGGTTCCGATGGTGGTCAGGGTAGGGAATTCGAAATTCGTGCCTCAGATTACGATGAAAACCGACATTTTTTCCTTGGCCATTTCTTCCGCGATAATTATGAGTCCTGGTTAAAGTTTATGCCACAGGTTACCTCCAGGGTAAATATTAACCGTATTGAAGTTTACATCATCAATCGCCAGAACAATACACAAACCCTAAGGAATGTTGCTGCTTTTATGGATTTGGGAGAAGGTAAAGTTATTTATAACAATGAACAGGTAACTTCCAATACAGGAAACCAACAGGCCCCCAATGCCAATAATGCCAATACCTTATATCAGCAACTTTCAAATGATCCGAGCCTTAGAACCGTGGATAATTTGAATAGTATAGTAGGTTTAACTAAAGGAACAGACTTTGAATTAGTTACAACCGCAAGAAAACTGGATTTAACGGAATACAATTTTAATACGGAGCTAGGATTAATATCACTAAACAGAAAGCTCCAGAACGATGAAATGCTTGCTGTTGCTTATGAATATACTTATCAAGGACAGAAATTTAAAGTCGGAGAATTAACAGAAGATTATCAAAATTTGGGTGAAGAAAGCGTAATTTTTTTAAAGCTGCTTCGTCCCACTAAAATTAACTCATCAGTGCCCACTTGGGATCTTATGATGAAAAATGTATATAATCTTAATGCAAGCCAAATCACCAGGGATGCTTTTCAATTAAGGATTATATATCGGGATGATAAGACAGGAATTGACAACCCAAGTTTGCATGAAGGGATAAACACCACCGACGTTCCATTAATTGAAATATCAGGGTTAGACCGGCTTAACTCGAATAATGACCCTCAAAAAGATGGTAATTTTGACTTTGTAGAAAACATCACCATCATACCTGAGACAGGGCTGGTGTTTTTTCCAGTTGTGGAGCCCTTCGGTAGCAATTTGGAAAAGGAGTTTGATCCTACTACGGAAGCAGGGCTGATAGATAAATATGTCTTTGATAAAATCTACAATACCACCAAAGCAGATGCTGAATTGGATACTTATCATAACAAGTACTTTTTATCCGGAAGAATGCAAGCCGGTTCATCCAGCGAGATCATGCTTCCGGGAATTAATATTGCTGAGGGTTCTGTAGTGGTGATGGCGGGAAGTCAGCCACTGACAGAAGAGGTAGACTATCGGGTTGATTATAATATTGGTAGGGTAGTTATTATCAATGAAGCGGTACTTAACTCGGGAAAACCTATCAACATTCGATATGAAAAATCTGACCTGTTCAATTTTCAAACCCGGAGTTTAATAGGCACCCGAATGGATTACCAGTTCAGTGAAAATTTTAATATCGGAGGTACATTTTTATATCATAATGAACGGCCATTCATCAGTAGAGTGAGTATAGGTGATGAGCCTACCCGAAATATGAAGTATGGGTTTGATATTAATTTTCAGGATGAATCAAGATTATTGACCAGGATAGTTGATGCTATTCCTTTGATACAAACAAAAGAGCCTTCGAATGTCACTTTTAATGCGGAATTTGCGCAATTGATCCCCGGCACTTCTAATAAGGTGAATGGAAAAGGGACATCTTATATTGATGATTTTGAATCTACAGCCACGCCATTTAGCTTGAGCAATAGCATTGAAAACTGGAAGTTGGCCTCCACTCCTGTGACACAGAATAATGAATTTACCGGAGTGCCTCCGTCACAAGCTTCCAATAATGTTAGGATCAACGATAAGCGAGCTAAGCTAGCCTGGTATATTATTGATAATATATTTTACCGGTCTTCTGGTACTGTAAAACCTTCAAATATCAATGATCAGGACTTACAGAATAATTATGTGAGGAATATACCTTTTCAAGAAATATTTCCTAATAGGGATAATGAGGTGCTCAATTCCAATCTCAGAATTTTTGATATGGCTTATTACCCCATGGAGCGGGGACCATATAATTATAATACTAACCTAAATAGCAATGCAGAACTTCCTAATCCGGAAGAAAACTGGGGAGGAATAACGAGAAGTATAACATCAGATGTTGATTTTGACAAAAATAATATAGAATACATTGAATTCTGGCTGATGGATCCATTTATACAGGGTGTAAATGGTCAAATAAATGATGGAAGAGGGAATTTAACGAATAACACAACAGGTGGTAAACTGGTATTTAACCTGGGTAGCATATCGGAAGATGTGATGAAGGATAGCAAACACGCCTTCGAAAATGGGTTGCCGGCTGATGGAATTAAAGCAGATTCTGTGAATGGCAACTTCAATAATTGGGGTTTTGTTACAAGTCAGCAGTATTTAACTAATTCTTTTGACAATACCAGTTCTGCAAGGCCTAACCAAGATATTGGTCTGGACGGACTAAATTCATCAGAAGAAGCTGATCACTTTAGTAATTACCTCGATAATCTTTCGTCAGGTGCAAGAAATATTATTGAAGAAGATCCTTCCGGAGATGATTTCCAGTATTATTTGGGTGGAGAGTTGGATAGTCGTGATGCTAAAATCCTGGAACGGTATAAGAATTTTAATAATACAGAGGGAAATTCACCAATTCTGAGTAATAATAATCAATCATTTACACCTTCAGGAACTAACCTTCCTGACAATGAAGATTTGAATAGAGATAATACCTTAAGTGATGTTGAAGATTATTATGAATATGAATTGGATCTACGGCCAGGTGATCTTACCCTAGATAATAAATACATAGTTGATAAAGTGACAAGTGCAAATCACCCCGAAGCTAGCTGGTATTTATTTCGAATTCCTGTGCGCGAGCCAACAGGAAAACAAGGCAACATTGAAGGGTTTAAATCCATCCGTTTTTTACGAACTTACCTGACCCAGTTTCAACAACCCGTTGTGCTGAGAATGGCCAATTTTCAGTTGATAGGTGCCCAATGGAGAAAGTACGATGGTAATTTATACGAACGTGGATTGTATGAAACTCCAGAACCCTACAATCCTGATTTTTTTGTGTCCGTGGTGAATATAGAGGAAAACGGAACCGCAACAGATGGAAAAATACCTTATGTAGAGCCACCTGGAATTCAACGAGATTATGACAATACTTCCCCAATTGTACGGAGAAACAATGAGCAGTCTATGGTGCTATGTGTAGATGATTTGCAAGATCGAGATGCCCGGGCAGTATTTAAGAATTTGAATATTGATTTAATCAATTATGGTAGGATGAAAATGTTCATTCATGCACAGGAAAATGGGAAACCTTTGAATGATGGAGATATTCATGCTTTTTTACGGATAGGAACAGACCAGGAAGCTAATTACTATGAAGTTGAACTTCCACTGATGGTAACCCCTAATAGTGCAACCTCCCCAGAAGAAATATGGCCAGCAGAAAATGAAATGGATATTTTATTTGATGATCTGTATGAGGTAAAGAAAAGGAGAAATAATGCGAACTGGGATATTGATGTTCCATATACTGAAACAATTGGCAGGTACCAATTTACTGTTCGTGGCCGGCCTGATTTAAGTGCTGCTCGTTCCATGATGATCGGTATTAGAAATCCAAGAAGCGACCCGGATGAATCACCCAAATCGGTATGCGTTTGGGTAAATGAATTGAGGGTGACAGATTTTGATCGAACGGCTGGTTGGGCAGCAAACGCTTACCTCGGAATGAAATTAGCCGATTTGGGAACGGTTAGCGCTTCTACCCGCTACACTTCTTTTGGGTTTGGTGGAGTGCAATCAAAAATTCAAGAGCGTACCAGAGAAGAAACTTTTGAGTATGATGTATCTACTAATATCAATCTTGATAAGTTTTTGCCAGAAAAGACCGGCTTAAAAATACCAATGTATGCGAGCTTCGAAAAGCGTACTATTACTCCTAAGTTTGATCCAAAAGATCCGGATATACCTCTGGATGCTGCACTTGATGCTATTGATAATGAACAGGATAGGAAAGAATACAGGGATATTGTTATTGAAGATGATACCAGAAGAAGCATTAATTTTACAAATGTCAGAAAAGAAAAAGTAAAAGAAGATGCCAAACCGCATATTTACGATATAGAAAACCTTTCCTTCACCTACGCATATAGCGAAAGGAAAAGAAGTAATTTTAATATTCAGTCTTACGAATATAGGTCCTATCGTGGATCAGTTGCCTATAATTACAGTCCTAAACCACTTGAATTGGCTCCTCTCAAAAAGTCAAAGGCGTTTAGCTCTCCTTATCTGCAGTTAATAAAAGATTTCAATGTGAATTTTGCGCCAAGCAACTTAAATTTCAGGGTAGAATTAGATCGCAAATTTACACGTACACAACTTCGAAATGCCAACCTTGGAATTGCAGGCATTCAACCTACCTGGGAGAAATATTTCTTTTTTAATCGTATTTATGGATTGAGTTGGAATCTGACAAAAAGCATTTCCCTGGATTATAACGCAAGGGTTAATGCAATTGTAGATGAGCCATTCGGGGACATTGATACTCAAGCTGAGAGAGATGTTATTAAAGAAAACTTTTTTAAACTAGGAAGGACAAAGACATATAATCAGTCCATGGGAGCTAATTATCGTTTACCTCTTGATAAGTTTCCAATCACCTCTTGGATTAGCTCAGACATCCGTTACGCGGTGGGTTATAACTGGCGTGCAGGTGCTTATAGTGAGGACCCTGAGTTTAACCAGCAAGCTATTTTTGGAAACCTCATTGAAAACAGTCAGGATGTCAATGTATCAGGTAAAATTGATTTTGTTAAGCTATATAATAAAAACAAATATTTAAAGTCCATTAATACGCCTTCAAGAAGGCGAACATCTTCCAGAACAAGACCTACTGCTCAGGATACAGTTAAAGCTAAGCCGGAAATGAAAGGAGTGAAAGGTTTCTTACGATTGTTAATGAGTGTGAGATCTGTAAACGTCACATATAATGTTCGATCGGCAACTATACTACCTGGATTTAATAAAACTCCATTTTTATTAGGCATGGATAGCTCGTGGAATGCCCCAGGTTGGAAATTCCTTTTAGGTAGCCAGGATCCTGAAATTAGGAACATAGCAGCTCAAAATGATTGGCTGGTGTATGATACCATACTCACTCAACCTTTTTCTCAAGTCAGACAGATTGATCTCAGTATCAGGGCAAACCTGGAGCCCGCAAAGGATCTCAAGATTCAGCTTGATGTGAAGAAACGGGCAATGGGGAATTACGAGGAACTTTTTGAAGTCAATAGAGATGCGAATAATATAGGTGTATATAATCGACTGCTTCCTACACGTACAGGGAGTTATAGCATTTCATACAATATGATCGGAACCTCTTTTATCAATGATGACGATGAATTTAACAATGCGGTATTCGAGAATTTTACTGAGTATCGGGAAATAATCCGAAACCGATTGGGCTCTGATTATGCGATCAATTCACAAGATGTTTTGGTACCGGCATTTATCGCAGCATATAGCAAAAAAGACCCTAAAACGATTAGTACCAGCCCGTTCCCAAAAATCCCAATTCCTGGATGGCGAGTAGATTATTCCGGACTGACAAAGATCGGTAATTTAAAAGATGTGTTTTCATCCATTTCATTGACACATGGGTATCGGTCTGATTATACGGTTAATAATTATTCTACCTCATTAGAATACGCTGAAGATCCTAATTACTATAATTATATAGAACTGGATAGGGACTTGAGCAGATATCCGAAAGCTGACAAGATCAATGAAAGTGGTGAGTTAATTCCAGTATTCTTAATGAGCCAGGTAATATTGCATGAAGAGTTTTCACCGCTTATTGGTGTAAATATTCGGACCCGAAAGAAATTGACAGCCAGGGTAGAATACAAAAGGAGTAGGGAAGTAGGTCTTAATTTTTCAAATGCACAAGTGACTGAAATTAAAACCAATGACCTTACAATGGATATCGGCTATACAAAAGCTGGAATGAGAATGCCATTCAAAAGCCAGGGAAGGATTATCACCTTAGAGAACGACCTGTCATTTAAAATGACTTTTACCATCAGGGATACAAAAACAATTCAACGAAAAATTGATGATATCAATACCCCAACAAATGGTATGATCAATCTGCAATTCAGACCTCAGATAGGTTATGTTCTTAGTCAGAGGCTAAACCTTAACGTTTATTTTGAAAGAAGTATCAATGATCCACTCGTGTCAAGCTCCTTTAAAAGAACTACTACAGCGGCCGGCGTTCAACTGAGGTTTAGTTTAGCTCAGTAAATTTTTGGTTCTTAATTTCTCCGTACTATTTTTGGCTATAAATTATTGATGAGATGAATATACCAAGTGAATTAAAGTTTACCAAAGACCATGAATGGGTAAAGGTAGAGGGCGATATTGCGATTGTAGGAATTACGGATTTCGCCCAAGGAGAATTAGGCGATATTGTTTATGTAGAAATAGAAACAGTAGGTGAAGAATTGGAGCAGGGAGAGGTATTTGGTACAGTAGAGGCAGTTAAAACTGTTTCAGACTTATTTATGCCGGTATCAGGGGAAGTGATTGAATTCAATGAAAATATTGAAAGCAATCCTGAAGTAGTAAATTCAGACCCCTATGGAGATGGTTGGATGATCAAAATCAAACTAAGTAATAACTCAGAGATAGATAACCTTTTGGATAGTGAGGCATATGCAGCTTCATTGTAATTAATGAAGCCTAACTATACCGCATTAACCATTATTTGGGCAGTTTTACTGACCATATTATTGTTGATGCCAGGAGATAATATTCCTGAGCAAGACTTTTTGCCTGGATTTGACAAACTTGTCCATGTGGGCATATTTGGAATTTTTTCATTTCTTTTTGTCAATACCATTAAGAAGTCAGGTAAACACAGGATTCAAAGGTCCAAATTAATTTTCAGCTTTTTTGTTACTTTTTTATATAGTGTAGCATTAGAGTATTGTCAGAGGTTTGTTCCCGGAAGGAGTTTTGATATTTCTGATTTATTGGCAAATGGAATTGGTATAATTGTCGGATTATTTTTATTTGCTATAATTTATAAGTTTTAGTTTATATAATATTTTAAAAACATTAAATTTGAAGGATAACTAATTTAAAAGCTATGTGGATATTTATAATAATGGGGGCTGTTTTTATTGGTTTGATTGTTTTGATAATTCAGTTATCAAAAACATTCATGGATAAAGCAGCAGTAAAAAATCTAAGTGCAGACAATAACCCCGAACAAGGAAATATATTTGTTAAGAAATATAAGTCATCTAACCTAAGTCACTATACCAAACTATTTATTAACGTAGGCTTAGTGATGTCATTAGGATTAGCAATTTTTGCTTTTGAGCACAAAACACATGATGATAACAGTCAGGTGAATCTTCAAAAAAATATGGATGATTTTGAAGATTTGATGGAAATTCCTCCAACAGAGCAATTACCTCCACCACCTCCTCCAGTTCAGCAGCCTGAAATTATTGAGGTTCCTGATGAAGAGGAAATCGAAGAAGAGATCGAGGTAGACCTTGATGTGGAGATTACAGAAGAAACTGTAATTGAAGAGGTAGTATTTGAAGAAGCTCCTGAAGAGGAAGAAGTTGATGAAATTTTCACAATTGTGGAAGATCAACCAACTCCAAATGGCGGAATGGCTGCCTTCTATGAATATGTAGGTAAAAACATGAAATACCCAAATCAAGCAAGAAGAATGAATATTGAAGGTAAAGTATTCGTTCAGTTTGTGATTGGTAAAGATGGATCAATTTCTGAAGTACAAGCTGTAAAAGGAATCGGTGCAGGTTGTGATGAAGAAGCTGTTAGGGTAATTAAGAATTCTCCAAAATGGAAACCAGGTAAACAAAGAGGAAGACCTGTTAAAGTGAGAATGATCTTGCCTATTACCTTTAAATTAGGATAAAAGAATATAACATATCTTATAATGAAGCCCTTGAAAAAGGGCTTTTTTTGTGCCCAATAATTTCCGTTATTATCACCAGTAAGGTCATAATAATGATTTTTGTCATAATTGACCGAGGATTTATTAAGTAATATTTATCTAAGGCTTTCCTTCATTTTTGTAGCTCCGTTTATAATAGTAGAGATCTTTATTGGAACTTAATTAATAGAAGATCCAGTTATTCAAGTGAATGTAATGCACTATTGGGAGGTTTAAAAGTTAATAAGATGAAAGCTTTAGATAAGAAGTTCGAGAAATCAAAAAACTCTCTTAAAAAGAGCATTAAGAGAGAAGATTATTTGATTGAACATCCGGATGCCCATGACATTCTTCATAGGTCTGGATTTTTCAGGGTATATGATAGGCTTTTGGACATTAAAAAAGAAAAGCTAGCAAAGTATAAAGCTGAGTCTATTCTTTTTTTAAGCATTGGGTTGTGTATAAGCTTATTGCTTGTAATCGGTGCGTTTGAATTTAAATCATATACGGATAATAGTGAGGTCAATCTCTCTAAGACTGTTCAAAATTTTGAAGATTTAATTGAGGTTCCTCCATCGGAACAACCAATACCACCTCCGCCTAAAATTGAACAACCTCAAATCATCGAAGTATCTGATGAAACTATCATAGAACAGGAAATAGAGATAGATCTTGATGTTGAAATCACTGAAGAAACCATCATTGAAGAACAAGTTTTAGTGGAGGTAAGTGATGAAATGGAGGAGGAAGTTGTAGAAGAAATATTCACGATAGTTGAGCAACAGCCTACTCCAGAAGGTGGAATTGCTGCCTTTTATCAATATGTGTCAGAAAACTTAAAATTCCCTGCAATGGCATCAAGGATGAATGTACAGGGTAGGGTGTTTGTCCAGTTTGTAGTAGAAAAAGATGGTAATTTGACGGATGTTAAAGTGGTAAAAGGAATTGGTGCAGGATGTGATGAAGAAGCAGTAAGAGTTATTAAAAGTGCACCTAAATGGAATCCCGGGAAGCAAAGAGGAAGACCAGTAAGAGTAAGAATGATCCTACCAATAGTTTTTAAGCTTATTGAATAATTACTTTTAAAAAGGCCACTTGAGTTTCCTTCAAGTGGCCTTTTTTATGTGTTAACCTTTGATATATTTTTCAAAGTCTTTGTGTTCCTTTCGATAGAGGACCTCTTCCGGTAAAGATTTAAAATATTCATAAGTGATCTTAAGTCCTTCACTACGAGATACTTTTGGTTCCCATCCAAGTTTTTCTTTTGCTAAGCTTATATCAGGTTGCCTTTGAGTGGGGTCATCTTTGGGTAATTCTTTGTAGATTACTTTTTGCTTTGTACCTGTTAAACTGATGATCTCATTAGCAAATTCCTTAATGGTAATTTCATCAGGGTTTCCAATGTTAACAGGTCCAGCATAGTCAGAAAGCAAAAGTCGATAAATACCTTCTATCAAATCATCTACATAGCAAAATGATCTTGTTTGTGAACCATCACCAAAGATGGTAAGGTCTTCACCTCGTAATGCCTGACCAATAAATGCGGGAAGCACTCTTCCATCATTTAGCCGCATTCTTGGACCATAAGTATTAAAGATTCTTATAATCCTGGTTTCAAGACCATGATAAGTATGGTAAGCCATGGTAATAGCTTCCTGAAACCTCTTAGCTTCATCATAAACACCTCTGGGACCCACCGGGTTCACATTTCCCCAATAGGTTTCCTGTTGGGGATGGACATGAGGGTCGCCATAAACTTCTGAAGTAGAAGCTATTAAAATCCTAGCATTTTTATCTTTTGCTAAGCCAAGTAAATTATGAATTCCTAATGATCCTACCTTTAATGTTTGGATAGGGATTTTTAAATAGTCAATCGGACTTGCAGGCGATGCAAAATGAAGTATATAATCTAATTTACCTGAAACATGAACGTAGTTTGAAACATCATGATGATAAAAAGTAAAGTGCTCATTTGAAAAAAGGTGCTCAATGTTTTCTAAGTTTCCGGTAATCAAGTTATCCATTCCGATTACCTCGTAGCCTTCATTGATAAAGCGATCGGAGAGGTGAGATCCTAGGAATCCCGCTGCTCCGGTTATTAAGACCCTTTTCCTAGACATGAACTTCCTTTCTTCCTATGCTATAATATGTAAATCCAAGATTTTTCATTTCATCTACCTGATATAGGTTTCTTCCATCAAAAATCACTTTATTCTTTAATTTACTTTCTACCGTGTCAAATTCCGGTTGTCTGAATACTGGCCACTCAGTAACAATCAAAAGAGCATCAGCTCCATCTAATGCTTCATATTGATCTTCATATAATTCGATTTTATCACCTAAAATCTCCTTCACATTTTCCATTGCTTCGGGATCATGTGCTTTAACTTTGGCGCCTAGTTTTAACAGCTCTTCAATATTGTAGAGAGATGGTGCCTCTCTGATATCATCTGTATAAGGCTTAAATGCTAATCCCCAGATGGCAATTGTTTTACCTTGTAGGTCATTGTTGAAATGCTCTTTGATCTTCGCAATGAGTTTGGTTTTTTGTTGATGGTTTATATCCATAACAGAGTTGAGTATTTTAAAATCATACTCAGCATCTTTAGCAGATTTTGCCAGGGCTTGCACATCTTTTGGGAAGCAGCTACCACCATAACCAATACCTGCAAATAAGAACCTTCTTCCCACTCTAGTATCCGTACCTACACCTTTTCTAACGTCGTCAACGTTTGCCCCAAGGAGCTCACAAAGATTCGCTATTTCATTCATAAATGTGATCTTGGTTGCCAGGAAGGAGTTTGCAGCATATTTTGTTAACTCCGCTGATTTTTCATCCATAAAGATGATTGGGTTTCCTTGACGAACCAGTGGAGCATATAGGGCATCCATTATTGAAGTCGCTTTTAATGAAGATGTTCCAACAACTACTCTGTCAGGTTTCATGAAATCTTCTACAGCTACTCCTTCTCTTAAGAATTCCGGATTTGACACTACATCAAAATCGACTTTGGCATTTTTAGCTATTCTTTCTCTTACTTTATCTGCTGTGCCTACCGGAACAGTACTTTTATCCACTATTACGGTGTAATCATCTAAAAGTGGCCCTAAGTCATCAGCAACCTTCAATACATATTTAAGATCTGCAGATCCATCTTCTCCAGGAGGAGTTGGCAGTGCCAAAAAGATTACTTTCGCATCTTTGATACCTTCAGCCAGCTCGGTTGTGAAATCCAATCGACCAGTTTTTACATTCCTTTCAAATAGGACATCCAACCCTGGTTCATAAATAGGAATTTTTCCAGCTTTTAATTTTTCGATTTTTTTTACGTCGATATCTACGCAGGTAACATGGTTTCCTAATTCTGAGAAACATGTTCCGGTAACTAGGCCAACATATCCGGTTCCGACTACAGCTATTTTCATTGGTTATTTTGTTTTATTTCTTTGAGACGCCAAAACTATAAAAATTCTGAGAAATAATATAAATTAATTAATATTATTTATTTCTTGTTTTACACAACCGATTGAT
>JBNLGO010000034.1:0-26708 GCA_050306095.1 Cyclobacteriaceae bacterium
CAGATTCCATTATTCAACGGTTTGTAATGTTGTCTAAAAAGGAAGCTATATCGCAGGTGCATCGTCCTGAAAACATTAAAATTTTATCAAAAGCATTATTCAGGTTGAAATTTGAAGAGCTGTTTTATGTGCAACTCAGGTTAATTAAATTGAAGCTCACAAGAATAGATAAATTCAAAGGGCAAGTTTTTAGAGATACCTCACTACTTACGGAGTTTTACGATAAACACCTTCCTTTTACCTTGACTGATGCTCAAAAGAAAGTAATCAAAGATATCGTAAAAGATTTACGCTCTGGTCATCAAACTAACCGGTTAATACAGGGAGATGTGGGTAGCGGAAAAACGATTGTGGCCTTTATATGTATGCTGGTTGTAATTGCAGAAGGGTCGCAAGTAGCTATGATGGCACCAACAGAAATATTAGCAGAACAGCATTTTCAGGGATTGAATGAGTTTGCTCAAAAGTTAGGGTTAACTATTGAATTGTTGACGGGTTCCACAAAAAGTCGTCAGCGGAAAAGCATTCATGAAAAATTAGAAAATGGTACACTGAATATTATTATTGGAACACATGCTTTATTGGAAGAAAAGGTAAAATTTAAAAACCTTGGATTGGCTATTACAGATGAGCAGCATCGATTTGGGGTAGCGCAGAGATCAAAGCTCTGGCAAAAGACGGATAATTTCTATCCACATATTTTAATAATGTCAGCTACACCTATTCCCAGAACGTTAGCTATGACTTTTTACGGAGATCTTGATATATCTTCTATTAATGAATTGCCTAAAGGAAGAAAGCCAATTCAAACCATGCATAAGTTTGATTCACATAGGTTATGGGTTTTTGGATTTGTAAAAAAACAAATTGAATTGGGAAGACAAATTTACTTTGTTTATCCACTGATCGAAGAGTCAGAGAAATTGGATCTAAAGCACATCACCGATGGGTTTGAAGCTATTAAGAGAGCCTTCCCAACTATAGAGGTTGGGATTGTGCATGGTAAAATGACATCAGAAAACAAGGATTATGAGATGAAGAGATTTGCCTCTGGTAAGTCTAAAATATTAGTAGCAACAACAGTAATTGAGGTGGGGGTAAATGTCCCTAATGCTTCTGTAATGGTCATTGAAAATGCGGAACGTTTTGGTTTGTCGCAGTTGCATCAGCTACGAGGTAGAGTAGGCCGGGGAGCTGATCAATCATATTGTATTCTCATGACGAGTTATAAGTTAACCAAAGATGCTAAACAGAGGATAGACACCATGGTTCGTACTACTGACGGGTTTGAAATTGCGGAGGCAGACTTAAAACTTAGAGGGCCAGGTGATTTGATGGGAACACAACAAAGCGGTATGATGGATCTTTTAATAGCAGATCTTGGAAAGGATGGGGAAATTTTAAAATCAGCCAGAGACACAGCCATAGATGTGCTAACAAATGACCCAAAATTGGAATTGCCTGAAAACAAGGTGATTAAATCTAAGATTAGCAAGCTAAATAAAAACGTAATTAATTGGAGTAAAATAAGTTAAACGCTTTTAGAGTGGAATAATATTCGATAATTTTAATGTATTGACAAACATAATACATTATGAAAAGCTCCAAACGTACTAAGATCAACTTACTATTAACCATTCTAATACTTTCAGCAATACAAGTCGGGTTTATACCATCTGATAGTTGTACCTCTTATTATCCTATGGAAAAAGGGCGTCAGTTTGAGTTGACCTATTACAATAGTAAAGGAAAGGCAGGAGGTAGAACTGAATACGAGATTATTGACAAGCAGGAATTAACAAATGGCCTTATCTCTACCGTACATATGAAAAATTATGACAAGAAAGATAAGCTCGTGATGGAAAATGACTACGAGGTAAAGTGTGAAAATGGTGTGTTTGAAATAGACATTCGAGGGTTTCTTAGCGGCGCACAAATGGAACAAATGCAGTCATTGGAAGGAATGGATGTTACTGTTAAAACCGAAAACCTTCAACTACCCTCTACGATGAAAGCAGGAGATCAGCTTAAAGATGGTAAACTCGAAATGGAATTAAATTCAACAGGTGGAGGAATGACATTGGTAAGCTTCAATACCTACATAAAAAACAGAAAAGTTGTAGGAAAAGAAAGCGTGACTACCTCAGCAGGCACATTTGATTGTCTGTTGATTACCTCGGAAGTGTCAACCAAATCCGGCTTTATTAAAATGAATTGGGAAAGTAAAGAGTGGATTTCAGAAAATGTTGGAGTGGTTAGGTCAGAGACCTATAAGAAGGGTAAACTTGACAGCTATACAGAATTGACAAAACTCAATTAAGTATTTGTAATATTATTAATGTGTGTCCCCCGCTTCTTTGTATAAAGTTATTTATAGAGAATAATTATAACAAAAAGCGTGTAAGCTTGCTTCGTCAATCAAATTTCATGGTATAATACCCGTTTTTCGTCGAATAAAAGACTTTGTTCTTAGAATAGTTATGAAGGATTATTGCAAAAATTCGATAAATGATTAAACTAGGTAACTTAGGAAAAAGTGTGGGTAGTTATATTATTTCATAAAATTTAAAGTGAATGCCATGGGGGATAAGATTAAAAGATTCTTTTCAGAACAAGGTTTTGAGTACGCCATTTATGTAGTATTGCTCATATTAATAACTAACAGTGTTCTTATTCTTTATTATAGGAGTATTCTTCAGAAAAATGAAGAATTGAAAGCAGATGTGATCGAATTAAATTATCGTAATGTTGAGTTTAACGCGATAGTAAATCGAGCAGATATGGCAATAAGAGGGTATATATTGGTGCCTGAAAAATCAATGTTTGAATTGGCCATGCCGACAACTGAATCTTATGAAGGAAATAATAGTGTGATAATCCGGATCATGGAGAAATTTGGGTATGATGTGTCACAACTTCAAAAGCCACTTCAGGTATATGAAGAATATATGCAACTGATTCTTAGAATGGCAAAACTTGTTGAGTCTGGTAATACCCAGGAAGCAATTGAAATATTGAAATCGGATCCAGGTTTTGCAGCATGGCAAGGTTATAGCCCTCTGCAGCAGGAATTAACCAATATGGTTAATGAATTGGAAGTTAAAGCTGAGGAAGAACATGCTATGATTATCCGCAACACCATGCTTTCACAGATATTATTATTAATAGTGGTGATTCCTTTTTTAATAGTAGTGGCCAGAAAAATGAAAATGAGTCAGCAAAACAGGCAAAAACTATTTAGTGACCTGGTAAAAAGCCGACAGAAATATCTGTTTAATCAAGCGGAAGACAATGTAACTATTGAAAGGAGCAACATCTTGAATGAAGAAAAAACCATCAATGATATAGTTTTCAATCTTCAAAAAGCTAAAAATTTTATAGGTAAAATAGCTGAAGGAAACTATGGAGTAGAATGGGAAGGTCTTAATGATCAAAACCTGGAGAAAAATGAGGAAAATCTGGTAGGAGAATTGATCAAGATGAGAGACCAGATGGAGAAAATGAAAAAGGCCGATGAAATAAGATTATGGCAGACTGAAGGAGTGACAAAATTCTCAGACATAATAAGGAATAATCAAAACAACCTTTCAGAATTAAGTGATAGAATAGTATCGGGACTAGTTAATTATTTAAATGCAAAACAAGGGGGGATTTTTATCCTAAATGAAGCGGATGATGGAGATAAATTCCTCGAACTGAAAGGGTGCTATGCTTATGATCGAAGAAAATATCTGAATAAGAAAATTAAAGTAGGTGATGGCCTAGTTGGGCAGTGTTTTTTAGAAAGGCAGCATATTTATTTGAAAAATGTTCCGGAAAATTATATGCAAATTTCTTCTGGTTTGGGAGAAACAAAACCAAGCTCATTGGTGTTGACTCCCTTAAAATTTGAAAACCAGGTAATAGGAGTAATTGAGCTGGCTTCATTATATGAATTTAAAGATCATGAAATTGAATTTTTAGATCAATTAGGTGAAACGATTGCTTCAGCTATTTTAACAACAAAAAATAATCAGAATACAAAAGAATTATTGGAGAAATCCCAGCAGCAAGCAGAAGAAATGAGGGCTCAGGAAGAAGAGATGCGTCAAAATATGGAAGAGCTTGAAGCTACTCAGGAGGAAATGACTAGGAAAGAACGTGAAATTTCGAAGCTGCTAGAGGAAGCAAAAATGCGAGAGAATGAGATCAAGGGTAAAATGAATGAAGTGGAGCAAGTGAAGAATAACCTTGAAATTGAAAATGCCATGTTCTCCTCGCTCATGAACTTACTTCCGGATCGAGTCACTATAAAGGACAAAAATGGTATTTATCTTCGGGTGAATAAAACTAAAGCTAATAGCTTAAAATTAGCAGGAGTCAATGAATACATAGGAAAATCTGACAGGGATATTTTTGGAGAGAAGCATTTTGAGACGAGCTATAAACTCGAAAAAGAGTTGATGGATAATGATCAGGAATTTTTCAATAAAGAAGAAAAAGTGAAAATGCCTGATGGAAGGATGATGTGGGCTAATACCACATGGACGATTTTTAAAAGCAAAATCGGTGAAGTCTTAGGTACAATAGTTTATACAAAGGATGTTACCAATGAAAAAACTTGCCTAGAAGATTTGGAAAGTGTAAAATTGGAAAATTCAAACTTGAAAGGTGAAATTGACCAACTAAAGAAAAGTTAAAATATTTAAAGTCCCCCCTATCCATTCATTCCTTCTAAGCGTCCTGTCATAACGGGGCGCTTTTTTTGTTATAGATTTTGTGAAATAACACTAAATTATTTTTAATTTAATGGACTTGGATTTTTAGATATTCAACCAAATTAACACGCACAATGAATAATTCTCTGCAAGACAGGTTAAAAAAGAACCTGTTGCCACTTTCTGTCGCTTTTATCCTTATCGTTATTATTTTCAATACATTATCTGTGCTTAGACATAGATACTTGATAATGGAAAGTAAATCCATCAATAACGATGTTATTAAAATAAATCAGGGTCTTAAACAGTTAGAAGCAAATATTTTTTTGGTTGATATCGGGTTAAGAGGTTTCCTGTTAAAACAAGATGAAGCTTTTTTGGACCCATATAATGTTGCTTTGCCAAGGTATGAGCAAGATTTATTTGACTTGGAAAGCGTATTGTTAAAATATAATTACCCAAAAGAAGAAATAGCGCCAGCTATTGAGGCTGTTCAAAATTATATCAGTCATGTGAAATGGATGGTAGAATTATGTAAAAATGGAGAAGTAGGCGAAGCATTTCAGGAGTTTGAAAAAGATTATGGTAAAACCGCATGGGAAGCATACGGTCCATTTATAATTGATGTACAATCTTTTACCTCAACATTGCATGAATCTTCTGAAGAAAAGTATAATGCGTATGTCCGGTATAGTTTGGTGATTCAGATAGTATTTATTTTAATTTCAATTCCGGTATTGATATTTACCTTAATGTATATCATCAAAACAAGAAAGGAAAGAACTAGTCTTATTCATGAACTTCAAGAGAGTAATAACCAATATGTATTTAATGATGGTATAACTAAACAGGAAGTAAATGAAACACATGTAATTAGTGACCTGATCAAAAACCTGAAACAAGCATCATTGTTTATTAAAAATTTAGCTAAAGGTAATTTTGAGGTGCAATGGAAGGGAATTGATGAAAATAACAAAATGTTAAATGAGGGTAACCTATCAGGAGAATTATTATCTATGCGGGATCAGCTAAAGAAGATTAAAGCTGAAGATGATAAGCGTAATTGGTTTAATACCGGTCTCTCTAAATTTTCAGATGTAATTCGTGAAAATCAAAATACACTCAAGGAGTTAAGTGATAATTTCATCTCTGATATTACTAAATATACCAATTCAAGGCAGGGGTCATTATTTTTAGTTGAGACTGATCCTGATACTGACATGGAATATCTGGAGATAAAAGGTATGTATGCCTATGACAGAAAAAAATATGTTAATAAGCGTGTCGAATCGAGCAGTGGGCTGGTAGGTCAATGTTATATGGAAGGGGAGACAATTTATTTGACAAATGTTCCAGGTGATTATATGCATATCACTTCAGGTTTAGGAGAAGCAAAACCTGATGCACTATTGATTGTTCCAATAAAAGCCGAAGGTAATACGGTGGGTGTTTTAGAGCTTGCATCATTTAATAAATATGAAAAACATGTCATCAATTTTGTCGAAAACCTGGCTTCAAATTTAGCAACAGCCATCTCAGTAACACGAAACAATGAGAAAACCTTCAAGTTGCTAAGTACTACCCAAGAGCAAACGGAGGAATTAAAAGCTACAGAGGAGGAAATCAGGCAAAACATGGAAGAACTTCAAGCTACCCAGGAACAAATGAGTAGGAAAAATGAAGAAATGAATGAGCTCTTAGAAATGTCTCAGATAAAAGAGGAGATGATGAAAGCGCAACTCGAGGAGTTTGAATCTCTAAAGAATGAAGAAGAAGAACTGGTAGAAAGTCTTGAAGCGTATAGATCCATGATGCTGGATGTATTAAATGAACTTCCGTATAAAGTGTTTTTAAAGGATGAAGAGGGAAAAATATTCTTGGCAAATTCTAAAGTAGCCGAGTCCCATAATATGGAAATTGAAGATTTGATCGGAAAATCGGATCATGATTTTGTGGAAAAGGAAACTGCGGATTTATGGAGGAAGGATGAGCTGGAAATCATTAAAAAAGGAGAGGAAACGTATGTTTTCGAAGAAGACATGGGAAATGGAAAGCGGATCATGGAGACTATTAAAAAAAGATTTTATATACGCCCGATAAAGCAAATTGGCTTATTAGGTATCCAAAAAGACATTACCGAAGATGCAGATGCGCAGGAGAAATTGAAAAAATATGCTAATAATCAAAAAGTGAAATAGAAAACTGTCTTAAGATTAAATCTCACTTGATTTTCTGAGAATTTAAATCTTAAGACAGTATTTCTATTAATGACATTTACTTTTCAGCGTACACTGTAATGCTCAATATTTTGGGCAACTCAATATTTGAATTAATTAATTCCGGAAAATATTCTTGTTTATACTCCTCGGATATGGGAGCTTCCGTTTCTTTCTGAATGGTGATGTTTTTAAATCCTGCATTTTGAATGGTTTGGATGTAAATGTCTTTATCGATTGCACCAGAAACGCAAGCGGCATAGGCTACCATGTTATTTTTTAATTCTTCAGGTACCTCGCCTGATACAACAATGTCTGAAATACTTAAATGCCCTCCTTTCTTTAATACTCGATACGTTTCTGCATAGGCTTTTTCTTTATTAGGAACAATATTCATCACACAATTGCTAATGACCACATCAACAGAATCACTTTCTACTGGTAAATTCTCAATTTCGCCAAGCCTGAATTCCACATTGTTGTAGTTCAGTTTATCCTTATTTTTTCTGGCCTTATATATCATTTCCGGCGTCATGTCAACACCTATGATCTTTCCACTATCCCCTACAATTCTTCTGGCTACAAAGCAATCATTTCCAGCTCCGGAGCCTAGGTCTAATACGGTATTTCCCTTTTGAATTTTGGCATATTCTGTTGGTACTCCACAGCCAAGTTGATAATCGGCCTCATCGAAATAGCCATCCAGCTTTTCATATTTTTCTGCAAAGGAAATATCAAACTCGTCTTTTGATTTTGGTGAGCAGCAGCTTGCAGATAGCCTTGGTTTCTCCACAATTGATTTGTAATGGTTTCTTACTTCCATTTTGATTTCATCTTCGTTTTTCATGACTTTATCGGTTAAATGTAATATTACGATTAATTAAATTAAATTTTTTTAGCAACAGTTATCTGATATACGATTCATAAATGTTTTCAATGCACCCGAATACTTTTCCCAGTTTTTTTCATCAATACAATAGCATATTGATGGTCCTTCAATTTCACCTTTGATGATACCAAGGTTTTTTAATTCTTTAAGGTGCTGTGAAATGGTAGATTGAGATAGGGGAATGACATCCGTAAGCGTGCCCACTATACATGATTTATTATTGATAATTTGTTCAAGTATGGCCACTCTTGCAGGGTGTGCAAATGCCTTGGCAATGTTTGCAACAAGGTTTTGATAATCATTAAAGTTATGTGTTTTGCTTAATCCCATATCGTGTTATTGTAATATTACGATTAAATATGAAAAGGGTTATAATTAAATTAAAAAAAAGTGTTTAGGAATATTACCTAAACACTTTCTACTTCAAATACTGATTTATCTTTTGCTTCGAGATTGGAGTTGCCCATTAAGTATTTATCTACTTCTCTGGCAGCTTCTCTTCCTTCTGAAATGGCCCAAACTACTAATGACTGCCCTCTTCTAATATCTCCAGCGGCAAATACATTAGGTATATTTGTTTGGTAATTGGTGGTTTTAATATTTCCTCTTTCGTCCAGATTAAGATCTAATTCTTGTCTGATCCCTTTAGTTTCTCCATGTAAAAACCCAATAGCTAACAATGCCAGGTCACATGGGATATCTCGTTCGGTATCCGGAATTTCTACGAATCCCATTTTACCGTTTTTATCCTTGTCCCATTTAATATCTACTATCTTGAGCTTTTTAACATTACCATCTTCATCACCGATGAACTCCTTAGTCAGAATAGCCCAGTTTCTATCGCAACCTTCCTCATGAGATGTAGAAGTACGAAGGGTCATCGGCCACTTAGGCCATGGGTCATTTTCACCTCTTTCGTTTGGTGGTTTTGGTAGTAACTCCAATTGAGTTATTGATGCTGCCTTATGTCGGTTGGATGTTCCCACGCAGTCAGACCCTGTATCGCCACCACCAATCACAATTACATGTTTTCCGGTGGCTAAAATTTCTTCAGGAAGTTTTTCTCCTTTGTGGTTAATTAATACATCTTTTGATTTGGCAACCCTATTATTTTGTTGACTTAAGAAGTCCATAGCATAATGGATTCCTTCAAGGTTTCTCCCTGGTATAGGTAGATCTCTTGATTTAGTAGCGCCTCCGCACAATACTATGGCGTCAAAATCATCCATTAATTCCTGGATAGGTTTGTTTACACCAATATTGGTATTGGTTTTAAATACAATGCCTTCTTCCTCCATCAGGTTGGTTCGCCGTTCAACTATGTTTTTTTCCAGCTTAAAATCCGGAATTCCGTATCGAAGAAGTCCACCTATTCTTTCTGCTCTTTCAAATACAGTTACAAGGTGACCCGCTTTGTTTAGTTGAGAGGCTGCAGCTAATCCGGAAGGACCTGAACCTACTACAGCTACTTTTTTACCTGTTCTTACAGAAGGAACATTTGGTTTGATTAAATTATC
Source organism: Cyclobacteriaceae bacterium (assembly GCA_050306095.1). Lineage (GTDB taxonomy): Bacteria > Bacteroidota > Bacteroidia > Cytophagales > Cyclobacteriaceae > CAJXNP01. Next base: position 9,320 of record JBNLGO010000034.1, read on the forward strand.
CTTAAAAGCTCTCTCAATGATGCTTTTCTCAATATGTTCAATTGCTACCGGTGGTTTATTGATTCCCAATACACATGCAGCTTCACAAGGAGCCGGGCAAATTCTTCCGGTAAATTCCGGGAAGTTATTTGTACTCAATAATATTTCAGCAGCTAATGACCAATCTTCCTGGTAAACGGCATCATTAAATTCCGGAATTATATTTCCTAATGGGCAGCCTGTATGACAAAAAGGAATGCCGCAGTCCATACACCTGGCAGCTTGTTTTTTGGTAGCTTCATCACCAAATTCCAGGTACATTTCATTATAATCATTAATACGTTTCTTTGGATCCCTTTTTTTAGGTAAATCTCTGTCAAACTCTAAAAATCCTGTTGGTTTTCCCATTACCTTATATAGCTTCTTTTAGACTTTCTTTTAATTCCTGTGATTTCTCTTCTTTTTTCTGTAGTAATACACGCTTATAATCTCGTGGCATTACCTTCACAAAATTGGCTTTATTGTTTTCCCAATCTGCCAATATACCTTCTGCTACATCACTTCCTGTTTTATCCAGATGCTTTTCTATTAAGCCTTTCAGCAATGTATCATCATCAGAATCAAACTCATCGAAATCAACCAATCCCATATTACAGTATTGATGAAATTCCTTATCTGGGTCGTAAACATAAGCAACTCCACCACTCATACCTGCAGCAAAATTTCTTCCTGTTTTACCAAGGATTACTGCGATACCACCAGTCATGTACTCACATCCATGATCACCCACGCCTTCTACCACTGCTTTTACACCGGAGTTTCTCACACAGAATCGCTCTCCTGCTTGTCCTCTGATAAATGCTTCACCCGAAGTAGCTCCATAGAAGGCTACATTACCGATGATAATGTGATCTTTTGGATCAAACTTGGATTCCCTATCCGGGTAGACAATTAGTTCCGCACCGGAAAGCCCTTTACCAAAATAGTCATTGGCTTCACCTTCTAATTCAAATTTTAAACCTTTGGCACCAAAAGCACTAAAGCTTTGACCTGCACTTCCTCTAAGTTTAACATGAATTGTTCCATCTGGTAGGCCATCTCCCTTATACTTTTTGGAGATTTCATGTGAAGTAATTGCCCCTACAGATCTATTGGTATTTATAATGTCAAATTCACATTTAACTGGTGTACCGTTATCAAGGGCTGGCTTAGCTTCATCAAGTATTTTCCAATCAAGGGCAAACTCAAGTGCATGATCCTGATCTCTCTGGCAATATGCACCATAACCCTCATTTATTGGTTCTTTATATAATATTTTACTTAAATCAAGTTCTTTTAATTTCCAATGTTTTGGACTGTCCTTAACTTTTAATGCATCAACTTGTCCTACCATTTCATCCACAGTTCTAAACCCTAGCTCTGCCATGATCTCTCTTAGTTCTTCTGCAAGGAAGTGGAAAAGATTTTCAACATGTTCTGGTTTACCTGTAAATAGTTTTCTCAGGTCTTTGTTTTGAGTAGCTACTCCTACAGGACATGTATTAAGATGACATTTTCTCATCATAATACAACCTTCCACTATTAGAGCGGCGGTTGCTACTCCCCATTCTTCCGCACCAAGTAATGCGGCAATTGCCAAGTCTCTACCAGTTTTCATCTGGCCATCTGCCTGTACTACTATTCTATCTCGAAGATTATTCTTAACAAGTGTCTGATGGGTTTCTGAAAGTCCTAGCTCCCATGGAAGTCCTGCGTGACGTATTGAGGAAATAGGAGAAGCTCCAGTACCACCATCATGACCAGCAATAAGTACAACATCTGCCTTGGCTTTTGCCACACCTGCAGCGATAGTACCTACACCTGCTTCAGCAACAAGTTTAACATTGATTCTCGCATCTCTATTCGCATTTTTAAGATCATGAATGAGTTGTGCAAGATCCTCAATTGAGTAAATATCATGGTGAGGAGGGGGAGAAATTAAACCTACTCCCGGAGTAGAATGTCTTACTCTACCGATCCAATCATCCACTTTATGACCAGGTAATTGACCACCTTCACCAGGTTTAGCCCCCTGTGCCATTTTTATTTGTATTTCATTGGCATTAGCCAGATAGTAACTTGTCACTCCGAATCTACCTGAAGCTACCTGTTTGATAGCTGACCGTTCCCAATCACCATTTGGTTTTGGATAAAACCTAACTTCATCTTCACCACCTTCACCGCTATTACTCTTACCGCCAATCCTATTCATGGCGATGGCAAGTGTGGAGTGTGCTTCATAGGAAATAGATCCAAATGACATAGCACCGGTAGCAAACCTTTTAAAGATATTTTCTTTTGGTTCTACTTCATCAATTGAAATAGATTTTCTGCCTTTAAAATCAAAATCTAATAAGCTCCTAAGTGTAACAGCTTTCTTTTGATTATTTATTAACTCAGCGTATTGCTTATAGACTGAATAATCATTGGTTCGGGTACTCTTTTGAAGTAAATGAACCGTATCCGGATTAAATAAATGTTGCTCACCACGACGTTTCCATTGGTATAATCCACCTACTTCCAATCGTTGATTGAGTACTGGCTTGTCAGGATATGCAAATTTGTGCCTTGTCAATGTTTCCCTTGCAATACCTTTGAAACCAATTCCTTCAATTCGAGAAACGGTTCTGTAGAAACATTTATCTACAACGCGGTGATTTAAACCGATGATTTCAAATATTTGTGCTCCCTGATAACTTTGAAGGGTTGAAATACCCATTTTAGAGAAGATCTTCAGCAATCCATAGTTGATTGCTTTAATGTATCTGTCAAATATTTCATCATCAGAATCTGCCTCTAGAAAAGCATTTTTCTCTTTTAATTCCTGAAGTGTTTCAAACGTCAGGTAAGGGTTAATGGCGCTAGCGCCAAATCCTAATAGGGTAGCATAGTGATGTGTTTCGCGTACATCCCCTGCTTCTACAATTATTCCTGTTCGTACTCGTAATTTATGTCTGATCAAGTGGTGGTGAACAGCTCCAACCGCTAATAATGAAGGTATGGCAGCTCGTTTTTTACCCATATTCCTATCAGAAAGAATAAGAATATTTACACCGTATCTTACGGCATTCTCAGCTCGTTCACACAGATCATTTAATATCTGTTCTAGTTTCTTTTCTCCTTTTTTAACTTCAAATGTAATGTCAAGAGTCTTTGACTTGAAGTTAGGATGATCAACATTTCTAACCTTATCTAATTCATTGTTCTTTAAAACCGGTTGTTCAATGAATATTTGTTGACAATGTTCAGGTGTTTCATCCAGCACATTTTTATTATGCCCAAAAGCTGAATTTAAAGACATAACCAATCGCTCCCTGATTGGATCAATAGGAGGGTTACTTACTTGCGCAAATAATTGTTTAAAGTAATGCGATAGGTGTTGACTTTGCTCCGACAATACCGCCAAAGGAGTATCAGCTCCCATACTACCAAGTGGCTCGGTAACTTTATCAACCATCGGTACAAGGATCATTCTCAGGTCTTCCGTAGTAAAACCATGAGCAAGCTGTCTTTGTAATAAAGTTTTTCGATCTGGTTTATAAGAAGGCTTTTCAGCTTCTGGTAATTCCTTAAGATCAACTTTATTATTTTTAAGCCATTCATTATAAGGCTTAGCAGTACAAATTTCTTTTTTCAATTCTTCATCACTGATGATTCTTCCTTGCGCAAGATCAGCGATAAACATTTTCCCTGGTTGAAGCCTTCCTTTTAATATTACTTTAGACTGATCTACCGGTAAAGCACCCGCTTCAGAAGCCATTACTAATTTATGATCTTCTGTCAGACAATATCGGGAAGGTCTTAGTCCATTTCTATCAAGTGTGGCACCTACTACAGTTCCATCAGTAAAACAGATAGATGCAGGACCATCCCATGGCTCCATGATTGAGGAATTGTATCGATAAAAATCCTTTTTATAATCTTCCATCAAATCATTTTCCTGCCATGCCTCAGGAATTACCATCATCATTACCTGGGCAATAGATCTTCCACCCAACACTAATATTTCCACCATACTATCTAAGTTGGCAGAATCGGAGTGCAAAGGATCACATACAGGCAATAATTTTTCTATCTCACTTTTGGTAAAATATGATGATTCCAGTAAAGCTTCTTTAGAGCTCATCCAGTTAACATTTCCCCTAATAGTATTGATTTCCCCATTGTGGGCAATGTATTTAAATGGTTGTGCCAATTTCCATTTAGGAAATGTATTTGTAGAAAATCTAGAGTGAACAAGAGCGAAAGCAGTTTTTAATCGCTCATCACCTAAATCTAAATAGTAAGGCTTTAATTGATCAGTTCTTAGCTGACCTTTATATACAATAGTTTTATGTGAAAAGGAGTTAAAATAAAAATCTCCATTGTTTCCTTCCACATTATGACCAATGAAATGGACAGTGTACTTTTTTAGTACATATAATTTTCTTTCAAATTCCTCAGGATCCGTAATTTTGCTGTGTTTAACAAAAATTTGTTCAGATACTGGTTCAGTAGATTTTGCAGTGGCTCCAATATGTCCATTATAAGTAGGAACTTTCCTATAACCCAATAACTCAAAACCGAGTTCATCTATGTGTTTATTGAGAATAGTCCTACATTCTTCACGGACACTTTTATTGGCTGGAAAGAATATTTGACCTACCGCATATTTTCCATATTCAGGGAGATCAATCCCTAAACTTTTACATTCTTCAACAAAAAATTCATGGGGCATTTGAAAAATTATACCAGCACCATCTCCTGTTTCAGGCTCACAACCACAACCACCTCTATGCTCCATATTTGTAAGCATTTGAATAGCATCTTCTACTATTTCATGAGATTGTTCACTTTTTAAATGAGCAACAAACCCAATTCCACAAGAGTCGTGTTCCATTGAAGGAATGTACATTCCTTGGTCAGTATTTTGCATTTCTTGCATTCAATAAAATTTTAAATCTACTAGCGAAATCTTCGCGATGGGAATTATCCCCGATTAACAATCATATTTGACGATCAGTCCAAAAGGACTGAAATTCTAAGGCCTCATTTCATTTGAGCCTTTAAAATTATTAAAAAAAACTCAATTTTCTTTCGTCCGTCGCAAAAAAATTAGCAAAACATTGCTATCAACGTTGTTTTACCGCTTTATTAATGTGAAAATCGACGGTATTATTAATAATTTTTTAATAATTCACATTTATACTTAATTCCTCTACTGATTTTTCAATTATACTCAGTACAAGATCAATTTCTTCTTTTGATATTATCAATGGCGGAGCCATTCTGATTACGTTTCCTGCAGTACAACTCACCAATAATTTATTCTTCAACATTACCTTGGCTAACTCACCACAAGGAAAATTAAATTCAATACCTATTAATAAGCCTGCACCTCTAATGTCATTTACAGCGGGATGGTTGTCAAATTTGCTTTTTAACTGGCTTAGTAGGTAATTACCTGTTTCTTTACTATTAGCAACTAATTTCTCATTCTCGATTGCTGATAAGGTAGCTAACGCAGTAGCACATGCCAACGGATTACCACCAAAAGTAGAGCTATGATTACCTGGTTTAAAGGTCTGGGCAATTTCTGAATCTGCCAATACTGCCCCAATAGGGAAACCACCGGCTAATCCTTTTGCCAGCGTAATTATATCTGGTTTTACGCCATAATGCTCATACCCAAACCAGGTCCCAGTACGTCCTATTCCGGTTTGGATTTCATCACCAATAATTAATACATTCTTCTCTTTACAGACGTTAAAAAGCTTATCTATAAATTCTTTTTTGGCAGGATTAACACCACCTTCTCCCTGTAAGAATTCAATGAAAACAGCAATGTCATTATCCGTGATTTTATCCAGGTCTTCAAGAGAATTGTATTGCAGCATTTCAAACCCTTCTGGTAGTGGGCCAAAACCTTGCTGATAAACTTCCTTACCCATGGTAATGGTGGCAAGAGTTCTTCCATGAAAACAGCCAGTGAAAGAATAAATTTTTCCACTTTTACCTCTTTCCTGTCCGTATTTTCTGGCAAGCTTTATAGCCCCTTCGTTAGCCTCTGCTCCTGAATTGCAGAAAAAAGATCGCTCGTATCCTGAAATTGCATGAAGTTTTTCGGCTAGCTCACTTTGTGGCTGGTTATAGTAGAAATTAGATATGTGTATTAAAGTTGCTGCTTGCTCCTGAATAGCTTTTACTTGCGCAGGATGGCAATGACCAAGGCTGTTAACGGCAATTCCAGCAAGGGTGTCTATATATTCAACTCCCTGATCATCATATAATTTGCATCCCTTCCCATTAATAAAGGTGACGGGATAGCGGTTATGCATCTGAAAGTAATAATTTTGAAAAAGTTCCTGGGCGTCTGAAATGTGAGTCATGATCTGGTTTTTTAAGTGAAAATTTAGAGAAAATTAGATTCTGTAAATTTTCAACGCCTCCAGAATTGCTTTTGATAAAGCTTACTTTTAAAAAATATTTTACTGAATAATTTCATGTTCTCAATTAAAAAGGGGTGCAAATCTATAAAAAAATACTAAAAAATGCTAGTGTGTATTTGCACTTATTCGTGTTTCATCGTAATAGGATTGAATAACCTTTGTTAACTTTTCGAACTCCAATAAAAATCCATCATGCCCATAATCTGAATCCATTTCCACATATTTGCTGTTTTCAACATGCTCATGTAAAAACTTTTGCTCTACTGTGGGGAATAGTATATCTGTACCTATTCCAATAAATAAGCTTGTTGCTTTTATGCGATTTAAAGCTGGAATTAATCCTCCTCTACCACGACCTACATTTTGTGAATCCATAGCTTTGCTAATATACCAATAGGAGAAAGCATCAAACCTTTTTGACATTTTTAAACCCTGGTATCGCTGATAAGATGAAGCTTTGAAGTTATCAAAGATCTCATCAGAAGATTCAGATTGGGTTTTATCATATTGAATGTAATTGCGATAGGATAGAAGCGCAGTTGCCCTGGCTGTTTTCATTCCATCCAGTCCGGCATCATCCCGATTTTCTTTCCAGGTTGGGTCTTGTTCTATCGCCATACGCTGTGATTCATTAAAGGCAATAGCCCATGGCGAATGTTTTGCATTAGCACCAATGGCAATTAAGTGATCAAAGACATCGGGACATTCTACTGCCCATTCGATCGCTTGTTGGCCACCTTGAGAGCAACCGACAACGGTATGGATTTTTTCAAAACCTAGATCCTTTCTCAATAGGTCAAATGCTTTGACAGAATCTTTGTTTGTAGTTAAAGGAAAATCATGGTAATATTTTTTACCCGTCTTTGGGTTGATGGATAATGGCCCGGTAGAACCATAGCACCCTCCTAATACATTAGCGCAGATTACAAAATGCTTGTTGGGGTCAAAAAGTCTTCCTTCACCAAATAAACCAGACCACCACTGGGTGAAATCTGACGAACCCGAAAAGGCATGACAAACCCAAATGACATTGCTTTTTGTATCATTTAATTTACCCAGAGTAGTATATTTTAGTTGGAATTCCGGCAATGTGCTGCCGGATTCCAACTTGAATTCATTCTTATAGTTAAACGTCCCTTCTTTAATCATCTTCTTATTTATGCTGTAGCAAATGAAAACACTTTGTCAAATGCCTGCTGTAAATCTTCTTTAATATCATCAATATGTTCTATTCCAACGGAAATTCTTAGCAGAGAAGGAGTCACGCCAGCACTTAATTGTTCCTCATCTGAAAGTTGTTGATGCGTAGTAGAAGATGGATGTATAATCAATGTTTTAGCATCCCCTACGTTAGCCAGGTGACTTATTAAAGATAATGAGTCAACAAACTTTTTGGCATTTTCATATCCTCCTTTAATTTCGAATGTCAAAACTCCACCAAAACCTCTTTTCAGATATTTAGTTGCTAATTCGTGGTACGGACTTGATTTTAAACCAGGATAATTCACTTTTTCTACGAGGTCGTGCTTTTCTAGCCACTCTGCTAAATTCAGTGCATTGCTTACCGTTCTTTCTACCCTAAGTGATAAGGTTTCTAATCCTTGCAGATATAGGAAGGAATTAAATGGACTCAAAGCTGGACCAAAGTCTCTTAAACCTTCTACTCTTGCTCGTATGGCAAACACAATATTTGGAAGCCCAAGTGGATTGCCTTCACCGAATGTATCCCAAAATTTCAATCCATGATAGCCTTCTGAAGGTTCCGTAAATTGTGGGAATTTACCATTAGCCCAGTTAAAGTTACCACCATCCACAATGATTCCGCCAATGCTGGTGCCGTGCCCACCAATCCATTTGGTAGCAGATGAAACCACTACATTTGCGCCATGTTCTAATGGTCTGAATAAATACCCTGCGGCGCCAAAAGTATTGTCAACTACTAATGGGATATCATTTTTCTTAGCTACATCAGCAATTTTTTCAAAATCAGGGATGTTAAATGCCGGGTTGCCAATCGTTTCAATGTAGATGGCCTTTGTATTACTATCAATTAAACTTGCATAGGTTTCTGCTTCATTATCTTCCGCAAATTTCACCGTGATACCTAATCGTTTAAAAGCGACCTTGAATTGATTGTATGTTCCTCCGTAAAGATTAGATGTACTGATAAAGTTGTCACCTGCCTGTAAAATGTTATTGAGGGCAAGAAATTGTGCTGCTTGACCTGATCCTGTGGCCAATGCTGCTACCCCACCTTCTAATGCAGCTAATCTTTGTTCGAATACATCTGTGGTAGGATTCATGATCCTTGTGTAGATGTTTCCAAACTCTTTCAAGGCAAATAAATTTGCGCCATGATCAGAGTCTTTAAATACAAATGAAGTTGTCTGATAGATAGGTACAGCTCGTGATCCTGTGGTAGGGTCTGGTTCCTGACCAGCGTGTAGCTGTAATGTTTCAAATTTTAGATTTGTGCTCATGATGATTTAAGTATGTAGAGTGATATTAATTCAATTAGTACTATAAATATTCTTGTAAGAATGATGTTACATTCGTCTGCGCAAATCGCAACACATATAATTAGACAGGGCAAATATGATAAAGCAATAGTTGCTTTTAAATGCAGAAAACTGGGAAGTAAAATTTGTAATATTCATATGTAATCAATTTATATAAACTACCAATAGGTAGATCAGGAATTAGCACCACTCCACCGTGTCGCGGAAGGTTGCTAGAGTTTCTACGAGCCTGTCTCTCCACTCTTCTGTATAAATCAATTAGATTCTAATTGACTTGACGATACAATGATACGCTTACGGGGTGTGATTTACAAGGTTTGATCATTTTTAAATTTTATATCAAACTTTGTGAATTTATTATGGAATTGTTAAGCTAATTCCTTCCCTACTTTTACCAATAAATCTTTTGTGGCTTTGATACCTTCATACGCATCTCCGGGGCCTTCATATTCAATACCAATAAAACCGTTAAAACCAGCTTCTTTTACAATGGATAGCAATTTGGTGTAGTCCATATCTTTTTCATTACCCTCTGCATCAAAGTTGTAAGTTTTGGCGCTGACTCCTTTTGCAAACGGCATTAACTCCTTTGTTCCTTGGTATCTGTCATACTCATTTATACATGTTCGCTCTCTCTCTTCATTTTCTGATCTTTTAATGCAGAAATTACCCAAATCCGGAAGAGTACCACACATATCGTTACCTACCTGGGAAATCACACTGGAGAGCCATTGACCATCTGATGAAAATCCACCATGATTTTCAACGATGATTCCTATGTCATGCTGAGCACCAAATTCTGTTAGTTTTCCAAGACCATCGATGGCTGCCAATTTCGCCTCTTCCGGATCACCTGACCCAGAACGGGCATTAACACGGATAGAGTGGCAACCCAAAAACTTAGCTGCTTCCACCCATTTATAATGGTTTTCCACCGCCTCCATTCTTTTTGCATCATCAATATCTCCCAGGTCACCTTCTCTGTCAATCATGATTAACACATTTCTCATTCCAAGATCATCGGTACGCTTTTTCATTTCTCCCAGGTAATCCATATCGGTGGCCTTGTTTGGGAAAAACTGGTTGACATATTCTACTGCATTGATGTCAAATTTATTTTTTGCAACAGAAGCAAAATCCAGGTTGTCAATCTCACCTCCAAATAGTTGGCGATTTAGTGACCATTGAGCTAAAGATATGGTAAACCACAATTCTGGTTCAGCCACAATTGAGGTATTCTCTTCTTCAACTGCTGATTCATTTTTAGGTTTTCCGGTACATCCTATCATGGGTAAACTAGCCATGCCTGTTAGGCCAAGAGCAATCGCAGCTTGCCCGGATACTTTAATAAAATCGCGTCTATTTTTATTCATAAGAGTATAAGTAGAAGTGAGTGTTGATTTAGATTTATAGCTTTTTTAATCAAGGTAATCTACTAAAATTTTAAGCTTTGCCATATATTTGCCGGATCAATTCTCAAATACAATTGAACATTCATTAATTTATCATCAATGAAATTAGTCGAAGTAACCAATCCAAAACTTGCCAAAGAATTTGTACAACTTCCCGTAGAATTATATAAAAATGAAGAATACTGGATCCGGCCTCTTGATAAGGATGTAGAAGGAGTGTTTCATCCTGAAACCAATAAGACTTTTAGAAATGGGGAGTGCATTCGGTGGATATTACAAGACGATCAATCCAAAACGATTGGACGAGTAGCGGCTTTTATCAATAAAAAAACAGTCAATAAAAATAATGATCAACCTACTGGGGGAATGGGATTTTTTGATTGTATCAATGATAAGTCGGCTGCTTTTATGCTTTTGGATGCATGTAAAAATTGGTTAAAGGAAAAGGGGATGGAAGCCATGGATGGCCCGATTAATTTTGGTGATAGAGATAAATGGTGGGGACTTTTGGTGGATGGATTTGAGATTGAACCTAATTATACCTGCAATTATAATTTCCCTTATTACCAGCAATTTTTTGAAGAGTATGGATTTCAATTGTATTTCAAACAATTCACCTTTGCGCGGATTACGCGAGATCCACTTTCCCCTAAATTGAAAGAGAAAGCGGATAAGGTGGCAAGAGATCCACGTTATTCATTTCGACATATGAAATTGAATGAGCTGGATAAATACACTGAATATTTTCGTGAAGCTTACAACAAAGCCTGGGGTGGACATAAAGGTGTTGCCCAACTTTCTTCTCTGCAGGCTAAGGCAATTATGAAGCAACTGAAACCATTGATTGATGAAAAGATTATGTGGTTTGGGTTTTATGATGATGAGCCCATTGCCATATTTATCATGCTACCGGAAGTGAACCAAATCTTTAAATATGTAGATGGAAAGCTGGATTTAATTGGGAAGATGAAGTTTATGTATCACAAATGGAGGAAGTCCTGCAATAAAATGATTGGGTTAGTATTTGGAGTAGTGCCAGAGCATCAGGGAAAAGGCGTGGATGGAGCGATCATTGAGGCAGCACGTGTGATGGTGCAAGATGATTATCACAGATATAAATACTTAGAGATGAATTGGATCGGCGACTTTAATCCCAAAATGATCAATGTGGTAGAGCAGGTAGGTGGCTATGTTTCAAAAACACATCATACCTATCGCATGCTGTTTGATCCAACTAAAGAATTTAAAAGGCACCCGATTTTGAGGTAAACAAAGGGCAAAGTTGAAACAGTTATTCAGAAAATATTGGGGTTATGTAATAATTTTTACTCTCGGTGTAATTTCTTTTGAGCTAATCATCAAGGCTAATAAAACACCTCAATTCATGAGTGAAAAAATTGAGGAAGTTACAAGTGATAAAACTTTTAGTAGAATAATTGGAGGTTTTAGAACGTATGAGCTGACCTACAATGTCAATGACGTTTCAAAAGATACTGTTCCATTTGAAATATTATTATTAGGGAATAGGAGGAGATTAAAACTGAATTTCCAATCGATTGAAAGCTCTGGACAAATTCTTATGATTGACTCTTTAATATTAGATTAAATACCCAATTGCACTGTTCCAGCCAGAGATTAATATTTTAAGAGCTTTCAATATATAGGAAAATCACCTAAAATGAAGTTTCATACAGTAACAATAGGAGCTGCCGACTTAAGCATTCCATTAAATAAACCATTGGTATAGTAAATGAAAAAAGTATCTTTAATAGGTGAAAAAACTTAGAATCTATATTGATACATCAGTTTTTGGGGGCTATATTGATAATGAATTTGCGAATTAAACAAGACCGCTTTTTGAAAGAATTTTTAAGGGTGATTTCATTATTCTTTTTTACTCAGTGACCCAAGAAGAGCTTGAAGAAGCTCCTCAAAATGTAAAAGACCTTGTTACAAATATTAAGGTTAAAGAAACTGAATTTATAGAGGAGACTGAAGAGGCAGTAGAATTAGCGTTTTATTACATTTCTGAAAAAGTAGTGGGTAAAACAAGTTTTGCCGATTGTTTACATATTGCATTAGCGACAATTAATAGAGCAGATTTATTAATAAGTTGGAATTTTAAACATATCGTAAATATTGAACGTATTCGTGGATATAATTCCATAAATATTAAATATGGATATAAAGAATTGGAGATTCGTTCACCTAGAGAATTGATAAATTATGAAGACAACGACTAAGAAAAGTTTTGATGCTGTGTATTATATGCGAAATCAAAGACAAAAATTGAGTGATAAATTATCTAAAATGTCTAAGAATGAAATTGTGGCATATTTTAAAAAAAAGAGGGCTCAGGCAGGCGCTAAACCCAGCGCATGATTTTATGCAAAAACATAATTCTCTTGTCAAGCGGTTGAATAAGGTTTACAATCACCAATTCACCCAATCAAATATCGCCAAATAAATCCTTAACACATCTTCACATAGCTGCCGAGCCACTTCAGATCTTTCTTGTGTTTTTCCATAAGTTTGGCCACATTTTCATCTTCATAATGCCCATCAAAATCAATGAAAAACCAATATTTGAAATTCTTTCCTTTTTTTGCTGGCCGGCTTTCAATTTTAGAAAGATTAATACCTGCATCATAAAAATCTTGAAGCAGGCCTACTAGACTACCTGGTTGATCTCCTGTTTTTGCAAGGATTGAAGTTTTATCTTCTCCGCTTCCCATGTTCTTGAAGTTTTTAGAGATGATCAGAAATCGGGTGAAGTTATCTTCCGAATCTTCTACGTTGTCAAATAGAATCGGAAGATTATTAAGTCGCGCTGCAATATGTGGACAAAGAGCAGCTGTTCCTTCTTCTTCCATGGCCAGCTTGGCAGCTTTCGAAGTGGAATTGACAGGAACTAACTCAATTTTATTGCCATTAAAAGACTCTCTAAGGAACTTTTTGCATTGTTTAAAGCCGATATCTTTCGAAAATACTTTTTTAATTTTTGACAAATTATCTTCCCGGCTTCCGAATGCAAAATGAATTGAAAAGGCAATTTCGGCCACAATTTTTAAATCCGTTTTACCAAGCAGATCAATTGTTTCCGCTACGATACCTTCCTGATTGTTTTCAATTGGGATAACACCAAATACTGCCCTCCCTGTATCAACAGCTTCAAAAACAGATTCGATGGCCGCAAGCGGCATGTATTCGCTCATAGCGCCAAAACGACTTTCGGCTGCTTGATGAGTAAAAGAACCTTCCGGCCCGAGATAGGCTATTCTTTCGGGCAATTCCAGGTTTCTGCTGATAGCAAAAATCTCCATAAATATGGCTTCTATTGCTGGTCGCTCCAAAAGACCTTTACTATGTTTCGCAAGACGATCAATGATGTCTTTTTCTCTTTCCGGGCGATATATAACCGTCTTGGAGGTGCGCTTTAATTCACCAACTTTTCTCACCACTTCCATTCTTTTATTAAGAATATCGAGTAGCTCATTATCACATTGATCTATTTCCTTACGAAGTTTATTTAAATCCACGCTTTAAAAATTATGGTACAGTTCGGGTTTTTGTGGCAAAAGTATCCATTTTTTAAGTATTTACAAATGAGATACTTATACTTCAATTGGTATTTTAATCAATTTCAAATTCATAATATGCTCAATTTATTTGATTTGCAGGGTTTTACCGAAAGGCCATTTTCTATCTTTTTAAAAAAAGTACTTGCATGAGGGTAGGTTTAAGCTGTCGAAGTCATTTTGGAATATTAAAAGAGATTTAGTTTATTCATTGCCAAGATGGAAAGAATAGTGAAAATCAATTTATTATGCAGGCTAATGAATTTTTAGAAACTTTCGTGGCCATTTTGTGATCATAGCATTTTAAATTTATTGATTAACTACTGAAGGGTTACTTGAGGTAGGGATTTTTAGAAGTGTGTTAATTGTTAAATAATTAAATGGAAAAGGACCTTTCTACAAAAATTTTATTTCTTGAAAACCAGATAGAGGAATTGAAGCGTGAGAAAAATGGATTGCAGAAGATTATTTCTCATGATATCCGTTCACCATTTAACAAAATTCACGCGCTGATCCAATTGATGAAAATGAGTGAAGATTCACTCAATGAAGACCAGTTAGAATTTCTCAATAGCATGCATCTAACGGTGATGAGTGGGCTGGAGCTAGTAAGAAATATGCATGATGCACAGCTAATTGATCAAAATGGAATTGAATTTTCAAAGGATCAGGTAGATTTAGTAATTCTTGTGAAAAAGTCCATCAATACATTCGAAGACCTGGCAAGCCTAAAAAAGATAAAAATTACATTCACGCCTTCCATTAAAAACCCAATCATACTTGCAGATGACCATTATTTGCAACGTGCAATTGAAAACCTACTTTCTAATGCCATCAAGTACTCTTATGAAAATAAACCAGTCAAAATAGATCTTACTGAAGAAGACAATATTATTTCCCTTTCCATAACCAATTTTAGCCAGGGGATTAAAGCTGAAGAGTCAGATTTATTATTTAAAAAGTATTCAAAACTTTCCGCCCGTCCCACAGGAGGGGAAGGGTCATCCGGTTTAGGTTTATACCTCACACATTATTTTGTCGAAAAAATGAATGGGGAGGTATTCCTTCGTCATCAGGATCATGGCATGACTACTTTTGTTATGCAACTACCTGCATAGTATTATTTTCCAATTGAAATCAAATTTGTAAACAATCGATATGCCCCAGGTACACCCACTGGTAGTTCCCTGAAATAAGAAAGAGAAGAATAAACAAAATATCCTTCACCGTATTTAGCTACTAAAATCCCTCCTTTCAGTGCTTTTTCCCCTGGGTCATGGGTAGAAATCACGGTTTCAAATTCGCTTCCCCACTTATCAGGGAAATACAATCCCCGTTCTTGCACCCAACCTTCAAAATCATTTTGTGTGATTTTGTTTGGGGTATTTAAAACAGGATGGTCGGGATTTATAATTTTTATAGGCGCTTCTTCGACGGTCACTCGGTCACGTGAAAGTTTCAATTCGTAAGGTGAAAATTGATCGGTTATTAATCGATGACTAGTATTGTATTGGATCAGGAGATTGCCTCCGTTTTTCACATATTGTAGGATTTTTGGCATGTCAAATTTTAATTCTTCAACGGTATTTAGTGCACGGACACCAAGAATTACGGCATCATATTGCTTCAAAAACGCTTCTGTTAATTCCTTACCATTGATAATATCGACTTTATATCCAATTTGAGTTAACGCCTCAGGAATAGCATCACCCGCACCCATGATATAGCCGATATTTTCTCCTTTCTTTTCCAACTCAATTCGTACCAATTCAGCTGATGCCTTTTCAAATAATACCTGTGCAGGAATATGATCATACTCGATATTGATCATTGACTTATTGAAATCATCTCCTTCAAATGTGGCGATGGCAACAGCCTCAACTTTTGATGCTGATTTTGGAGGAGTAATCGTAAATTCAAAACTTTGTTCTTGCCCTTTTTCCTCTATGTCATAGGTGTAATTTTCTGGACTTGTCTTCCATTCTTTTGGTAATTGAAGAAATAATTTTCCCTCCACCTTGTCTTTGCCTGATTTTACTTTTACGGTAATTGTCTGTGCGGCCGTACCTGGAAAAACATGTACATGACCTGAGATTTCAGTAAACACAGGCGGGGTCACTACAAATGGTCGGTAAAATTCTCCTTTCACAGGATCTGTACGTTTATAAACCACCGGCTTTTTATATTGTAATTTTTGCCCAAATAATTCTATGGTAAATACCGCATCAAAGGCATTTCCATTTTGAGCCTTGCCTATCAATTGCTGATCTTCCACATCAAACATTCCCAATGACTTTTCTTTTTCTAGCCAATAAGGCTGACTGAAGGGGATACTTTTTGGTACAACCAAACCAAATTTATCTTCCCTTTTATCATTATTAACTAATGCAGAGTCCATAGCTCCATTGATTTTTACCTGTTCTAATTTCAATGATGCAAGTTTTACATCTACAGGTGAGCGATTAATTGATTCAAAAGTCACGTACACAGAGTCTCCATGAGTCGCCGAGTAATTATTAGCAGTAGCTTCCAGGTATAGACCAAGGCAAGCATAAATCAATTCATCTACTTCTTTAAGTTTTCTTTCTTTCCAAAAATCGTCCTTGATTTGAGATATCATTTTCCGAAGTTCTACCAAATCATCTACTATTTCGTAGGGTTTGCCTGGAATATAACTTTCATTGATTTCGGAGATTTTAGATGCTATCTTTTCACTACCTTCTACCCGTTTCCATGAAACATCAATATGTTCAAAAAGATCAATTTTCGCTTCTTTTCCATCGATAAAGCTGAAATAATTGTAGGAATCCCCTCTTTGTCCTGTAGCTCCAAACCCCTGGCTTTTATGCTGGGAGCGGCTTTCTGCGGCTATCTCCGGATATGATTTTCCAAGAAGTTGATTGTACCCCCCTACATTATATTTTGGGAGTTTCGTCAAATCAATTCCCTCTACAGGTCTCCAGGAATAGGTATTCCAATAGATGGCATTAGGTTGCCATGGCTCGACATATTTCAATTGATCTGAAAAAACCTCGGGATCATTAGCTATTTTAAATGCCTCTTCAGCTATGATGGCAGAGCTGGTATGGTGACCATGGTTTCCACCGGGCTCCGTATTAAATCTACAGATGATCACATCAGGTCTGAATTTGCGAATCATCCATACCATATCACTTAGCACTCCTTCTCTATTCCATATGGTCAGTGTTTCATCCGGATGCTTCGAGTATCCAAAATCAACTGCCCGGCTAAAAAATTGCTCTCCACCGTCAATTCTTCTTGCTGCCAATAATTCCTGGGTACGAATTACACCCAGCTGATCCGTTATTTCAGGACCGATTAGGTTTTGTCCACCATCACCTCGCGTAAAAGCAAAATATCCGGTATATAGTTTTTTGTCTTTAGCTAAATAAGTAATTAGCCAATTGTTCTCA
>JBNLGO010000035.1:0-266 GCA_050306095.1 Cyclobacteriaceae bacterium
GCAAAGAGTGATTCTTATCTACAGGAAAATGAGCGCGGAAATGTAGCTGCGTTAATCATTGGAGGTACATTTGTAGAAGGTCTATATATCGCCACACAGATTGTGGATACTTATCCTAAAGATATTCTGGCTGATGATCAAAGAATGATCATTTTAACTCCATTAATTCGACAAATCGCCAGTCAAAAAGAACCATTAAAAGACATGGTAGACTTGCTTAAAAATGTTGAAGATAAAGGTGACTGGATAGAAGCTACTATCAATAG
>JBNLGO010000035.1:276-26676 GCA_050306095.1 Cyclobacteriaceae bacterium
CGATCTTCTGGAAAGTGTTGATGAAAAAGAAGATTGGGCACAAGCGACTATAAACAGTCTGACTGAATTATACAACAACTATACACAATTTGATCCTCAAGGAAAGATTCGAGAAGGTAAGGGCAATGAAGTACTAAACGATGAAGTACTTGGTAGCCTAACCAAGCAAGTAGCTTCCATAAGGGAAAATGTCGTTTATTAATTGACAAAAACATTTAAAAAAAAAGTATTGGGATTTCTCTCAATACTTTTTTTTTACATTTTTGAATAATATCTCTTTTCTATGAGTGAAAGTATATTGATAGCCATCACAAAATTATTTGCCCTTGTTGCAAGGATTGATGGATTGTCAATATCTGAAAGAAACCGACTTATAGAATTGTTTGATTTCGTGTTGGGCGACAACAAGGAAAAATTCAGACTTCTTGAAATATTTGACCTCTATTCCGGACATAAAAGCTCAACAGAACCAGAATATCAGTTTGAAAATAAGGAAGAGATTTTTGATCAAATTACCATCATTTGCCATGCTATCAAAAAGGAAGCATTCCGTCAGGAGCGTATACTCCTACTTTCTGAAATTGTTCATCTTATCATTGTAGATGAGGAACTTTCTGAAGCAGAGCAAAAAGCAATCAAGCATATTGGCAAGGAACTCAATATCGAAGAGGATTCCGTTTTAAAATTAAAAGAATTTATACTAGCCAATGATATTGATGAGTTTGACAAAAACGATATCCTAATTATAAAATCTGACAAAAAAGGCGTAGGTCAAAATTGCGGATTTATGGAGCTTCCAGGCCTACATGGATATTTTGTGTTTCTTCACCTTCCCCAGTTAAAAGTCTTCTTTTTTAGATATTTAGGTGATGAATTTTTATTAGTAAATAATGTTCCGATTATAAATTATCGGATTGATGCCATATTTCCCGGAGGCAATATAAGTGGTGATTCTATTACTGATCCCATCTATTACTCAGAGATCACCAGTCATTTTAAATCCGTTGATCAAAAATTAAAAATATCACTCAAAGGTGAAGACATTACCCTAAAATTTAAAACAGGAAATTATGGTCTCAGAAATGTAAATATTTCTGAGAAGGAGGGGCAGCTCATTGGAATTATGGGGTCAAGTGGTTCAGGAAAATCAACCCTGATTAATGTTTTAAATGGTAATGAACGACCCACTAGTGGAAAAGTCACCATTAATGGAATTGATATCCATGACAATCCTGATGAAATAGAAGGAATATTCGGATATGTGCCTCAGGATGACCTACTCATAGAAGACCTCACAGTTTTCCAAAACCTTTATTATTCTGCCAAATTATGCTTTAGGGATAAGAGTGATGATGAGCTAACAGAATTAGTACTTAAAATACTTCATAACCTGGGAATTCATGAAACCAGGGATCTCAAAGTAGGTAATGCTTTAAATAAAACCATAAGTGGTGGTCAACGAAAGAGGTTAAACATTGGCTTGGAATTGCTCAGGGAACCGATGATCATGTTTGTGGATGAACCGACATCGGGCCTTTCATCCAGGGATTCTGAAAATATAATGGACCTTTTAAAGGAACTTGCTTTCGAAGGAAAATTAATTTTCACAGTCATCCACCAGCCTTCCAGTGATATCTTCAAACTGTTTGACAAACTTTTGATCCTGGATGTAGGTGGATACCCTATTTACTATGGCAATCCTATTGAGGCCATCAATTATTTTCGGGATTCCCTGCGAATAATTGAAAAAACAAATGCCATTTGCCTGGAGTGTGGAAATGTAAATACAGAACAAATATTTAACCTGATAGAGCTAAAAGTGGTGGATAATAGTGGCCAACCCACCAAAAAGCGTAGGTATAGCCCCGAGTTTTGGAGCAAGATTTATCAAGAAAAAATTAAAATTGAAGAGCCACCAGAGGTATCGCATAATCCAACCACACAGCTCAATATTCCATCCAAACTTAAACAAGCAAAAATATTTGTAGAAAGGGATTTTCTCTCCAAGATAAGCAACCATCAATATGTAATTATCAATTTGTTAGAGGCGCCGTTTTTGGCTTTTATTTTGGCCATGTTTATTCGCTATTATCCAGGAGATGGTTTTACCGCTTCTAATTATACCTTTTACGACAATGTAAATATTCCTGTCTATATATTTATGGCCATAATAGTTGGTCTATTTATTGGATTGACGGTCAGTGCGGAAGAAATTATCCGTGATCGTAAAATTAAAAAGCGGGAAAATTTTCTGCATTTAAGTAATTCAAGCTATATCTTATCCAAGCTTATAATTCTATTCGGATTGTCAGCCATTCAATCACTTTCATTTGTATTGGTTGGTAATTTTGTCATGGAACTAAAAGGCATGTTATTTCCCTATTGGGCAGTTGTATTTTCTATCTCCTGTTTTGCAAATGCGCTGGGTCTGAATATTTCGTCAGCTTTTAATTCCGTTGTCACCATATACATTCTTATTCCTATTCTTCTCATTCCTCAAATGCTGCTCAGCGGCGTGATGGTCAAGTACGATGAGTTAAACCCTTCATTTACGAAGAAAACCCGTGTACCATTAATCGGAGAACTTATGTCGGCAAAGTGGGGATATGAAGCATTGATTGTCACACAATTTAAGGACAATGAATTTGAAAGTATTTTTTATGATAGCGATAAAAAAATTGCCAATGCGGATTTTAAAAATGTGTATTATATCCCTAAGCTGATGGGAAAACTTGACAATGCATTTGTAAATCTGGATAGTGAAGATGAAGAAATTAAAGCTGAAATTAATCGTGACCTGGCAATAGTAAAGCACGAATTTTTAGAGGAATTGAGTTATGTAGGAATGGATAAATTCACACACCTTGATAAATTAAACCGGCAGGAATTTGACTCCACTACTTATCTTGAAGCCAAGAAATTTTTAAGTGTTTTGAAAAAGCTGTATTTGAATCAACATAAACATGCTAGTGCTACTAAAGAAAAATTAATAGCCAATCTTACTTCTACACCTGATAAACGGGAAGCTTTTGAAAATTTGAAAAAGGATTATACCAATGAACAGATAAGTTCTATAGCCCTGAACAATAAAGTGACCCATAGAATTATCGAAGAAGATAATGAATTGATTCAAAAGATATATCCGGTATATATGGAGCCCGATCCGCACCACATGTTAGATTTCACATCTCAAATGTATCAACCTAAAAAGCATTTTCTTGGATTTTATATTGATACTTTGTACTTCAATCTGGCCATGATTTGGTGCATGACCATTGTGCTGATATTAGCTTTATATTTTGAGCTTATGCGAAGAATCGTAAACCGGGAAGAATATAGAGGTGTAGCTAAAAAATAAGATATCCGATGTTTTTTGTACTTTCCAAGCTACTCAATTTCCTCACCAAACCATTTTTAGTTTTATCCCTTCTTTTAATACTGTCCTATGTTGTTAAAAATAAATTGTGGGCAAAAAGGATCAGGATATTTGTGCTCATTTCCTTTTTGATTACTTCCAATGGTATTATTATCAATGAATTAATGCTTGCGTGGGAAATAGCGCCGGTTGCTCTAGCTGATATTCCAGACAATACCTACGAGACAGCTATTGTACTTGGTGGCACCACAGATCCGGAACGAGAACCAAAAGACAGACTTTACTTCCATAAAGGAGCTGACAGGGTAACTCATGCTATCCATCTTTACAAAGCCGGAAAAGTAAAAAAGATTCTGTTTAGCGGAGGGAAATCTGAATTGTTTGAAGATTCTGAGCGGGACAATCAAACGATTTTGGATTTTTACATCATGTGCGGAGTAGCTCCCGAGGATATTATTATTGAAAACAAATCAAGAAATACCCATGAAAACGCTTTTTATTCAGCGGAACTGTTAGACAAAAACCAACAACATATTCTGATCACATCGGCATTTCATATGCGACGATCGGTAGCTTGCTATACCAAAGAAGGACTAGATGTACTTCCATTTAGCTGTGATTTTAATACCGTGAAGGAGGATGACCGGTTTTCACTTTCAGGAATGATCCCTTCGCTAGCAGCCATGTCCGGATGGGAAATACTTTTGAAAGAATGGGTTGGTATGGTGGCCTATAAAGTCTCGGGATACATTTAACCCCTATTATTTAAATGCCTGAATTCCTGTAATTTCTTTCCCTAATATTAACAGGTGGATATCATGTGTCCCTTCGTAAGTGATGACCGATTCCAGGTTCATCATGTGGCGCATAATCGGAAACTCTCCCGATATTCCATTTCCTCCATGAATTTGTCTTGCTTCCCGCGCAATAGCCAGTGCCATTTCTACATTATTTCTCTTAGCTAACGAAATCTGAGAGGTAGTGGCTTTACCTTCGTCCATTAGTTTACCTAACCTCCAGCAAACAAGCTGCGCTTTTGTAATTTCTGTCAGCATTTCCGCCAGTTTTTTCTGTATCAACTGAAAAGATGCAATCGGCTTATCAAATTGGATTCTCTCAAGCGCATATTTTCGTGCATGGTAAAAACAATCCATCGCTGCGCCTAAAGTTCCCCAGGCGATCCCATATCGTGCTGAATCGAGACACTGCATAGGAGCGCCGAGTCCGGATTTATTTGGAAGTATATTCTCCTTGGGTACTTTCACATTATCAAATACTAATTCACCTGTACTACTTGCCCGCAACGACCATTTATTTTTCGTTTCTGGAGCGGAAAAACCCTCCATTCCTTTTTCCACAATCAACCCATGAATTCGTTTATCTTTATCTTTTGCCCACACTACCGCAATATCCGCATAAGGCGCATTGGAGATCCACATTTTACTACCATTCAGCAAATAATGATCACCTTCATCTGTAAAATTGGTTCGCATACCCGATGGATTAGATCCAAAATCTGGCTCGGTAAGTCCGAAACACCCAAGCATTTCCCCACTTGCCAGTCTCGGTAAATATTTTAATCGTTGCTCTTCCGTACCAAATTGATAAATGGGGTACATCACCAGGGAGCTCTGCACAGATGCTGTAGAACGCATGCCAGAATCACCCCGTTCTATTTCCTGCATAATCAAACCATAGGATGTATAATCAAGACCTCCACCTCCGTAGGTTTCTGGAATTTGCGGACCAAAAATGCCCATCTCCCCAAACTTGGTAATGATATCTGTGGGGAAAATTGATTGTTGGCACCAGCCTTCAATGAAAGGTGAAATTTCCTTTTTTACAAAATCCCGGATGGAAGACCTGATTAATTTATGTTCTTCTGTAAACAGTTCATCTATTTGATAAAAATCCGATGATTCATATTCATCCGTCTTTGCTGATTTCAAATTTTTGCTGGATTGGTTTTCCATGATTTGAGTTTCCGTTATGAAAAATAATTTACTAAATAATTAATTCAGCCAATAATTTTATTTATCCTATCATTTAAGAAAAGATATTTTAATTTTATCCTGCCACAGCTTCCTGATTTTGTCATTTTCTTTTTATTGATAACAATAATATATTTCGTAATAGATTTAATGATTATGAAGTTCTAATACAAGAATAATCATTTGCGGGTAAGTATGAATCAATCGTGTTATAATCAAGGTGGGGTGCAACTTCGCTTTTTAGTTAATACTAAGAAGGGATGTATGCATGTATATCCCTGGATTTTCATATTGCTATTCTTAATACTTCCGGTTTTTATAACTCCGGCAAATTCCCAATCAAAGGAAATTTTAAAATATTACGATAACGAAAAAACACTTCTAAAGGAACGTTATTTTATTAAATCCGGCAAAAAACCACTTATACATGGCCTTTATGAATCATTTTTTTCTGATGGGTCTATCCAAACACGAGGCTATTATAAAAACAATGTACCTGATAGCCTTTGGATGTATTTCTATGAAAAAGGCGGGATCAAGATGAGCGGAAACCTTCGGGAAGGAAAGAACTTTGGGCTTTGGCAGTTTTTCTTTGAGAACGGAAACCTCAACATGAAAGGAAATATTTTTGGAGATAGAAAAAATGGAGACTGGATATTTTATTATGAAAACAAACAACTTAAAGCAGAAGGGGCCTATAAAGACAATTTAAAGACGGGCCCATGGATTTATTATAATGAAGATGGAAGCATAAAAGCCCGGGCGATCTATAAAGAAGATGTGGGCATCTATAATGAATACTACAATAGTGGTAAGCTAAAAGCCACCGGACTAAATGCTTTTGGAAAAAGTGATAGCACTTGGATTTATTATTATGAGAATGCCGCCAAAAAAGCGGTTGGAAATTATGAAAATGGATTAAAAACCGGCAAATGGGTCTTTTATCATGAAAATGGAAACATGGCTTCTGAAGGGGAATATGTAGAAGGAAAAAAGGATGGCAAGTGGATATATTATCATGAAAATGGGGAGATGAGCTCTGAAGGAGCGCTTCAAAAAGGAAAAAAGGAAGGCTACTGGAAAATATTTAATACTTCGGGACGGTTTATGGCAGATGGGGTTTTTGTAAAAGGTGAAGGTGAATACCATGAATATTATGAAAGTGGAAAACTTAAAATCGATGGATTTGTAAAAGACGGAAAAAATGTGGGCCAATGGTATTACTATTATGAAGATGGCAGTTTGGAAGGTGAATGCTTCTTTAAAGATGGTGAAGGTGAGTACATAGGTTATTATCAAGATGGTAAACCTTACATGAAAGGAACAATCAGGAACGGAAAAAACACCGGTCTATGGGAATTTTATAAACCCGATGGAGAGATTGCAGGGTATTATCGTCCTTTGTACGATGGTGACCAGCCATCGTATAAGCTGGCAGAAAAAACGGCCTCACAACAAGGAGAAGGTGTCAGTAGAGATTATTTAAAACCTGACTATAAGTATAAAAAGCGAAAAATCAGATACTTCGAACCTCAAATCAATGAATTTCAAGGGAAAATAATATCCACAAACCCACTGGGCGCTTTTGTGGGAAAAGTGCCGCTATCTTTTGAGTACTATTTTCAGGAACGACTAGGCTATGAAATGCAAATTCAATATTTGCGAAACCCCTTTTTTAAGAAAGATGAAAATGTAGCGTTGAATGATACCTACAGCCGTGGATTTGATGCTTCTATCAGACAAAAGTTTTATAGTGAGGAAAAAAAGCTGGGAATGTTTTATTTTGCCCATGAGATTCGGTTTACCTCACTCATCCACAAAAGCAATGTAATTGATTCACTATCGATACCAGATTCCAATTTAAACCTGGAAATTGATGCGAATGAAAACAGGTTTGAGTATGGAATTTTATTTGGAAACCGGTGGATGAAGTATAACCGAGAAAAATATATAAAGGACAGTAAAAAGGGCGGTATCACCATTGACTTTAACCTGGGGGTAGGAATAGGGTACCGATCTTTTAATAAGAATTTTCCGGAAACGCTGGTCTATGATCAAATCTTTAACGACCTCAACCAACGCAAATTTTCTATTACACCCCGGGTAGGAATTTATATTGGATATATATTTTAAGGATAATTAAAAATTTATGAACAAGGTAGTCTACTTCTTTATTATATGGGGTATATGCAGTGCATTTGAAGCTAACGCCCAGTCAAAATTTTTTAGTGAAATAAAGCTCAGCATTGAAAACAACAGCTTTTTTTATAGCCAGGACACCCTGCTTTATCAGGATGAAATGCACTTAGCTTTTCGTTATAACAATTCAGAAGAAACAAGCTTAATCAAGGTATATCCTAAATCAAATCTAAAATCACCCATATTAAATTTTTCACTCTTACCCTCTAGTGAATATGAATTATTGGATTCTGTATATTTTTTCAATGATGAATATTTTCACATAAAAGTGAAATTTAAAGATCTTAATGCTAGTGACTTCCTAAGTTTGATTGTCAAGCTTCAGTTTGAAGATGAATCAGAAGCTGTTGTCCCCATTCGTTTGCTTCCTTATACCAATACATTTGCCGAATTAAGAGTAGAGGATAATCAGGTTTTTGTTGGTGAGGAAAAATCTTTCGAAATATCATCCGACAATTTTCAGAACATTTCTACCACCAATAGATGGGTAAAAGATGAAAATATAGAATACAAAACTACAGCTGATGATGGAAGGCTGCTTCTGCATATCCTTCCACAGAAAACGGGTAACTATTCTATTGAAATACCCCTGCAACTTAAAAGCCCATACATTAACGATCAGGGGCAAATTAAATACGACTTAGCTTCTATCAGGCAGTCATTCATTGTAAAACCAAGTAGGCTTAGGTTTATTTCAATGGATGTAAAAGAGGTACAAATCACAGCTCCCGATCAGCAGCAAATTTCTGTTCAAATTGACAATAATAGTGGGCTGCAATTAAACAAAACTTACCGCATAGAAAACCAGGAAGAACGAGGAGGCGAACTGGTTGGAGAGATCTATATCAGAAGATATCTCACTAATAATAAAATGCTGGGCTGGTTGCGGACCTACAAATATCATCGCCAATCAGATGGATATCTATACATAAAAAATGGAGATATCGCCCAATTTATTACCAACCTGAATATTATTCCACAAACTAGCATTGAAAAGATAAGTGTGTTGCGTGAAGGAAAAGACTGGACATCAAACCTTACGGTTTACCCCGGCGAAACCATTGAAGTTAAAATAGAAGGAAAAAGCATTCATAAAGCTTCGTTTTCCTTCCCGAATACTGAGCTATTGCGCTCTGATTCTCTTAACAGAAACCCAAATCAAACCAATTACCAACTAAGAATTCCTCTTTCAATCCTCGAAAAGAGAATAAATATCATGAATGGTAACGATGACTCGGGATATTCCTTAAAGGTGAGTGAACATCAACGGCCCAGGAAATTTGATTTCTTAACCATTAATTATGGTGATGGTGATAAACCAATTTCCACTATCAATCAGCCTGTTTTATTTGAAAACACTATTCAGGATATTGTAATTGATTATGATGCAAATAATATTGATCAGAACGATGCATTGTATGGAAAACAAATCATTGACCTGGAAATCAAAATCACTAATAAAAACAATGAACTACTTGAAATTCAAAAAGTAGAAAGTCTTACATTTTGCCCGGGTGAAACTTCCCCTCGTCATAATTTCTATAACGCATCTGATTGCAGAAAAAATCCTTTTCAGCTAAATCAAATATTGAGAAAAAAAACATTTGATCTCCCCGAATGGTCAAAAATTGAATTGACGTTCAAGCATCAAACTTCAAAATATGGAGGAAGTGGAGAAGAGAAAAAAATAGAAATATACAATAAACGCCTAATTGGATTTGACATTGAAGTTACCTTCCCTGCCGGATTAATTGAAATATCGAAACCAGAAGAGGGATCTGATAAAATAGGAAACCTCACGGGTATTAGTATGGCCGCCTTGGCTCAATTTAGTTTTTATCACAAAAAGAAAATAGCCAGATACCTCCCATATAAGGTTGGTGTTGGTTTTCTGGCAATTAACGCATTTGATTTTAATGCCAATGAATCTCAAAGGGATTTGGGAATTGTTATTTTGGGTAGCTTATACCCCACAACTAAAAATGTAAAATTGACTTTTCCACTTTATTTTGGAGGAGGTTATTATTTAAACAAAGAAAAGCTATTTTTTGTTATTGGCCCTGGAATCAGGTTACGCTTGTAACATTAATCAAGGCGTTTTTTTGAAAAGATTCGAAATTATATTCTGAAAAACCTATTTTTTTCAGAATTTTATTACAATCAAAACGGAAGTTAATTATTTTATTCGGATGTAATAAAATTAAATATTTGTTATTTTTTATCTTAAAATAGTTTTCAGGTTTATGATTTTTATCATAAATTTAAACTCAATGCTGCATTAATTTTATTTCACTTTTTCAACTGATGGAAGTCGCAAAGTGATTGAATCTTGGAGGAACATTCACTTTGTGGCTATTTTTTTGCCTTATTATCTTAACTATCTTAACCTTCTTTTGTTGTTTCCGCTTCACTAAAAAAGATCTCACTCATGATTTTTTCAATAGAATTTTTAGGCAAAGCACCAGCTAACATTTGAGGCTGACCTTCAACAGGTATAAATAAAAGTGAGGGTATGCTTCTGATTCCAAAAATCCCAGCCAGCTCCTGCTCTACTTCCGTATCAATCTTATATACTTTTAACTTGCCTTTATATTCTTCAGAAATTTCTTCTAAAACCGGGGCAACCATCTTACACGGCCCACACCAATCGGCATAAAAATCAACTATCGCCGGTACATTATCTTTGTACTTCCACTCTTTGCTCTTCTCGTAGTCAAAAATTTCACGTAAAAACAATTCCTTATTTAACTGTATTGTTGCCATAATTTTATAACATTTATATATGTTCACGTTTTCATACGTCAATATATGTTAAGAGTTTCATTTATTATAAATCTTTTGCATAATTTTATTTTCTATTCAATTCATGCAAAAATGAAAACACTCTATATTGTCAGGCACGCTAAATCAAGTTGGGACGATGCTTATATGAGGGATTTTGACCGACCGCTAAACAACAGGGGCAACAATAATGCCCCTGAAATGGGAAAACGGCTGGCCAGTATGAATATATTGCCTGACTTAATCATTTCCAGTTCTGCCAATAGGGCCATCACTACAGCAAAGAAAATTGCCAGGGAAATAAATTATAACCAAGACAACATCAAGGAAACGAAAGAGTTATACCTGGCTAGCATCGGGACAACCATTAGCATCATTCGCCAAGTGGATGATCAACATAATTCACTCATGATATTTGGCCATAATCCGGGGTGGACTGACTTGACTAACTACCTGTCAAATGCATATATTGATAATATTCCTACTTGTGGTATTGCAGCGATAGAATTCGATATCGAGCGTTGGTCAGAAGTAGATAAAGATAAGGGGAAGCTAATTTTCTTTGATTACCCAAAAAATTTGAATCAGGCCACCTAACCCAGGCGACCTGATTTATTCTCTAATTTTCTTTTTCAGGATACAACACGACTACTGCTTTGCTATCAAAATTGAAATATTTAGCAGCTACTTTCTGAAGATCCTCTGAGGTTAATTCCTCAATTCTACTTTCATAATCAAGCACTTCTTTCAGGTCCCAATCATACGTCAAACTGTTTTTGATAATACTCCGCCAGAAGCTATTTTCTTTTAAGTTGACTTCCATCTCCCTTTTTTGGGTTTCTTTTACTTTCACCATATCTTCCTCTACTACGCCATTTTCTATTATTTTTTTAATTTCCTCATAAGCGGATTTTTCCAGGTCTGCCACATTTTCGGGAGCACATGGAAACACAATAATCAAATTATAATTCTCATAAGGATACTTACTAGTTTGAGCATACGCCCCGGTGGAATAGACGCCACTTTGCTCCTCCCGAAGTATTTCTAATAATTTGATTTCAAGTGCTTCGGCTAATGAATTAAGGTGGTAATTAGTTTTTCGATCAAAATCATATTCATCATGGAAATAAATATAAACTAAGGATTTAGGGTCATTACCTTTATAAACATCCTTTTTAACTGCTCCTTTAGGTGGACGAATGCCCAAATCTTTCCATTCAGTTTTCTTACCACTTGAAGGAAGACTAGCTACATACTGCTCCAGGTATTTTTTAAATTCTTCTACTTCAAAATTACCCACGAATACAAACGTGAATTGACCAGCATTGCTAAATAGCTCTTTGTAAATTGAAAATGCATCATTGAAGTTTACTTTTTCAAAATCTTCTTCAGTAGGGTAGCCACTGCTTCGAGGATTATCCTGTGTCATAAACTTAATCCTCTCATTATAGAAGTAGTTCATAGGGTTTTCAAGGAAATTCTTGAAATAAGCTTTTAACCGACTTAAATAAGCATTGTATAAATCCTCATTTTGATTAGGCTGCGTAAACACCAGATGAATTAACTGGAACATGGTTTCTGCATCCTTAGGCGTACATTGCCCGGATAAGCCCTGCTCCAATGTAGAAATATACGGTGAAACACCTGCCACCTTTCCGGCGAGAAGCTTTTGCAATTCACTCGGCGAATAGCCGCCAAAACCACAACCTTGTACGATTGCATCTGAAAATTCCGCTGATTTTGCCATTTCATCAGGATAGACAGAAGACCCTCCATCGGCATAGGCTGTGAAAATGATCTCATCATTTTTAAAATCAGTAGGCTTAAGCGCAATTTTCACCCCATTAGAAAGCTCCAAATAAGTAACTCCTGCTTCTTCATCTTTCGTTTCATTTACGATAGTCCCAGGTTTGGGCAAATTAGAAAGAAGCGACGCCCCTGAAATCTTATCTTCATAAGCCGATAGTTTCGTCTTGCTAACTTCATTTACGATGGCTAACAACTGCTCTTCAGTAGGTAATTCTAAACCTTCTCTTTCCGGAGCAGAAACAATTACAACACGGTTATCTTCCTTGATGAACTTATTACTCATGGCATTCACCTCCTCCAGGGTAATTTTGTCCATGATATATTTGGCAAAATTATATTCATACTCAATGCCCGGAATCACCTCTTCCACTAAGAAATTTCCCTGATATTCATCTACATAGCTATTTGACTCCGTCTTTCCCCTTTCATTAAAAGCCTTTTCATACCCCTTAATAAGCTCCATTTTATATCGTGTCATTTCACCTTCAGTAAAGCCAAATTGTTTTACCCGCTCGCTTTCCGTTAACACTGCATGAAGCCCTTTCTCAATGCCCGTCTCAGACACTCCAGCATATACTGAGAAAGCATCTTTATTTCGATTGTAGGTACTTCCATAACTACCTCCTGCAAAAATGAATGGTGGGTCCGGTTGCTGGGTTAGCTCCCGCAAACGAATATTTAGCATGCCTGAGTACAAACTATGGATTAAACTTTGCTTATAATCCTGCCATGTCTTAATTCGAAATACATCACTTTTATAATAAACTTGTACTGTAGTATTAGTAGCTTCTTCATCAGAAATTACTTTTACGACTGTTCCCTCTTGATCAGGTATCTCAAATATGGTTCGTTTCGGCGCATTTTTCTTTTTTGGAATGGTGCTGAAATGCTTTTTGATTTTTTGCTCAATAACATCAGGATCAAGATCACCTACAGCAATGATGGCCATCAGCTCAGGGCGATACCAGTCATTATAATATTTGACTAAAGATTCATATTTAAACGTTTCTATATTTTCAGCTTCCTTCACAGGGTCTAGCACATCCACATACACAGGATTGTTCATCAATACGGGAATGTATTCATTTGCCATGCGCAAGCCAGCATTATTACGTAGTCGCATTTCTTCCACAATTACTCCTCGTTTGTCTATTTCTTCATGATCAAATGCTACGTTATGCGCCCAGTCTTCCATGATCTGAAATCCATTTTCAACAATGGTATCGTTATCCGTTGGAATTGGAAGGAAATAGACTGTTTCGTCAAAACTCGTGTAGGCATTTAAATCCGCACCAAATTTCACCCCTATTGATTGCAGATATTTAACGATATCGTTTTTTTCAAAATTCTTTGTTCCATTAAAACACATGTGTTCAACCATGTGCGCCAGGCCATCCTGATCTTCGGTTTCCAATAAATTACCGGCATTAACTACCAGCCTTAAGGTGAGTCGATTTTCTGGTTTAGAATTCTTTTTAATATAGTAGGTCATTCCATTGTCAAGCACCCCTTTGCGAACAGATGGATCAATGGGAATTTCATTTTGGAGATCACTAAATTCCTTTTCATAATCCTGCGCCTGGACATAGATTAGATTGACAAATAGAAAAATTAGAAAAACAATCGTTTTTTTCATAGTTATGGATTTTTATACAAATTAATAGTCTGGTTGAATTAATGATTGAATATTATGTAAGTGGAAATTAAAATTGATGAGACGCTAAAACTTCAAACCAATATCAAAACCCAAAGCATCATTTTTTACAGAGAAATTTTTGTTAGCAAAATTTTCTTTATGAGAAATGTTAATCATTCCTCGCTGATAGCTCATTCCAAAAAATAAAATGGTGTGTGTGCCAAGGTTTATTTCTGCTCCTCCGGAAAATACAATTGGAAAATCAAACACACTAAATTTTTCTATAGCATCTTCTCCGTCCGTTTTATTTTCATTATACACCTGGAATTCCATGTTAAAACCTGTCTGAAAATAAAGCTTTTTGTCAATGCTGATTTCATTGGTGAAAAGCTTAATGGTGATGGGTATTTGAATGTATTGCACCACATATTCCTGTAGGAATGCAGGTGAATTTATAGGGTCAATTTTTAGTCTTACGGTTTTTGACAAATATGTAATACCGGTACTAAAAGCATAGGTTTCTTCGAAGGGAATTTCCGCTATCAAGCCAAATGAAGGTCTAATTCCAATTCCATTTTCAACTATACTTGCTGTGTCAGAAACAGCTTTGACCCTGTTTAAAATAAGGGATGGAGAAATCTTTATCCCTAATTTTACCTGGCTATATGCACTAAATGAAAAAAGGAGAAATACTATTATTAAAATTCTTTTCATAAGATTGTGAAAAATTTGCCGTTAATCTACAAGTTTTAATTCTTTAATGTGAAATGAATGTCATTCTAAAATCATTTAACAGGCTTAGACTCTTGTTGATTTTTTCGGCTCATTTTATTTGTAATTAACCAATGTCTTGAGCGAATTATTATGCGTAGTCTTGCAATTTATTTTATACTCATTGTTCTTGTACAATTTTCCTGCGCCACAAAAAAAACCAGGATGGAGCCTGATGTGTCTAATATTCAAGCTGATATAAAGATTGAAAGACTAGATCATCAGCTACAAAAAATTACTTCTTACGAAGAGATGGATACTTTTTTAACAGAGAACCCGGTGTTTGCTGAATACTTTTTGGGAGCTTCCGGATATCCTGACCGTCGGATAGTTACGAAGAAATTTTTTGAATTAATGACAGATCCTGGTATCGACTCCTTGTTTATGCAAGTAAATGCTGTCTATTCTGATCTCTCTAATATTGAGCATCAATTTGAAGAAGCATTTAAACATTTAAAATATTACTATCCGGAAACAAAAGTTCCAAAAATTCAGACTGTAGTAAGTGGCATTTTAAATGATCTATATTTATCTGATTCATTGATCATCATTGGTTTGGATTATTATTTGGGAAATGATGGCACTTACATCCCGGATATCCCAAGCTATATTGCTAAAAGGTATCAGAAAGAATACATGGTACCCCAGTGTATGATGCTTATCAGCGCAAATTATAATATGAATAGCTCATCGGATCAAACAGCCTTGGCAGACATGATTTTTTATGGCAAAGCATACTATTTTACCGAACAAATGATGCCTGGTATTAATGATACACTTATTACCGGGTATACCGCTCAGGAAGACAGTGATATTCATGAATTTGAAAATGTGATTTGGGCAGGGCTATTAGAAAATGAGGCCTTGTATGAAACCAATCATGTAATCAAAGAAAAATTTATGGGTGAGCGTCCTAAGGTATTTGAAATAGGAGAAAAGTGCCCGGGTAGAATTGGCAGATGGATAGGATATCGAATCGTTTCAGAATATATGGACAAGCACCCTGATGTGACCTTGCAACAGATAATGGCCGACCCCGAAGCGAAAAAGATATTTATGGAATCAAACTATAGGCCGATGTGACGGGAATTAGAAACTTCACTCGGCTTGATTTCCTGAATGATTTTTTTGACAAGTGCTGTTCTTGAAAACTGCTCCTGACCCAATTTTCTAGCCTTTATTTTTTGCTTTTCAATATGCTCTTCATCGAGCAAATAAGTCTTTAATTTATTAGCCAGATCTTCCGGAATTTCCGGGTTTACATAAAAACCACAATCATGCTCATCTACCAGCTCTTTTATCCAGCCTTTTACATTGGTAATAATCACCTTTCCTGAAGCTAGCCCATCAAAAAATTTATTTGGGCTATTAGCTTCTAACACATTATTATTCAAAAAAGAGATGTAGGATGCATCGGTAATATTTAATAACTCGCGGAGCTCATATTTATTAATATGCCCTAAAAATTCCAGATTCTTAATTCCTTTTTGTTCGGCTAATTTTTGCAAGTATTGCTGCTGACTACCTTTTCCAGCAATAAAAAATCTTACCGGTAGTTCTGCATTTTGACATTCCTGAGCAGCATTAAGTAAATATTCCAAACGATTGACCCATCCCAATGCACCAAAATAACTGATGACAAATTCCCCTTGTAATACATCAAATTTTTTGAGCAGAGTTTCCTTTTTCTTTTCTGCGGTATAGAATATGCAATCCGACATATTCGGAACTCTTACGGTATTTAAATGAAGGTACCGCTTTTTGATATCATTTTCGATTGGGGGAGAAAGACAAATGATTTTTTCAGCTTGGTGATAAATTAGCTTTTCCAACTTGAACGCCATTGTCACCAGTAATTTATTTCTTAAAATCCCCAATCGCACGGGTGCTTTTGGCCATATATCCCTTACTTCAAAGTAAAAGGGTTTCTTCCTTCTAAATTTATTCCAAACAGCAATTAACCCTACCGAAAGCGGTGTGGAAGTAGCATAACAAATGTCGTGATCAATTTTATTGATATATGTGCTGGCAATAAAAAGAAACCTGACAAATGACCATATTCTACGAATAACAGAAAAATGATTATCATAGAATACAGGCAGGTAATGCACTCTAATTCCTTCAATATCCTTGATGATAAGTTCTTTGCTGTTATGGGACGTAACAACATTTACTTTCATGCCGGCATCTACCATTCCACTAGCGATATAATAACTCCTTATCGCACCTCCTTCCATAGGAGTTTTAAAATATTGATGGATGTACAGAATTTTCATTATCCAAATTCATTTTGCAGCCAATAACCGAGTGTCAAAATTGACCACAATTCTTGTGCATGATTACCTTTTCGTCCCTTATGCTGTGATAATAACTGCCTAAAAATTCCCGGCTCTAAAAAATTAAAGATCACACTATTTTTCTTTTCAAACAAACTCCATAAAAAGCTGGTAGCATCATCCGCCAGCCAATCATGAAGGGGTAACCCAAAACCAACTTTCGGCTGTTTCAAATAGGAAGTCGGCACAAATTCAGCCAGCAATTCTTTTAATATCCACTTAGGCCCTTTTGACATCAAAAACTCCCCACTTTCTCCTTTTACCCTATGTAGGATAGAATTAGTTAAAAACGGCATTCTCATTTCCAACCCTACTGCCATTGACATCTGATCACTAATCGCCAAAACATCATTTGGGAGATAGGTTGTCAGATCTGTATTCAATAAGTTTTTTAATGCATCATTTGAGTTTGACATTGGTAGCATTTCGCAGGTGAAATGCTTCTGAAGATACCCGAGATGAGATCGAATGAAATTAACCATGGTTTGCTCTTCATTTTCTTCGATACCTTTAAAAAATAGTTTAGCCTGATTTGGAATAAACCGCTTTAAAACCGGATATCCATATTTCTTAAAGAGAAGTGCATTTCTTTTATTTTTCAAAAAATAATGAAATGCTTTATGGCGATTATATCCTGCAAATAATTCATCCGCACCAGCACCAGAAAGTAAAACCTTAACATCTTTTGCAGCAAAATCAGAAACCTTCCAGGTAAGCAATCCGGCTGAATCGGAAATAGGCTGATCCAACTTTGAAACATAGGAATCAAAATCCTTTAGTACACTTTTATCAACTTCAAGTACCCGTTGATCAACCAAAAGTTTTTTGGTAAGAAAAGAAGCATTCTGACGCTCCTTTGATTTATTTCCCGAATAAATGGAATAGGCAGGCAGCTTTAGCCCTTCCTGATATGCCAGTGCTAATAAAAGTGAAGAATCAATACCACCACTTAATAATAAACCCGTTCCTCTGGCGCTGCTTATTTGCTGATAAAGGCTATCAACTAGATCATTTTTAATATCCTCTACTGTTAATGTCGAATTATTTTTTTCAGAATATTCGTATGGAATAGGTTTCTGAAGTAAGTACTTTTTCAATTCCAGGAAATGACCCGGTTTTAATTGATAGACATCTTTATAAAAAGTTTCTGGTGGGTTAGCATATTTATAATTAAAATAATGTGCTATTTGATTTTCATTCAATTCTTTTTTAGGTATGCCACTGGCAATAATTGCGCGAGCTTCAGAGGAAAATATCATTGCCTTTTCGTTCTCAAAATAATGAAGTGGCTTCATCCCAAACCGATCCCTTGCTGCAATTACAAAGCCTTTTTCCAAATCGCAGTACACCAAAGCGAACATGCCTTCTAATTCATGAAGTCTGCTTGTTCCAAATTCTTTTACCCAGTACAACAGCACTTCCGTATCTGAATTTGATGTGAACGAAACACCTGATTTTAAAAGCTCATTTTTTAGATCAAAGAAATTGTAAATCTCACCATTGAAAATAAGGACGGATGATTGATCTGCAGAAAAAAAAGGCTGGTCTGCATCCGGAGTGTGTGCACTTATACGCAATCTTGTAGCACCAAAATATATGGACGTATTATCTGGTAATGACCGGCGAAAATAATGCTGGGCATCTGGCCCACGATGTGCTTGCGTTTCGATCATTTTTTGGATCGGTCGCTCATCAAATTTATTTTGCTTATCTATAATAAAACTAATGCCGCACATAGAAAGGGTTCTATGGCGGCAAAATAAAATCTTTATTATTGATTACCGATTAATTATTGATGGAATTGCAAATTATGCTGCTTCGAATACTCTAAGACATGGTTAACTGTTGTATCTGGAGCCTGAGATTCAAGATTGGACAAATCGGTAATCAAATCTTTCATGTCATTATAAAACTCTCGTAAATCTGTGTTAATTAAAAGTGCTTTTTCAATTTCCACTTTTTCTTTCATCGAGGTTTCATTGTAAAGATACCTCAGGATGTCATTCTGAGTAAAAACTTTGGTCATAGACTACGCTGTTTTGGCCTAGCATTTTCCGGAGATTTATCAATGCATATCGCATTCTACCTAGTGCTGTGTTAATGCTTACCCCAGTTGCATCGGCAATTTCTTTGAAGCTCATTTCCATGTAACTTCTCATGATCAATACCTGTTTCTGGGTGTCAGGTAACTCCTGAATTAATGCTTTTAATTTTTTATGAGTTTCTTGTTTAATTTGCGCTTCTTCAACTGGCGCTTCTGAAAATTTTAATGTATTAAACACATTGCTACCATCCTCCATGATGACTGTAGGATACCTTTTTGCCCTTCTGAAATGGTCGATAGCCAGATTGTGGCCTATTCTCAATATCCAGGGCAAAAACTTACCCTCTTCATTGTATCGACCATTTTTCATTGTCTTCACGGCCTTAATAAAAGTTTCCTGCATCAGGTCTTCTGCTAAGTACCGGTCTTTTACCACTAAATTAATGGTTGTAAAAACCCGGTTCTTATGTCGATTCATCAATATTTCAAAAGCTCCTTCGTCTCCTTTGATATACTGTGATACCAAAGTACTGTCATTGATTGCATATTTTGCCATAAAAATTACATTTAGTTAACGTAGATGTTTATCTCATAGTATGTTGTTTGTTGCCGGCTTTAAAAAAACCTGTTCTAATCAAAAGTATTTATAAAGAGATGAGTTGTAAAGGAATAGGGATGGGTCAAATGTTAAAAAATGTTAACGCTTTTAATATTTTTAATTTATTATCCCAGTAAATGCTTTTTTACCAATTGGAGGGAGGTTTTTATCCAAATAAAGTTTTAACATTGCTTTTCTATTGCAGCACATCATGAACGACTTTTACACAGAAATAAACTACGAAACCATCGATGATCTTGACCCAAAAAGATTCATTGTTATTAAAAAAGCCCGTGTCAATAATCTCAAAGATCTTTCTGTTGCAATACCAAGGAATAAGTTTGTCGTAATCACCGGATTAAGTGGTTCGGGAAAATCTTCCCTGGCTTTTGACACCCTTTTTGCAGAAGGTCAACGCATGTATGTAGAGAGCCTGAGTTCATACGCACGGCAATTTTTGGGAAAAATGGAAAAGCCGGAAGTAGACTATATCAAAGGAATTTCACCGGCCATCGCTATCGAGCAAAATGTGAGTTCCAGAAATCCCCGATCCACCGTAGGCACTACCACTGAAATTTATGATTACCTGAAATTACTCTTCGCAAGAATAGGTGAAACCATCTCACCTGTCAGTGGTGAAAAAGTGCATAAAGATACGGTGAGTGATGTTGTGGATAAAATATTAACCCTATCTGAGGGTACAAAATTTACCGTGCTTTGTCCCCTATTAATTAAGAAAGAACGAAAAATTAAAGATGAACTCAACATCCTTTTAAGTAAGGGATTTTCGAGAATTTACGTTGATAATACAGTCCACTTTATCGAAGATTACCTAAATGAAACTAACCCTCCCAAAGAAAATAACATATTCATTGTCATTGATAGAATAGCACTACAGAAAGATGATGAGGATCTGCAATATCGAATGGCCGATTCTATCCAAACTGCTTTTTTTGAAGGGCATGGAGACTGTATCATTCAGACAACCGATGGAAATAAATTGTCATTTTCTGATCGGTTTGAAGCCGATGGAATAACTTTTGAAGAACCGAGTGTCAATTTCTTTAGTTTTAATAACCCTTATGGTGCTTGCAAAAAATGTGAAGGATTTGGCAAAATATTGGGTATAGACCATGACCTGGTAATACCTGATAAAAGCCTCTCCATATACGATGGTGCCATTGTACCCTGGCGAACGGAGTCTTTTGGTCATTATCGTAAAGACTTAATTAAAGTAGCTGACCGATTTGATTTTCCAATTCACAGATCCATTCGGGATCTATCTCCTGAAGAATATGAACTGCTCTGGACAGGGAATAGCCATTTCTCGGGATTGAATGACTTTTTCGAATATTTAGAATCTAAAACCCACAAAATCCAGTATCGTGTAATGCTTTCTCGATATCGTGGGCGAACTGTTTGTCCTGAATGTAAGGGGTCACGATTGAGAAAAGATGCTGCCAATGTTAAAATTGGTGACAAATCCATCATCGACCTTGTTTTGATGCCAATATCAGAGGTAAATGCATTTTTTGACAATCTAAAATTAGATGAACACCGAAAAATCATCAGTAAAAAAATATTAATTGAAGTTAAAAACCGCCTGGAATATGTAGCAAAAGTAGGGTTGGGCTATTTAACCTTGAATCGTTTGACAGCAAGTTTATCCGGTGGTGAATTTCAGAGAATTAAATTGGCTACATCACTGGGAAGTGCCCTGGTAGGATCCATGTATATACTGGATGAGCCAAGCATAGGTCTTCATCCACGTGATACAAACCGTTTAATTGAAGTGTTAAAAACACTTAAAAATCTGGGAAATAGCGTGATTGTAGTGGAGCATGAAGAGGAAATAATGCGGGCTGCAGATCAGATCATTGATATTGGTCCGTTCGCTGGTTCACATGGTGGTGAGTTGGTGTTTCAGGGTCCGATTGATAAAATGCAGGAACATAATTCCACCTATACTTCAAAATACATTTCCGGAAAAGAGAAAATAGAAGTCCCATCAAAACGTCGCATTGGTCAACATTTCATTGAAATAAATGGAGCTCGGGAAAACAACTTAAAAAGCATTGACGTCAGGTTTCCGTTGGGTTGTTTTACAGCGGTAACAGGTGTTAGCGGTTCTGGTAAATCGACGTTGGTTAAAAATATTTTATATCCTGCTCTTGGAAAAATAATTGCCACCGTCTCTGAGTCAACCGGAAAATTTGATTCACTCGATGGAGATTATGACAAAGTGAAAGGCATTGAATATGTAGATCAAAACCCCATTGGGAAATCTTCCCGGTCAAATCCTGTGACTTACGTAAAGGCCTACGATGCTATCCGTCAGCTCTACGCCGATCAGCAATTATCTAAACAGCGCGCATATAAACCTTCCTTTTTCTCCTTTAATGTAGAAGGAGGAAGGTGTGAAAATTGCCAGGGTGAGGGAACCGTGAAAATCGAAATGCAGTTTATGGCGGATATCTACCTCACATGTGAAAATTGCAAAGGAAAGAGATTTAAAAATGATATTCTAGATGTAAAATATCATGATAAAACCATAGCTGATGTTCTTGAATTAACCGTAGAGGATGCCATGGAATTTTTCAAAGATCAGCGGGGCATTATTTCCAAATTGAAACCATTGTATGAGGTAGGGTTAGGATATGTTCGATTAGGTCAATCTTCTAACACGCTCAGTGGAGGAGAAGCACAACGTGTGAAACTGGCTTCTTATCTTGGCAAGGGAAGCCACAAAGATGACCATACTCTTTTTATTTTTGATGAGCCCACTACTGGCTTGCATTTCCACGACATCAATAAATTGTTAACTTCCATCAATAAACTGGTAGAAGCAGGAAATACAGTTATCATCATAGAGCATAATATGGACATGGTGAAATGTGCGGACTGGGTAATTGATTTAGGCCCGGAAGGTGGCGATAAAGGTGGTAATGTGGTTTTTGAAGGAATACCTGAAGACTTGGCCAAACTAAAAGATAACCATACGGCAAAATATCTACGTGAAAAAATTAACCTTTAATTCAATGAAAAATATAGTAACTTTAATAGCAACGATCCTTCTATTTACATGTACTGATTATGTCATTGCACAGTGTGAAAATTGTCCTACTCCGGAAGGGTTTAATACGGACTATTGCTTTACAGACTCCAGGATTGGAGAATATTGCGCACAATTTGGCTTGGAGGAATCTACCATTTATTTGACAAAAGGAAAGAAAACAAAAATAATACCCCTGGCTGAAAATGATTCGATTGAATATTACGTTTCATTGGCAAACACAAAAAAACTGAAGCTTTCAGCGCTGGATCTATTATTTATTAAGGAAGCAATTGCGGTTTGGAATAAAGAAAAAAAAGATATTGGAATGGAATTTACAGATAGTGGCTTAGGCTATAAAATTACGGAAGAAGGAGAAGGAACATCTCCTGAAAAAGGTCAAAAAGTTACCGTTCATTATACAGGGACTTTAGAAGATGGCACGAAATTCGACAGTTCTTTAGACAGAAATCAACCTTTTACATTTACCTTAGGCGTTGGTCAGGTAATTAAAGGTTGGGATGAAGGCATTGCCCTACTAAAAAAAGGAAGTAAGGCTACTTTAAAAATACCTTCGGAATTAGGCTACGGACCGAGAGGAGCTGGCGGAGTGATCCCTCCAAATGCAATTTTGTATTTTGATGTGGAGCTCATCAGTTTTGAGTAAATTCTATTTACAAACCAAATATCACCATGAAGAAAGTCATTCTATTATTATTAATTATCCCACTATTTCATTTCAGTGCTTTTGCACAAGAAGAAGACGAAGTGAATGTAGTAGGCTTTAAGTTTTTAGATTATCAAGGTTCAGGATTGCCAAAGGACCTGTTAAAAACTAAATCTGTAGTTTTTGTCAGCGTACCCACGGTCTCAAAAAATTCTTCAGAAAGAGGCGACTGGCACGCCATCTCTAAAAAAGCGCATTCAACATTTAAATCAGTGGGGATAGACCCGGTTAAGTATTACTACATGGATGATGTCCTTTCAAGTGATGTTGTCTCTAACGCCATTGCAGCAGAACTGGCCAAAAGGGAAATCTCTAATATTATTATTTTGAGTCATGTGGCCCTAAAGATAAAAAATAAAGATACGGAGCGATTTGTAATAGCCGTCACGACATTTAGCGGAGATGAAAAATTCATGAAAAACGGTCAGGTGGCCTGGAAAGACCAGGGAAAAACCTTAGACAATGTACTGAAATCGCTGACAAAAAATGCTGGTAAATTAGGTAAGTCAGAAAACCTCCTTATTGCTGATAACCCAGAATACTTCTCAACAATAGATATCATTCGCGGCAGAAGGAATGAAAGCTTTAGTCAGGATATTAGAATTGATAAACTGGCAATACCTAAATTTGAAGAAATAGACATTCCTTCAAATCCTCCGGGAGGAATCATTAACAATAACATTAAAAAAGAAGCTGAAAGCTATAATGCAGGTGTTCCTAACCTCAACAGGAGACTGGAATCAATCTTTAGCAAATATCCTTATGAATATGGTTTTGTGGATGACAGCTACACAGATAAAAAACTCAGGGCAGAAGGATACGACTATATTTTGGTAAGAATAAAAACTGCAGGAGAACGAATAAAGGAATTATTGGAATATGAAACAGATGACATACTGGATGACTATGTCACAGTGAAAAAAATAAACGGGAAGAGCATTTTGAGAAGTATTCCTAAAATGGCCCCCGTATATAAATACTACCTCAAACACATTTATTCTGGCGATGTATATCTTGGTGTGGGATGGGATGCCGATGAAACCTGGAACGAAGCACTTGAAAACCATCTGCGAAATTTAGTAGAAGCTACGAAAGATAAGAAGTAGTTTGTACTATAACAGTATTAAACCTAGCGCCCGATTACCCCGTTTTATTTAAACCTATAATAAAAAGAATTAATAAAGGACAATATCTTTTAGTAAAAACGTTCGTTAATTATTACATGTGAAATTTTAATTGGTTTAAAAAAGGCCTTTAGGGTCTAAATTTAAAGGTATCGTGAAAAAATCAATAAAATTTACACCTCTCATGCCAATAGTTACGTAATAAAAGAGTATATTTGTATAACATTATTTACAATAATTTGTATTAATCCAAGAAAACAGCCATGTTAAGTGTATCATCAACTCATTACAACCACGAAATGTTGCAAGCAATCAAAGAGAAAAGGGAGCACCTAAACGTGCTTATTATCGGGAATAATCCGATTGAAATCACTTCTATCTATAATAGTTTGAACGAATACCGTGGTAAAAATTACATCGCAGATGTTTGTTTCAGCATTAAAGACAGTATTTCAAGAATGCTAAAAAGTAAGCCAGATTGTATCCTATTGGACGATAATATCCTTTTAGATCAATTAAAATCTTTTGTTACTAAGTTGAAGGATAATTCAAAACTTAAAAACGTTCCGGTTGTGTTACTGAAAAGTTCAAATTTCAATTTTGCATTAGGTAATGACGTACAGGATTATTTATTAAAAGGCAACCTGAATACAGAAATATTAAGTAATACCATAGAAAAAAATGTAAAGGCATTTAAAAGCCTTTGGAAATAATAAAGATTAAACCACATCTAAACATTTAAAATCCCCAATCGTGGGGATTTTTTTTGTGCTTTTAAAAACCAGCAATAAACCCTACTCTTAAAACCCAAGGACTGCTATATGGCAAATAATATCCTTGTATTTCTTCGTAAGTAAAATTATACAGTAAAGTAGTTGTTGCATAGAAATTATCGCTTAAAGGTTGAGCTATACCTAATCCTGCAAAGTAATTTAAAAATACTCCGTTTCTATTGGATTCGAAAATATCAATATACTCATGTTTTAAATGCTCATATTCTAATTGAATATAAACTGGCTCATATATTTTAGCTATACCAATTAATCTAAAACCATAGTCATTGGTTGAATATGAGCCGTCTTTCCAATATTGATAAATAAAACTACTTCCAAGAGATAGTTTTGGTGTAATTTTATAACCAAGGGTAGGAGAAATAGAAACAAATGTCTCTTCACTAAACCCAGCCCAAAAAGAACCCCCAAAAAATATTTTATCGTTATACGATGTTGTAGTGCTATTATTTTCTGTTGAATCTTGTTCCTGATATGAAGAAGTGTTGACTTGTGCTATTGAAAAAGTAGGTAGTAATATGTAAAATGCTATAAATAGGCATTTCATTCCTCCTCAACAATTACATAAACATCTTCGGTTTCTTTTTTCATCAGATATTTCTCACGGGCATATTTTTCGAGTTTATCCATGTCACTGAAAAGTTGGTCGCGATCTTGTTTCACCTCCTCAATTTTCTCTATATAATAAGCCTTTTCCTTTTCCAGATTACTTAGCTTACTTCTTAGTTGAAATTGAGAAATCAGGTCGTTGGAATCTATAAAAAGCATCCAGAGCAGTAAGATCACCGAAGTGATAAAAAAGAAATTTTTCGTGAACGGAGGAAGTTTATGTAACATTGCTCGTCAATTTTTTGATAAATGTAGAAAATACACCACAATAATGAAACATTAATATATTAGAATAGTACAAAACTGCATATTACTTTTCATTAATTAAACTCAAATTACACTTATAATTATATTATTTATGCCCGCATACGCACTACTGGATATTGACATACATGATCCTGAATTAATCGAAGAATATAGAAAACTGGGACCTGATACTGTAAAA
The DNA here is from genome assembly GCA_050306095.1 of Cyclobacteriaceae bacterium. Lineage (GTDB taxonomy): Bacteria > Bacteroidota > Bacteroidia > Cytophagales > Cyclobacteriaceae > CAJXNP01. The sequence continues at coordinate 26,566 of JBNLGO010000035.1, forward strand.
GCCCACGGCGGTAAATTTATTGTAAAGGGAGGTGAAAACACCAGACTAGAAGGTGATTGGATACCCAAACGATTAGTTATCATAGAGTTTCCCACCTATGAAAAAGCAAAT
>JBNLGO010000036.1:0-26136 GCA_050306095.1 Cyclobacteriaceae bacterium
ATCGGGTCACATGCATTAAGGTGGAGCTTTTTAAAAACATCGCCCTAAATGCATTACTAATTGTCAGATCTGCCCAGGTGGGCGTGTTTAAATAAAAATTCTCATCTCCCCAGCCGAAGGATAGATAATGATCCGTTTCATATTGTTTGATTCCAGATAAAAGCGAACTATCCATATTTTCTTTTGGCAAAATGATATCCAGATGAACCCCATTAGTACTTAAATATAGTGTCTTCTCAGGTTTTTCATTAGTATCAATCCTATCAACCGTCATGAAAGTGAGGGCTAATGAAACGACGATATAGGTAACCGGGAGTAGTAATATATAGAGGATCCATTTTAATATCAGCTTTAATATTCTCATGAAGGTGTATTATGATCTTTGCTAAATTCTGCCATATAAATGCATCTATATTTCTTCTAAAATGGAATTTCCTTTTGATTTATCTCCGGAAGTCCATTCCCAGGTTTCGTGAAGTCGGATTTTTCCATTGGCCAATATTTCTGGTTTCGAAAAGCAGATCCCTGTCATTAATTCACCTTTGTCATTTACCTGGTGATAGCGCATTTCAATGTTTCCATTTTCATCCACTAAGCCGATTAAATGTCCCTTTTGGATATGTCCACCACTATATTCTGAAGTCAATATTTTGCCACTTTGCCGGTATTTAAAAATGGTGTCTTCTGAAGTTTCCCCATTTTCAGAATTCTCAACCGGTATAAAAGTTTTGTTGTTGTAGTTTATTTTCAAAGCTAGGTGTTTTTCAGTGTTTAAAGAGCGGGTTTTTTAACTAAAACCATAAATATATGAATCTGTAGTTTTGGTTTGTTACAGTTTTTATAATGATGCTGTATCTAAGTAACTATAAGCAATGGCCTATTTAAATTGCTATTGCTTATAGTTTATGGGTGGATGTCATTCAGCTATTCAATAGGTACATAAAAGTCAACAATGGCCTTCTTTTCGGGATGTTCGTTGAAGTTGTTGTGATAGATTTCAAATGAATCTTTGTCTGCTTTGTTATAACCATTTTCATTCATCCATAGGTACAAGCTTGTCCACGATTTTTCGAAATCTTCCAGTTGGATCTCAAATCTTCCCACGATATATTTTCCAGCTGTCATTTGTGATAGTTCGATTTCACCTTCTACCTCAACAGGCTTCTCCAAAATAAAGCAAGCGCTTAACCTGGCTTTTTCTTCTTCCGTCACTTTCAGGCTATCATGATAAATGGTCATCATTTTAGCTTGCTCGTTCATGAGCCCTTTAGGAATGGCCCATGCCATTAACTTTTGAAAGGCTCCCGATAATTCGTTGGAACCGATACAAGAAATGTAAGAATAATTTAAACGGGACATTTCTTTAACTTCAATTTTTGCATTCATTTTTATCCATTTTTTTAGATTATCAATGACGCAAACGTATTGGTCTATGTCGGGATATTCTTGTCCATTCTTGCTTTTCAGTTGTCGGATTCGGGTAAATTTATTGGGGTTTTGTCTTTTAAATTCTGTGGGGCTCACACCGTAATATTTCTTAAAAGCTTTGGTATAGGCAGCGTTTTCTCCGAATCCGTATGTATGTGATATTTCTGAAATGCTTAATTTCTTATGTAACAGATCTAATACGGACTTTTCGATTCTTCGTCTTGTGATGAATTCATTAAGCGTTTCACCGGTCATTGTTTTAAACACCCTATGAAAATGGAATGGAGAAAAGAAAGCTATTTCAGAAATCGTATTTAAGGGCAATTTAGAATCCAGGTTTTGGTCAATGAAATTGAAAACCTTGTTGATCCTGCTTTTATAATCTACTTGTACGCTCACTTCAGTTTTATTAGGTAACTCTTCCTGGTCATGCCCTTTTGGACTCTGAGATCTTTTATTAGCTTTCTTGTTCCCATAATTATGCTTTAGGTCTAAATGTCCGTCTGACTGTGGTAACTTTCCAACTACAAAAACACGACATTTATGCGACATTCCCAATTTTACCTATCTTTTAACAAAAAAGCGATAAAGACTAATTGATTAAAAATAATACATTCTTTACTGTTTAGACGCATAATAATCTGAAGTTTAATGCGCAGTAAGCATACCAATTAAAAATCCAATTGCTACTATTATTAACAGGATAACTAATGATATCAATAAAAACTTCAACAGTACCTTGATGGTTTTTCCAATAGTATGCTTTCGGTACTTTTTATAAACATACAGGTAGTATATCACCGTCAATAGTATAGAACCACTACTATATATTTCTTGATGGATTAGTAAGGTGAGAAAGATTAGCAGCAGACCAAGGAAAAATAGCAAGCCATGAATATACGCATTGATAACCAGGTGCTCCCCATAGTTATTTGGCTTTCCATAAATAAGGAAAGCAATGAACGCATAAAGGGGTAATAGAAGGAAAGACAAATAGTAATAATGTTTAAACATAAAGCCATACAATTTCTTGTTAATTGCTTCTTGTTTCTCAATAGCATCCGGCATTACAGCACTTTTTTCACCTTTTAATTGGCTGTCGATTAATAATTCAGTTGTCTTTGTGCTGACTTGAGAGGATAATTGAACTAGTTTATCCGAATAAAACCCAATAATCAAAACGGAAAGCGCTGCCCCAAAAGCGAAGAAGGTGAATGGGTTTGTGTATTTTTTCCTTGTACCATTTAAATATCTCTCAATTACTAAATGAGGTTTTAATACTAAATCCCTGAATGTCACGAAAAACTGGTTGTCCCATCCTAGTGAAACCAACAAACCAGATATTAGACTTTTTAGGGTAATCCTTTCATTTACAACTTGAGCTCCACACTGAGTACAGTATTTATGTATTGAGGGTAATTCGGTTTCACAGTTTTTGCAGTTCATTTTCAATTAAATTCTATGGGTTGATTTTTAATTTAAACCTAAACCGCAAACAACAATAGGACATCAGCACATTGGGTTTAGTCGTCTGTATTGGTAGTCAAAATCCCATTGATTTTTCATAAAAATAATCAATGAGAGGAGAATTAAAAATGATGGTTTCCTTGGCGCTTCTTTGAACAAGTGGTTATTGAAAGCTTAATTCACCATTCAACAAACACCCGTAATAATAGAGGGGTATACCTATAAATTTTTACACTTTTTTATTGCCCTCCAGATCGTGATCAATGGCTTTGGAAAGGTCCTGCATTTTGATGGGTTTGCTGAAATACTTTTTAATCAATCCGGAGTCCAGTGCTTCCTGAATTTCTTGCGATAATTCATAGCCGGTAAGCAAGTAAAAGATTTTGTCGGGATGCCTTTCGTTGGCCTCGGTAATAAAAGCTAATCCATCCATAATCGGCATTCTTAAGTCGCTGACCACCAGAGATATATCGTCATCTTCAGCCAGTATGTCCAGACCTTTTTGTCCACTATCAGCGGTTGCAATATTAAATACACCTTTTAGGCTCAATTCAAAAATTGTAAGGTTGATCGTCTCGTCATCTACGTAAAGTATTTTCAGTTTTTCTGACATATTTTTTGTTGGTAATTGCTGTTTGGTAAAAATTGTAAAGGTAGATGGTGGTTTACTAACTCATAATATAAACAATGGTATTAATAATTTAATGAATATTAGGTGGATAATTTTGTCAGGTTTTTGCAAATTTTGTAAACTTCGCCATGCGTGCCAAACTGGTTAGGGTTGATATTTACCATAGGGACGCTGATTTTTCAACGAAATTATTATGAATCAAGAGAAGGAGAATATTTTATACGTGGATGATGAAGAGGAAAACCTATTCACCTTCGACTTGGTTTTTGGTGAGCATTTTAACATCATTACTCATGTTGATCCCATAAAAGCATTAGCGCAGGTTGAAAATGATAAAGGTTTTCGTAATTCTCTCAAATTAGTGATTTCCGATCAACGCATGCCTAATTTAAGTGGGATAGAGTTTCTCGCACAGGTGAAAAAAATCCTTCCGGAAATCCCTACTATTATGCTTACAGGTTACAGCAATCAGGAATTGTTGGTCGATGCTATTAACCATGTGCATATTTATAGTTTTGCAGATAAGCCTTGGAGATTTGAAGACCTTAACAAGAAAATTGAAAATGCCATTCATCATTATAATTTGGTCCTGGAAAATAGAGTTTTATTAAATGAATTGACCCGCCAAAACGAGAAGCTCGAAATGGCGATCAATGAGATTAAAAAGCTCAAGGATCAAATTGAAGCTGAAAACACCTATCTGAGGGAAGAGATCAATGACAGCTATCAAACAACGGGAATTATCACGCAAAACAAAGCATTTAAAAAAGTTCTTAAATCTGTAGAAAACCTTGCCAAATCAGATTCCACCATATTAATTTTCGGAGAAACCGGAACCGGTAAGGAGCTTATTGCCAAACATTTTCATACGTCTGGTAACCGTAAAGACAAGCCCTTAATTAAAATAAATTGTGCCGCTATTCCTGCTAATCTCATAGAAAGCGAATTATTTGGTTATGAAAAAGGGGCGTTTACCGGTGCGGTTAATCGTAAGATCGGGCGGTTTGAATTGGCAAACGAGGGAACATTATTTTTGGATGAAATAGGTGAGATGCCGATAGACCTTCAGGCAAAATTACTACGAGTATTGCAGGAAAATGAATTTGAAAGGGTAGGGGGTGTACATACTATAAAGACCAACTTCAGGCTAATAGCGGCCACGAACAGAGATCTGGAAAAGTTGATCGATGAAGGGAAGTTTAGAATGGATTTATTTTACCGGTTAAATGTAATTCCAATTACACTACCTCCATTGCGAGATCGAAAGGATGATGTACCGTTGTTGGTTGATTATTTTATTAAAGTATATGCTTCAAAAAATTCCAGAATAATAAATAAGGTAACGGATGAAGCAATTGAGAAACTGAAAAATTATACCTGGCCGGGAAACATCCGGGAGCTGGAAAATATCATCGAGCGGGCAGTCCTTACTTCCAGCTCAAATTCTTTGGAGATTAATGGCGCCTGGTTTAATAATAAATCTTTACCTGAGGGCGCCGAGGTTTTATCATTGGATGAAAATGAAAAACAACTGATCATCAAGGTTTTGAAATTGACAGATGGAATGATCAATGGTAAAAATGGCGCAGCAGCTTTGTTAGATATTAACCCCTCCACACTGCGAAGTAGAATTCAAAAACATGGATTGAACATCACAAAAACTATCAATTAGTTTTAAACGCATTCCTACTTTTTATCCGTAAATACATCTCAAAATTTATTACCAAATATCGACACGTTACGATATATCGTAACGATATTTCACAAAAGCATAACTAGATTGTTTTGTAATGCTTTGTATATCAGTGCTTTGAAATATTGGCATTGGTATTGTAAAGCCAGTTTGAAAATTATTAACTCTAAACAATTAATAATATGCTTACAGATACTAATCACACCATACTTGTAGTAGATGACTTTGAAAGCATACGCAAAGTTATAGCAGATACGCTACACAGACACGGGTTCCAAACCATCGGTGCAAAAAATGGCAAGGATGCATTGGAAATACTGGAGGCAAGTGAAAAACCTATTGATCTTATCCTTTCAGATTTTAACATGCCTGTGATGAATGGTTTTGACTTGCTTAAAAAAGTTAAGTCAAATGAAACGCTTAAAAAACACCCCTTTATTTTACTCACTTCTGAGGCCAGTACAGAAAAGAAAAAACTAGCGAAGGAGGCTGGTCTTGATGCATGGATAGAGAAGCCTTATAAAATCGATACGTTCATTTCACTCATAAAGTACAACATCGCTAAAAGAAAGCAGGATGTCTCAATATGAACAAATGTTTAGGGAAGAGTCAAGTGAGCAGTTGGAGCTAGCAGAGCAAGCGCTACTGTCTTACCACACCTTTAAGCTTTATAAGGAGGTGTTTGCATTAGAAATTGAGAAAGCGGTGGAAATATTGGAAATACCTCATATTACCCAAATTCATAAAGCTACTAGCCAAATGCAAGGTATAGTCAATGTACGAGGCCGTGTGATTCCATTGATAGATACAAGTCTAAAATTTGGATTGCCATCCATAGAAGTTGGGAATGATACGAGCATCATTATTATTGATAGAGCCGAAAAAAAAATAAAGTTTGGCGCATTGGTAGACCAGGTGCAGGAAGTGGTTGAAAAGGAAGAAGGGGGCCTGCTACCATCGCCAAGCATTGAAGCTAATTACAATCTCGAATATTTTAATGGAGTAATTCAGGACAATGAAAACTATTTCATAGTGCTGGATATCGAAAAGAACGGTAATCTGGTTGGAGAACTATGTACGGCAAGCTTAGAGCATAGCGAAGGAGCCCATCAGATCAATGAGACTATCCAGCAATTAAACTTGGTAGTTCAACAAAATGCTGCCAGTACAGAAGAATTAGCTTCTAACTCTGAGGTACTTAACAACCAGGCAGACGCTTTTAAAAAATCATTTTCCTTTTTCATCATGGACGAGGAGGAAAACGAAAGCTATTTTTCAACAAGATCCAATTATCATTCTTTTTCTGGACATAAAAACAGAGAGCCAGTAAATGGCAAGGCGATTTACACGGATAGAATTTCAGAATTAAATAGTGTTTTCAGGAATTCAAAAGGTTACGAATTAGTGCTGAACTCAGCTCTAGACAACCTGGATAATGATTTTGAAAAATATTAATAGATGAAATAATTGTAGTTGTCTCAATAACAAAAAATAAAATACTGAGACCGCTTCATGATAAAACTAAAATTATGTTTGTACTACCAGCCGAAGAACTGAAATTTGAAAATGCCATTCCATTACATGCTAATGAATTTGAAAGACTTAGCAAGTTCATCTATGATAATTATGGCATCAACCTTCCTCCTGCAAAAAAAACATTGTTAGAAAGCAGGCTACAAAAACACTTACGTATTTCTGGTTTTACTTCCTTTAAAACGTATGTAGATAAAATTTGCAGTAATGAGGAGCATGATGAAGTGGTCAAAATGATCAACATCATTTCTACCAATAAAACAGACTTTTTTAGGGAAAATAGTCATTTCGAATTTTTGCGTAAAGAAGTATTGCCTGCCTATAATGAACAATTAAAAAACAAAGAAATTAATATTTGGAGTGTAGCTGCATCAACAGGTGAAGAGGTATATTCCATTGGTATCACCATGGAGGAATATCTCAGGACTTCCGGATCACGATTGACCTATTCCATTTATGGATCAGATGTTTCTACGGATGTACTGATGACTGCACGAGAAGCAATATATCAGGAAGATAAAATAGCAGCTATCCCTTTAGATCTAAAGCAAAGATATTTTCTAAAAAGTAAAAACTTGGGAGATAAAAAGGTAAGGGTTATTAAAAAAATCCGGGACAAGGTGCTACTCAAAAGGTTTAACATGATCAGTGACGAGCTTCCTGCAAATGCTTCCTGTGATATTATATTTTGTAGAAATGTGCTGATCTATTTTGATAAATCTACCCAGGAAAAAGTCATTAAAAGGTTATGCAGTTGCCTGAAAACCGGAGGGTATTTATTTCTTGGGCATTCGGAATCATTATTCGGCATGAATTTACCTTTAAAAGCACGGCAGCATGCCAGCTATCAAAAGGTGGAAACTACTAACTATTTACATTAAAGAAGAAAACAGGGTACATGAAGAATTATGTAATCATGAACGAGAAGAAAGAAATTGTAGAAGAATATTTTCTAAGTCCTGGAGAAATAATTGTGTCGAGGAAGCCTTCCCTTATTACTACAATTTTGGGCAGTTGCATTGCTGTATGTCTTTTTGATTCCCGCAAAAATATAGGTGGGATGAATCACTTTATGCTTCCTGCTGGAGAAGCTCATGTCGAAAACGCCTATCGTTTTGGTGTGGTAGCCATTCCAAAAATTATCAACATGGTGGAGAAACATACCGGTAGCTGTAAAAATATGGTAGCAAAGGTATATGGTGGGTCTGATACATTTAACTCAAACTATCAGATCGGTAAAAAGAATATAGATATGGCATTGGCACTATTAAAGGAAAAATCTATCAAAATAGAAGATATAGATGTAGGAGGGCCGATCAGTAGAAAAATTAAGTTTAACACCTACACCAACGAAGTTAAATTATATTATCTGGAATAAATGGGAATAGAATGGAAGTAAGGAAAATACGTGTGCTTATTGTGGATGGTTCTGATTTGGTAAGAAAAATCTTAACAGATATTTTAACCTCAGAACCTGATATAGAAGTGATAGCGGCGGTGGGTGATCCATATCACGCTGCCAATAAGATCAAACATGAGCTTCCCGATATAATTGCCCTCGATGCGGAGATGCTAAACAAGGATATGTTGACTTTTTTGCAAGCAATCATGTCTCAAAAACCGCTAAATGTTATTATTCTATCTAGTCTTACTGAGCGGGCAAGTGAAACCACTTTGAAAGCATTGGAAATTGGTGCCATAGATGTGGTAAAAAAACCTACCGTGACAACGCTGCGAAATTATGATGATGATTTGCGCATTCAAATGATTGAGTTAATAAAGACCACCATCAATGTAAAAGCTAATAAAATAATCAGGCAGCGAAATACCGAATTGATAAAAGGTAATAGTGAAATTTTGCCTAAAGTTCAAATGGCACCCTCGTCCAGTATGATAAATACCACTGAAAAGGTAGTGGTTATTGGTGCCTCAACCGGAGGTACAGAGGCCATTAAAAATATTTTAATCAACCTGCCTTATGATTCACCAGCCATCGTCATTGTGCAACACTTGCCGGAGGTGTTAACCAAAGCTTTTGCAGATCGACTAAATGAAATGTGCGAAATCACGGTAAAAGAAGCCGGAAATAGGGATTCAATATTGCGTGGTCAGGCATTGATTGCGCCGGGAAATATGCATACTACCGTAAGAAGAAGTGGCGCTAAATATTATGTGGAGGTAATGAATGGAGATCAAGTAAACAGCCATAGACCAAGTGTGGATGTCTTATTTGAATCAGCGGCAACTTTCCTAGGAGAAAACTGTCTGGGTATTCTGCTCACAGGTAAGGGAAAAGATGGGGCAAAGGGATTGCTTTCTTTGAAAAATGCAGGTGCAATCACTGTGGCCCAAGATGAAAATACATCCGTTGTTTTTGACATGCCCAAAGAAGCTATTCGATTAGGTGCTGCACAAAAGGTGCTGCCACTGGAAGATATGACACCCGCTATCATTGATTTAGATTATGTAATGGCGAAATGATGACAAAGAATAAAACATATGAACACTTAAGTTATTTTGAATACCATCAAAAGGATGGTTTACTTAGGATAACAAAGGATGTTATACGGCAATTGGGTATTGAAGTAGGAAGTAGCATGCTCATGCTGGACCAATTTTATCCCATTATCCATTCCAATGATATTGTAAAATTTAACGAAGCATTTGAAGGAAGCCATTCATCAATGGCACCTGCAACATTCAGGTTTTTAAAAGGCAATACCGAAGGTGGCTTTTTGACCATTGTTAGACAGGGATTAATCGAAGAAAATGAAGGGAAGTTTAAGGTTGTGGGATGTCTGATAATTGGAAGAAATTCTAGTACATTAAAAACTGTTGATTCAAAGTATGTTAGTGATAATGCTTACAACAACCAAGAGCCCCAAAAACAGGTAGAAGAAAGATTACCTGGCTTTATGGATACTCAAAATCAACTTTTATATAATACTAAATATGCTGCCCTGGGCACCCAAATCGAAGGTGTTGTTCATGAATTATGTAATTCCATCAATTTTATTAGCTCGGGAGCTTATGGAATAGAGAAGAATATTCCTCGGATTAAGGAAACAATTACCCATTTTCATGGCCAAAATATTGATGGTTTAGAAGATCAGAAAGTCAACTTGTATCAAAATAAACTTCATGGATTAATGGAGCTATTAGATCATTTTGAAATGGCTACAATGTATATGAATAGTGGTGTGGAGAGAACTATTGACATAATTAAGGGGGTGCAATTTTATGCCACATCAGATAGCAAGAAGTTAAATTGGTTAAAAATTCATCAGTGCATAGATAGCCTGTTAATCATCCTACGCAATCGCTACAAGGACAGGATTCAAATGATTAAGAATTTGGCAGATACTCCGGAGGTAAAATGCTATATAGGTTTAATCAATCAAGTGTTGTTAGCCATTTTATTGCATGCCATTCAATCAATAGAGGATAAAGGAACCATCACAATTGAAAGTGGATTGTATTCCAAAAAACATATTTTCATTTCTATAAAAGATACGGGACGAGGCATAAAAGAAAAGGAATTAAAATACATTTTTGACCCTGCAATTAATCGGGAAGGTGTGGAGCTTTTTCAAGCGAAGGAAATCATAACCATGCATCATGGGGATATCATTGCCAAAAGTACTCCGGGTCAAGGGAGTGAATTCATCGTCATTTTACCGATTAATCAATCCTGAAGCATGTAGAATAACATAAAAATTATCCATAGGATTAATAATGCGATTTCCACCTTTTAAATTTTCTATTAATTGAATTGGTATAATTCTTTGTTTTTCACCTTACATTTTAGTGAATTGTAGTATCTTAAATGTTAATAATTTAAATTTTAATGATTCAGGTAGAAGAAATTATAAACCTGGTTATAAGTTCAATTTTTATAATCTATTTGGTTTTTTTGATTAGGTGGCGGGCAGCATCTTTGCTTACTTTTTGGTTTGGAGGAATAGTTTTAATCTATGTGTCACAAATATTTACTATTGCAGAGGGGTTTTATTTCCCGGTAATTTTCAACATAATTGAGCATTTTTTCTTTACTACAGCAGTCTTGTTTTTCTTGATAAGTATCATCAAAAAGGAATTTTATTGATATGATATCCATATTCAATTCCATATCATTTGTAATACTCCTGTTGGCCATATCCATATTAATCATTCGTTCCATCAAAACGAGAGATTACTCATTTCTGATCATGGCTTTTGCATTGGGACTGCTCCTTTTTGTTTCCATTACCAATCTGCTTGAGCATCTATTTTCCATTAAAGATTTTGATCTATGGGAAGATATGCTGGAGATAATTTTCCTGCCAGCTTTGATCCTTTCAGTGCATATTAAAATTCTTCAATCAGAACTTCGAAAGCGGTTAATTAGTGAAAGAAAGTTCAAAGCAATATTTGATAATTCATTTTCTCTCATGGGCTTGCTCAATAGAAATGGCAAGCTCCTGGAAGCAAACGATACCGCCTTGAGTTTTGGAGACGCCACTTTTGATAGTTTTGTAGAACAAAATTTCGAAGATGGTGTCTGGTGGGCACATTCGGAGCTTGAAAAAAATAAATTTAGAGAAGGATTTAAGGAAGCCTTAAAAGGAAAAACCATTCGATTTGAGACAACGCATTACAATAATAAAAATGAGCTACAGTACATTGATTTTACCCTTAAGCCAATTTTTAATAGTCAAAATGAAGTAGAATATGTTATCCCTGAAGGTAGAAATATTACCGATTTGAAATTAGCTCAAATTGATCTTGAAATTCATAAAGAACATTTAGAGGATTTAGTAACAGAAAAAACGAATGAATTAGATATAGCTTTGCAAGAAGCGAAGAAATTAAACGATGATCTTCAAGTTACTAATGAAGAGTTGAAAACCAATAATGAGACTCTAAAAGAACAGAGAGAATACCTGGAAAAAACGCTTGAGCAATTAAAGAACACACAATTGCAGTTAGTAGAAAGTGAAAAGATGGCAGCATTGGGTACGCTGACTGCTGGTGTAGCGCATGAAATTAACAATCCTTTAAACTTTATTTTAGGAGGTATTACGGGCATTGAAAACCTTGTCAATGAATGTAATGTGTCTTCCAATGCAGATTATAAGACATTGATTAATGCTATCTATACCGGGATCAACCGAATTTCTACGATTGTAAAAAGTTTGGGGAAATATAGCAGAACTGATGAAGGAAACTGGACTTCTTGTGACGTGAATAAAATAATAGATGATTGCCTGATTATTTTGCACAACCAATATAAAAACACCATTCAGATTGAGAAAAATTATACCGAAAACTCCTTTGCAAGTGGAAATGAAGGAAGATACCACCAGGTTTTTTTAAACCTTATTCACAATGCCGTTCAATCCATTGAAAGTAAAGGTAAAATAACAATATCGACAGAAGAATTAGATAATGAGTTAATTGTCACTGTTTCAGATACTGGAATGGGTATAAAAAAAGAAAATTTAAAGCAGGTCTTTGATCCTTTCTTTACTACAAAAGATCCTGATAAAGGAACAGGACTTGGGTTATATATTAGCAAGAAGATTATTACTGACTATAAAGGAAAGATTAGCATTAAATCAAAAGTTAATGAAGGTACTCAAGTTATTGTTTCTCTTTTGAAAAGTCAGGAAAAAAATTGAAGTACTGATTGGTAAAATCCTTGGTTTAATTTGTCTTTATCTATTGGTTTGTTCTCGAGAGCTTCCATCAATGCGTTTTTCCACCATCATACATTACACCTGCTAATATTTTAAAGGGCAGATCGTTTTCAGCCGGAGGGATAGGGCAGGAGTAAATGTGGTTATAGGCACAGTAAGGATTATAAGCTTTGTTAAAGTCAATTACAATAGTATCTCCATCAGGTATTTCCAAATCCAAAAACCTACCTCCTCCATAGGATTCATTTCCATTTGTCTGATCAGTGAAAGGAAGGAAGAGGTGATTCTTATATTTCTCCATTTCTCGTAGTCGATGACTTTGATACAATTGCAAAGTATATTCCTTGCCTTCAAAGGTAAAATGTGCTAAACCAAACACTTCATACGTCGGTAGGCGATCTGTTGTAGTTTTCATTTGGAAAGGTGCGGCATTTACCATACGCTCAAAACGAGCTTCTACCCGGTATTTTTCATTGATCGGAAAAAAAGGCAAACCCTTGAATTTCTTACGGTCTTTTTTCGTTAATGGTGATTCTTCCGGGTCTTTGTATTCTTTGTCTAACGCTTGTTGGTAGGTTTGGATGGTTTCTTCATAGGATTGAGCGTGGATGATTTGCATAGAAAAAAATACACACACCCAGATTACGATTATCTTTTTCATATGTTAATTACTTAAATACCACTTCTGTTTTAACTAATTCAACGGTTTGAGTTTCAACAAAACATATTTTCCAATTGCTCAACTTTTCTGATTCGCATTTTTATCATAACCAGATGACCGGTCTAAATATCGCAGTGATCCAAAGGTTAACCGGGACTAAATATGGAAAAATATTAAAGCCAACAAAGATAGCGACTATTTTTGCCCTCCTTGAGTTTAAATATTCCACAAATTAAGCTCTTCCAAAAAGTTCTTTCACATGGGGTTTATTCAACTCGATAATCGTGAATACTCCTAATAAAATCCCTAAAATTCCTGTGAAACAATTGAGCACTGCCATTACAAAAATAAAATTATAGTTTTTCACTTCTTTCAGAAAATTAGAAGCTAGAATATTGAGTATTCCCATGGTTACAACCAAGACAAAAAAGAATATACCAAAAATGATGAATATTAATCCTATGTTAAATGGTGGGGCATCTGGTCCAAAATTTAATTCATCTACATTTCCTAGAAATCCTCCAATAGCAATATAAAAAAGCGGGAATACTGAAAACAGCAAGGTAATGATACCTTTCACTAAAAATAATATTCGAAAGGTGGAAAGGTTGTTAGGTAATTTTTCCATAATCGGTTAGGTTTTAGTTTGTTGCAGTTAAATATACAACAATTGAATCTGATAAAATTTTTATTCTTATAATTGGTTTTTGCTTTTTCAATCGTCAATTGTCGTAAATACCATTTGACGGAATTTCCATCCAGTTTCATCATTGGTCCTACCTTGCGTTTGCTTCATGATTATCCCAATAACTTCTTCTTGTGGATCAGCAAAATATTGCGTGTTAAAATAGCCGCCCCAGTCAAAAGTTCCTTCACTTCCAAAGCCTCCATTATCTTGTGCTTTTTTCGTCCATACGGCAAACGCTAACCCGTAATTTTCATTTTCCCCACCATAAAGATCACCGGTTTGATTGCCCATGATAGTTTGCACGGTTGTTCTGCTTAGTAGTCGCACGCCATTGTATTCACCGCCATTCAGGTACATCTGCAAAAAAGTAGCGTAGTCTTTGGCAGTGCTGCTGAGTCCGGCACCACCGGAGAAAAAGCTTTTAGCACCTTTTATCGGGTATTCCGGGTCATAAAAAGTGGTTGGAAAATTTTTCCATTCCCCATCTACCTTGTGTTGTACTTTTACGAGCCGATCTGTCTTTTCTTTTGGGAGGTAAAACCAGGTATCATCCATTCCCAGTGGATCAAATATTCGAGTGCGTAAAAATTCATCAAAAGGTTTTCCTGATACCACTTCTATGAAATAACCAAGCACATCCAGGCCTTCGCTATACGTCCATCCTTCACCCGGATGGTGGTGTAGCGGTAATTTGGCGAGCTTTTTCACGCTTTCTTCTATGGTAATTTTTTTAGTGGTAAATAGATCCGTAACCCCAGCATCTGCATAGATCTTTTTAAAGCGCTCATCACCGTCAATTACTCCATATCCTACTCCAGAAGTATGGGTTAGCAAATGTCGGATGGTGATGGGTTTATTAGCAGGAATGGTAGTGTAATGGCCATCTTCAAATAGTGAATCCAAAACTTGGGCATTTTCAAATTCCGGAATATATTTTGAAATGGGATCATCTAATCGGAATTTTCCTTCTTCCCAAAGCATCATAACGGCGGTTGAAGAAATGGCTTTGGATTGTGATGCAATTCTGAAAATAGCATCCTTTTTCAGTTCTTTATTCTTTTCATTGTCTGCCATTCCATAGGCCTCATGAAAAACAATTTTCCCTTTTCGGGCAATTAAGGCCACAATTCCCGGCACCTGGTTTTCTTTGATGGCTTCCTTACACATAGCGTCTATCTTAGCTAACCGTTCTTCGGAAATA
The DNA here is from genome assembly GCA_050306095.1 of Cyclobacteriaceae bacterium. Classification (GTDB taxonomy): domain Bacteria; phylum Bacteroidota; class Bacteroidia; order Cytophagales; family Cyclobacteriaceae; genus CAJXNP01. Next base: position 14,981 of record JBNLGO010000036.1, read on the forward strand.
CCAACCTCCTTTAAGGAAGTAGCAGTTGAAAGGGGAGGAGTGTTTTGTGATGACTTGGTCTGTGAAAAAATTTCCTGGGCACAAAAGATCAGGATAATGCAAAGCAATTGTTTCATGAGGGTAAAATATGTAGTGTGATTTATTTATTGACTTAAATATAAAGCTAAAATATATATAGGAAATGATTTTTAATAATTGGATTATATAAGCGGAGTTGATCATATATACATGTTTGACTAATTAAGTGTTCATTCCTTGTTATACTCTTTAAAGTTGCTCTGATGCTTTGATTTGTAACCCGGATTTATCACCACAAAACCGTGAATAATGACGATAACTGATTGAAAATCTGAATTTTACTGGTTATTTCAATGGATCAATGGTAATTGATCTGAGAATTGAGTAAATTCAATAACTCAGTTCCTCCATCAACAACCAACTATTATGAAACATCAAACTTCTCCGGCTAAGCCTCTTTCGGTTAGTTCCGAAAGAACAAAAACTACCATTCATGCATTAAAGCAATCATTCATCAACAGTCTGTTTTGTGGATTAGGTCGCACCTCGTTTAATGCATCCACAAATGATATCTATACAGCAGTATCCCTTGCTATTCGGGAAAGGATATTTGACAAAGGAGTGAAAACAGTAGAAAACATGGTAGAGAATCAAACCAAAATGGTGGCTTACCTGTCCGCTGAATATTTACCGGGCCCTCATTTGGAAAATAATATTCTCAATCTTGGTATTACCAAAGAAACCACAGAAGCATTACGGCAGCTCAGTGTTAATATTGACGACTTGCATAGCATAGAAGAAGAGCCGGGATTAGGAAATGGAGGGCTAGGGAGATTAGCATCTTGTTTTATGGAGTCATTGGCGACTATGGAAGTTCCGGCCATTGGTTATGGAATACGCTATGAGTTTGGAATTTTCGATCAAATTATCAAAGACGGATGGCAGGTGGAAATTACCGATAAATGGTTGAAGTTTGGAAACCCATGGGAAATCGTACGACCGGAGATATACTATGAAGTGATGTTTGGCGGGCATACAGAAGCTTATGTGGATAATAATGGTAAATACCGGGTCAATTGGATTCCAGAAACGGAGGTGAAAGGAGTGGCATATGATACGCCTATTCTGGGTTATAAAGTAGGTACTTGTAATTCCATGCGTTTGTGGAAAGCGGAAGCTATTGAATCCTTTGACTTTGAGGCATTTAACCATGGTAATTACTACCAGGCGGTGGAAGATAAGATGTATTCGGAAAATATTACCAAGGTATTGTATCCTAATGACCAGGTAATTCAGGGGAAAACACTTCGGCTAAAGCAGCAATATTTCTTTGTATCGTGTTCATTGCAAGACATGATCCGCATTCATTTGTCATTGGGCAAAGACATTAGGGAATTTGATCAGAAATGGGCCGTTCAGCTTAATGATACGCATCCTTCCATTGCGATAGCCGAACTAATGCGTCTATTAATTGATGAACATGATGTGGATTGGGAGACGGCTTGGCATATTACTCAAAACACCTGCTCTTATACCAATCATACGCTATTGCCGGAAGCTTTAGAAAAATGGCCGATTGATTTATTAGGAAAGGTACTTCCAAGGCATTTGGAAATAATCCTGGAAATAAACCACCATTTTATCGAGTACCTGGGAGAAATATATCCAGGTGATACCGCTAAAATAGAACGCATGTCAATTATTGATGAGCATGGTGACCGTTATGTACGAATGGCTAACCTTGCCACGATTGGTAGTAAGCGGGTAAATGGAGTGGCATACATGCATTCTGAATTGGTCAAAGAAAAATTGCTGCACGACTTTTATGAACTGTGGCCAGAAAAATTTTGTAATGTAACGAATGGTGTTACTCCTCGACGTTTTGTTGCTGCAAGTAACCCAGAGCTTACCCAACTTATTTCCGATCATATTGGTGATGACTGGATCAAAGACCTTACTGAGCTTCAAAAACTGGAAGAGTATTCAGCTGACAAAGAATTTCAGAAAAAGTGGAGAAGTGTAAAATTGAAAAACAAAGAGCGGTTGGCTCATTTATTTGAGCATTATTTGGGAATAAAAGTAGATCCAAACTCGATGTTTGATATCCAGGTGAAAAGGATTCATGAGTACAAACGCCAGCATTTAATGGTGCTGTATATTATTTATTTATACCTGATGCTCAAAGAAAATCCAAAAATGAAAATCCCGCCACGTACGTTTATTTTTGGAGGGAAAGCAGCTCCCGGTTATTTCATGGCAAAACTTATCATTAAGTTAATCAATTCTGTTGCAGAAGTTGTCAATAATGATAAGGATATCAAAGGACAGCTAAAAGTTGTTTTTTATCCTGATTTTAATGTGAAAAATGCGGAAAACATTTATCCGGCGGCTGACTTGTCTGAGCAAATATCCATGGCCGGAAAAGAAGCGTCCGGAACAGGAAATATGAAATTTTCCTTGAATGGGGCACTTACCATTGGTACGAAAGATGGAGCGAATGTGGAGATCCGCGAAGAGGTGGGTAAAGAGAATTTCTTTTTATTCGGGCTTACTGCTCCCGAAGTATTTAATATCAAAGCCAGGGGGTATAATCCACGCATGGTTTATCATGAAAACCTGGCATTAAAAAAGGTGATTGATTTCATTGCTTCCGGAGCCCTCTCCAAAGGTGACAAGAAATTATTCAATCCTTTTGTTGATAACCTGCTTTATGATGATCACTTCCTGGTACTTGCGGATTTTGAATCATATATTCAAACCCAAAACCAAGTCAGCGAGCTATGGAAAGACCCGTTTAAATGGAATAAAATGTCCATTCTCAATGTCGCCCGAATGGGTAAGTTTTCCTCTGATAGATCTATTAAAGATTACTGCAGACAAGTTTGGGATATTGAGTTGGGATAATACTTTCTAATTCAGGACAAAAAAGCAATAAGTATTTTAAACTATGTGTTAAAATACTTATAAAGATCATTCGGATTAAATTATCAACGTTGATTCCTGGGTAGCTTTGACTTCGATATTCGTTAATTTTCTTCCGATCATTGCTGTATAATTGATGGGGTCACCACTTCCTGAATATCTATGAACGTAGTTTTTTTCGTCCACGAATTCAATAAAATCGTTTTCGATCCATTGTAATGTATCGTTAAATCCCGATTCATCCTCATTTGTTAAAAACCGGTCCCTGATGTTAAAAGCGATCCAGCCATTTTTTTCAATCAGGTTAAATGCATTGATGAAACTTTCCGGAGGAATATGATCAAACCCCAAAGCTGCAACTGTCACAAGTGTGTTGAAGTCAAAACCTTCTAATTTTTCCATTACTTTATCTTCTGCTTCCGCGAGATCTGTAACGATGTAATCGGTATAGATTTCTCCTCTATCTCTCAGTGCAGCACTTTTTGCTTCTTCAATGATATCAACTCCAACGATGATTTCAGGATCTTCAGAAGAAAGTGCCTTGGCTACTAACCCATTACCTGCGCCAAAGTCTAATATCTTTAGATCATCTTTACTTTCTTGATCCATATTTTGATAAAGTAGGTCTTTTATTACAGTAGGGGATTGGCACTTGAGTTTTTGATGAAAGATAGCTTCATATAAGCCTTGGGTTTGGTAAATTCTTTTGTAATCATGGAATTGAATTTTTTCATCTTTTTCGCCTTTTAAGATGAAAAATTCTTCGTTTTGATCTAATGTATTAATGTCACTTGGAATTTCTATTTCGATAGAAGACATAATTGGTGTTTAAGTAAAATTTATTTGTTTCAACAAGTAGATAGGATAATAAGTCTTAAATCCTAGTAAACACCATGATTCTTTCAATATATAATCACAATATTCAGCATGGTTTTGATGAAAACAATCAGGATTTAATTGTTGAGGTGGTAGTGAGGACCCTAAGTAAAAGCATTACTCAATAGCTTATATTTGATTTATTGCCAAATCCCATAACTCACGTGACTTTCGGGAGAAGAATCCAAAGTGGTTTATTTTCTCCAAACCAAATGTAGCAGGGTCAATTTCTGTTTGGGTGATTCTGGCATTTCTATAATATCCCAACAATTTTTCCGTAGCTGTTTTGCTAATGATCGTATCGTCTGTAAACCGAATCGAATGAATGGGGACACCTAGATCATAAAAGCCATTGGGGTCAATAGTATCCCCAAAATCTCTTTCCCAATAGTCTTTATTCATGCACCAGTTTCGCCATCTCATCGCTACCCCTTTTGGTAAATTTTCTCCCTGTCGTATCTTTCTGGCATTGGCAAAACCAAAAAGTTTCACAGTAAAAGGGATGTACACATACCAAAGAAATGGCATCAACGATTTCAATAAACTATCTGGCATGTCCTTCCAATAACCTGTTCCGGATGCGATCATCACCACCTGGTCTATCTTTTGATTATTCTCCATCAAACCAATAATTTGTCCACCCATGCTGTGTCCGATGATAATCTTTTTGAGATCAGGGTAATTCTCTATGCCATATTGAAGTACAGTTGAGGCATCTAATGTGCCCCATTCCACATTGTCGGCTTCAAACCCTCTCAAGCTTTTTGGTTTGGAACCTCCAATACCCCGGTAGTCATAGGTTACCGTGACAAATCCCATGGAGGCACAATAGGCCGCAAAATTCCCATAAAATTCCTTGGGGATTCCTGTACCTGAATTGATCTGTATGAAACCTCTTGGTTGATTTTTGCAGGGGTATAATAAACAGCTTAAGTCAAAGCCATCAGCGGCTGGAATGGTAATTTCTTGTTGGATAATATCCTTCTTTTTCCAAGTCATTATGTGGTGATTGGTTATTGAAAATAACAAAAAAAATCTGAACAAGAAGGAATTAATTGACCGAGAGGAGCAAGGGTATAATGCTTTTAGGAGGTGATAATGATTGGTTAATGGTCAATATGTTAACGAATTGGGTGGAAATGGAAGACTATGAACAACATGTTAACATTTGATACATAAAAGTAAAATTTATTTTTCCAATTTCATGTTACGAAAAGCAAAAGAAGATTTCACTGAAATTGATAAGTTCCAAATTTCAAATCATGTGAAAACAATCCATATACAATATTGGAAGAAGACATTGCAGGAATGACGTACTTGTTTCCGCAATAAATAGATTAATATTGAACATTGGCCCTGGAAATAACTTTTTCAGGGCTTTTTTGTTTCATATATCAGGTGTATTTATTCGATTTAAAAACAACCTCCAAACGTATGAAACAACTTTTTCTTTTCACCATTTTTCTTGTGCCCATTGGTCTCTTTGCACAATCTTCCCTTGAAAATATTTCCACACCCGATAAGAAGTATATCAAGCATATTGATTTTCGAATAGAAAACGGGGCCATGTTAAGTAATGATACGGAGTTAGGCGACCAAATTGTTAATAGTTCCTATTACAATGCGGTAGATATACGTCTTGGATTTCAAAAAGCGGATCCTTATGATATTTACAGCAATGTTTACAGAAGACCTACTATGGGCGTTGGCTTGTATAGCTCCACTTTTAATAATGATAGGGTAGGTCGTCCGAATGCGATTTATTATTGGATGAAATTTCCATTTACATTTCCGGAAAGTAAGCGGCTGGTTTTTTCATATGGAGGTGCATTTGGACTATCGTATAATTTTAATCCCTATGATTCGATAAAAAATCCTACTAATATCTTTCTGGGATCCTATAGAAACTGCTATGTACACCTTGAATTTACGGCCAACTATAATTTAAATGACCGACTTACATTTGGAGCAAGCTTGGGTTTCAAGCATTTTTCCAATGGTTCATTCAAACAGCCCAATTTTGGTATAAATTTATTACCAGTTACACTAGGGCTCAATTATAAGCTGGGTGAGGAAACCGTATATTCCGAAAAACTACCAATTCCAACATTCAAGAGGTATTGGCTTTTTAATATTGGCTTGATTGCGGGAAGCAAGAATTACAATGTAGGTGAAAAGAACTATTTCAAAGGTGGTATTACCATGAGCTATTTGCGTGCTATGAATTATAAATATCGAATAGGGGCAGGGTTTGATATGTATTATTCACCATTTCCAAATCACAGAAATAATTCGGATGCTTCTGATTTTTCTAAAACATATTCCTTTGCCGTAGTAGGAACTTGGGAATGGGCCTTCAATCGAAATTTATATGTACCGCTTGGGGTAGGGGTCTATCTCCATCGCAATCCGGAAAATAACGAGAAAAAGCCGTATTATTTCAGGGCGGGAATGCGATATCGATTTAATAATCAAATGTTTGCTGGAGTAACTATAAAGGCACATGCTGGTGTGGCAGATATTTTTGAGTGGACACTGGGATATACCATTGGAAAAGATCCAAACTCTTATAAAAACCCTTAATTGAATGAATAAGGTGATATTTTTCACCTCTGTTTCAATCAAATATTTTTAGTCTGTTTATTAAATGGATTAGAATTGATGCAATATTCTATGATTGATTTTTTAGTTTCTTTCAATGCATATATATTGCCTTTTTAAGGTATAAATCTGTCGTCTCAATGGAGCAAGTCTATTCGTGGTTAATCATTATTGAAATGTTTTTTGCCGTATCAGTGTTTTTTATTCTTTTCAAAGTGACTGCACCATATGGGAAATTTTTACGAGGAGGATGGGGTGTAAACATGCCTGCTAAATATGGTTGGATGATCATGGAATCCCCCTCTGTAATATTGATGGTGTATTTTTTTGTTGCTTCAGAAGGATGGCTGGATACCCCTAAAATACTGTTTATCGTTGTTTGGTTAAGTCATTATGCTCACAGAACATTCATTTACCCTTTTACCATCAGTAGTAAAAACAAACCATATCCAGTCTTGTTGGTAGTGTTTGCTATCATATTTAATTGTATGAATGGATTTTTAAATGGGTTTGAGGTGTTCAATCAAAATTTTTATTCAGATCAATGGTTTACTTCTCCATTGCTTTATGTAGGTCTGTTCTTTTTCATTTTGGGTTATGGTATTAATAAGCATTCTGACTATTTATTTGCACACCTTAAGCGTGATGAAAATAATGAATATGTGGTGCCGAAAGGAGGACTTTTCAAATATGTTTCCAATCCCCATTATTTTGGTGAGATTATAGAATGGATCGGATGGGCGATAATGACATGGTCAATTTCAGGTATTGCCTTTGCCATATTTACTTTCGCTAATCTGGGTCCGCGTGCAGTAAAAGCGCATGCCTGGTACAAAGAAAAGTTTCCGGATTATCCAAAACAGCGGAGGGCTATCATTCCGTTTTTGTGGTAAACTATAATTTTAAATAATTCATTGTTTCTTCCCAGAGCTTTTTGCGCACATTTTTATCCATGCTGTAGCGAGTTGGTTTAAAAGCCTTTTTGTTCTTATAGAATTTCCCATTTGTCAATTTTAACTTTTTAATCGATGCCAGGAATATGATTGATTCAGCTCCCTTTTCCGGGCTTTTCATAAATGGCTCACCCAACTCATATAACATTCTAAATACTCTTGGAAAGGTATTGGCAATATTGGTATAGACCGTTCCGGGATCTACACAATTCACCTTGATGGAGGTGTTTTTCAAACGCTCAGCCAACTCAAAAGTAAATAAGACAATCATCACTTTGGACTTACTATATGCAATTAAAGGTCGATATCTTCCCTGTACCATAAAATCTTTCCAATCGATACTTGCCATTCTGTAGGTGGTGGAAGAGACATTTATTATCCTTGCATCGTCACTTTTAAGCAACCAGTCTTGCAGGTAATGCACCATTAAAAACTGACTAAAATAGTTGGTGGCAATGGTTAGTTCATGTCCATTTTTATTTTCCATTCTTTTGATAGTTCCAAGAGTACCAGCGTTATTGATGAGGATATCGAGTCGGGGAAATATGTTTTTAAATGATTCGGTCAATTCCTTGATGTCCTTCTTATTGGCCAGGTCTGCCTGGAGTATATGAATATTATTATTTGATGATAAGTTGATCAATTCATACTGAACCCGCTCACCTTTTTCCCTATTACGACAAGTTATCACAATCGTGGCACCTCTCTTGGCCAGGTTTAATGCGGTAGCTTTTCCGATTCCGGAAGTAGCGCCTGTTATTAAAATAATTTTATCCCTCATTTAAAAAATAAAAGCTACTAACAATTTCTAAAATACCCAATAAAAATAAAAGAGTGTTTGCATAGAGCTCTAAACCATTACTCTATGATGAAAAGGTTGGTTTACAGAGGTTAAAGTAAAGTGGTATGGTAGGTTAGGTGTATTGATGCATTAATTGAGCAAAAGGTAAACAACCGCGTGGAATTGTCCTAACCTATGCAGGTAATATTAAGAATAGAATTTAAAATTTGGATTAGATCTAATATTGAAAAGCGGATTAAAATTAATTGCCCATATGCTCTATGTCATTTTTAACACCTACAATAAACAGGTCTAATTCTTTACGCAATTCCGGAGCTTCATTTTCTAAATTTATATGGAGTCGTACAGAAAGGTTGTTGATTTCATTCTCCCAATCTTCATTCTGGTATATTTCATTGGCAACTAAACCCGTAAAGTAATCAGGGGATCCATCTTTCAATTTTGAGATGCAATAGAAAGTATTGTTTTCCAATAATGATATACATTTCTCCCCAAGATAACTGCTTAATGTTGCGTTTGATTCTTTGCAAATATTCATAAAGCACTTGTAATAGAATGGAGTTAAGTTTTCATCAGGTGAAATCAATATTTTCATTAACGAGTCTGTCTCGGCATTTTGGCTTATTTCTAATTCTTTCGAATAATACGCACGAACAATGTTCGGCAATTCTGGCATTTTAAGATAGGAGGCAATCGGTTGACCATCAATAAATTGGTCTGAAAAAGCTGTGTTGGAATCAGCAGGCGCTATTGTAGTATTCTGAGCATCTTCTTGTTGGTTTTCTTTATCAGAGGGTTTGTTGCATGCATAAAAGAGAATGATAAGTAAGAATAAGTGTGCGTGTCTGATCATGTTTAATATCTTCAATGTATTACCATGAAGATATGGTAATTGAAAAGAAAAACCTCATTTTATTTAATGAAATACGAGTATAAAAACCCTGTAATTACGCTAATAGACTGAGTAGTAATTTGTTAAAAAATGAAATTTAGTTTCACATCTATTCTTCCCATATTTCTTTTTTCAGAATACTCAAATGTAGATGCTCCCCAATAATATTGTGGGCTATCAAATTTGGTATGTGTCTCCTGGTTGGAGTAGCCAACACTCAGGGCAATGGTGGTTTCTAAAAAATTAGCTTGATAGCCTACTCCCGCACCCCAATACAACCCTCCTCGGGAATCATATGATTCAAAGCCATTGTTGCTACTATTCTCCACACGAAATCCATACCCTAATTGGGAAAAGAAATAGGGGGCAAGTTTCAACTTTTTGGGATATCCCCGATATTCTGCATATAATGGAAGTGTTGTGATATTCTCATATCTATTATAATTTAAACCAACACCGGCGTTTAATAAAGGATGAAAACTATACCCATTGATAACTGAAGCAGAAAAATCTGAGTAATCGTTTCCACTAATTATTCCCACTCCCACAGAATGATAATACCCAGGTTCAAACTGAGCATAATTTCCATTTTCTATACGATGGTTTTCATCATTTTGAGAGCTAGTATTTGTTTTCTTATTGGGTTGAAATTTTATGTTTTCAATTTTATTCATAGGAATTCTGGACGTCACACCATTAATTAATAATATCACACCAGTAGAGTCAATGCCCTGAACAATGTTTCCCTTCAGGTAGGTATTGTTTTTTAATTTGATTCTTGCGTATTGCTGCCCAAAGCTTAGTGAGCCACAAAATAGGAATATTACTGCCAACAGAATTGGCAGTAATATTGGTTGTTTTGCTGATGTCATCATTTATAGGTTTGAGGTATTGTCTACTTGAATTACACTTATTAAGGTGATGTCATCCAGATTTGTATAATCAAACTGATACAAACCATCTTGTCCTATCAGGTAAAGCGTATTGTTGTAAGGAATGACATCAAATGCATCAATATTATTTAAATGCATAAGCTGGTTCTCACCTATTTTCATTTCATCTGAAGCGTTAAAAACCTTGAGCCCATGGATACCTTCACATACAAATAATGCATCTCCATCTATGCCCAATCCATGAGGGTTAAGCATAGGATATTCTTTCAATAGTTGAGGACTACTTAGGTTGCTGATATCGATCACTTCCAATTGATTTAAAGAACCTCCACGGCAATTGTTTCCAGATCTTAACGTGACGTAGGCAAGGTCTCCCTGAACAACCACCGGATCACAACTGAAAACATGACTGTATTGAGTAATGAGTTCCGGGTTGGCCTGGTCAGCATTGTCAATGATATACATGCCATTTTGCGATCCTACAAAAAGATTGCTCTCATAAGGAAATATTGTTTCAATGCCCCAACCAAGTGGAAGGATATCTACGTTTTGAGGGTTGTCAGGATTTGATATATCAAAAGTCAATACGTTGGAATTATCCAAAATATAAAGATGTGAATTGACAATGGTGAAAGTGGCCATTGATCCACCTATTCCTACAGAAGTATTAGGCTGTGCCGCCATAAAAGCTACATCAACCGAAGCCTCGGCCATGAAATTTCTTGAAGAACTTAAATAATAATATTCAGGGAAATAGTTGTCTGGAAAATCATCGGAGGTAACTTCAATGACTTCTTTTTCTACATAATTAACTACCAGGCCACTGTCAGGGTTAAAGTAAACTCCTGATTGAACATTGAAATCCAAAAAAATGTCATTTATCCTATTTACTTCCGTGATATTGTCAAGATCACTTATGTCCATGATTACTAAATCCATATAACTGTCAGCGTACAACTTATTATCCCTGATAGAGAAGTCATAATTTCCAGGTATGTTAATGTATCCTATTGTTTCAGGATTGGATTGATCGGAATTATCGACTAGGTGAATGCCTTTTCCAGGATCATTGATAAGTATTAAATGTGCATATAAATAAAGTTTGCCGGTAGCGGTAATAGGTGCAGGTTCAGTTATTTCTACACTTTCTCTTATTTCGTTTAATGACATATACACAGGCTCATATATAGTGTATTTGC
>JBNLGO010000037.1:0-25647 GCA_050306095.1 Cyclobacteriaceae bacterium
GCAACTTCTTCAGGAGTTTGGAATAATGGTCCGACATCTACATCAAAACCCATATCTGCAAAGGAAGTTGCTACCACTTTAGCTCCCCGGTCGTGACCGTCCTGACCCATTTTTGCAATCATAATTCGTGGGCGTCTTCCTTCTTCTTCAGCAAATTTATCTGTTAAGTCAACGGCTGCTTTAAAGTCTGCATCATTGGCAGATTCGCTTGAATAAACACCTGAAATAGTTCTAATAGTGGCTTTATGCCTTCCAAAATGTTTTTCCATAGCATCTGAAATTTCACCAAGGGAAGCTCTTTTTCTTGCGGCATCCACTGCTAATTCCAATAGATTACCTTCACCTGATTCAGCACAGGTAGATATTGCATTTAAAGCAGCTTCTACTTCTTCTGAATTTCGTTCTTCACGGAGTTTTTTCAGTCTTTCTAACTGTGCATTTCGTACAGCGGCGTTATCGACTTCCAATACTTCAAAAGTTGACTTTTCATCCACCTGGTATTTATTAACCCCTACCAATATGTCTTTTCCAGAATCTATTCTAGCCTGCTTTCTTGCCGCCGCTTCTTCAATTCGCATTTTAGGAATTCCTGTATCAATAGCCTTTGCCATTCCACCCAATTCTTCGATTTCAGTGATATGTGCCCATGCTTTACGAGCTATTTCCTGGGTTAAATATTCTACATAATACGAGCCGGCCCAAGGGTCAACCACTCTCGTCATTTCTGTTTCATCCTGAATATACAATTGTGTGTTTCTGGCAATTCTCGCTGAAAAATCTGTAGGGAGAGCAATGGCTTCGTCAAGCGCATTAGTATGTAACGATTGGGTATGTCCACATGCTGCTGCCATCGCTTCAATACAGGTTCTGGCTACATTATTATAAGGATCTTGTTCACTTAAACTCCAACCGGAAGTTTGTGAGTGGGTTCTCAGTGCCATCGACTTTGGATTTTTAGGATCAAACTGTTTGACAATTTTAGCCCATAACATTCTGCCTGCGCGCATTTTTGCAATTTCCATAAAATGGTTCATGCCAATAGCCCAGAAGAAAGACAGGCGAGGGGCGAAGTCATCTATTTTTAATCCTGCTTCAATACCCGTTCTGATATATTCCAATCCATCTGCCAGGGTATATGCCAACTCAATGTCTGCAGTAGCACCTGCTTCCTGCATATGGTATCCCGAAATTGAAATGGAATTAAATCGAGGCATATTTTTGCTGGTATACCTGAAAATATCACCAATAATTTTCATGGAAGGTTTTGGAGGATAGATGTAGGTGTTTCGCACCATAAACTCCTTCAAAATATCATTTTGAATGGTACCACTCAATTTTTCCATACTAACTCCCTGCTCCTCTGCCGCTACAATGTAAAAAGCCATTATTGGTATAACCGCACCATTCATGGTCATACTCACAGACATCTTATCCAGTGGAATTTGATCAAACAAGATCTTCATATCGAGAATCGAGTCAATGGCAACACCTGCTTTACCAACGTCACCTACCACTCTGGGATGGTCAGAATCATATCCACGGTGTGTGGCCAGGTCAAATGCAACGGATAAACCTTTTTGACCTGCGGCTAAATTCCTTCGATAAAATGCATTAGATTCTTCCGCAGTAGAGAAACCCGCATATTGGCGGATAGTCCAAGGTCTGGTAACATACATGGTGGAATATGGCCCGCGCAAGTAGGGAGAAATTCCGGCAGCAAAATTTAATTGATCCTGATCAATGATATCTTTTGGACTAAATGCCGGCTTCACAGGAATTTTCTCTGCTGTATCCCAGGAGGGAGAAGTATCAGATTTAATACTTTTTCCTTTCGCCACACTGATATTTATTTTTGAAAAATCTGGTTTCATGATTTTAAGTTATTGTATTACAATAATTCATTTTGAAGTTGACCAATAAATTCAATGACGTTGGTTTTCATATGAATAAATGAATCAACACCTGCAGCCGCCAAATGATCAATACTTTCGGATGGATACCCGGCTACAATTAGTTTTTTATTCGGGCTTAGATTATTAAATAATTTCGCAAATGATAACCCATCTTTACCGTATTCATCATCAGATGAACAAATAACCACGATATCAGCTTCACCAGAAGAAGCTTCTTTCGCAGCATTATTGATGTCTTCATAAAAGAATTCACCAAGAATCTCAAAGCCAGCCGTACCAAAAAATTCGGAAGAGAAGGAAGCCCTCGCTTTTCGCATTGCGAGATTACCAAAACACACTAGCATAACTTTTGGTACAATGCTACTTTTAATTGTTTTCTTTCGCATCTCATCAAAGCTCTTAGTCATTCGCTGAGGAGTAAGTAGCTTTAATCCATTTTGAGGATGACTATTTGAGTGAACTTCTTCTACAATATCCTTTTCCTGTTGATTAGGATATTTGTTTGTACCAACGATTACCCTTTTTCTAGTAGCAAATTCTGTCTCTTTTTTTGATCGTATGGTATGAATTTGATCCTGGATGATTCCTTTTTTAAAAGCTGAAATAAATCCTCCTTTAGCCTCTATTTCCTGAAATAGAGATATGGTATTTTCCGCAATTTCTTTCGTAATTTCTTCAATGTAGTAAGAACCTGATGATGGATCTTCTACCTTATTAAAATATGATTCTTCTTTCAAGATAGCCGAAATATTTAATGCGATCCGATGGCTAAACTCTGAAGGATTTTGATAACCACTATCATGAGGATTAATGAGTAATCCACCAGTGCCTCCAAGAATAGCAGACATGGCTTCAGTGGTGTTTCGCAATAAATTTACTTCAGGATCGAAAATAGATTTAGACCAATTTGAAGAGGAGCTGAATATACTTAGATCTACATTTTTAAGGTTATAGCAAGCAAACACTTCTTTAGCAATTACCCTAAATGCCCGAAGTTTAGCGATTTCAAAAAAGTAATTTCCACCAATGGAAAAGTGAATATGAAGTTCTTTGGAAAGATTATTTACAGATATTCCTTTTTCAATAAGTTGATCAAATAAATCGGTAATCTTATTAAGAGTAAAAGCTAATTCCTGAACAATGTTTGCTCCTGCATTAACAAATGCCAGAGAGCTTATAGTAAGACCTTTGAAATTATCCGCGGAAGAAGTGACTTTTAATTGCTCTGCTAAGGCGTCAAAATCTGGTTTACTTCCTTTTTGCGTCCAGGTTGCTAATGGATCTGTTTCAATAAATCCCGATATATCTGATAATTCTACACCTGATGATTCCAAGTATTTGAAATAGCTATTGACAAATGTGGCAGAAGGAGATGAAAGTTTAAAAGCGACTTTAAATTTGGTAACATCAATGCCTGCTAACAAGGTTTTGAAATCTATATTTTCTTCCTTCTCTATAGAAAATAGAATTCCATTGATATCAAATGAAGATAAATTTTTAGCCAATTGGTTTGCCTTATTAGCATTGTCTCCATTCAACGAGATAAAATTGTCCCATTTCTTTTCCTTATTGTTTAACCTAAATACGGAGGTGTCAATGTTTTGCAGGTCTTCTTTGGTGTAGAATGGTTGAACAGAAAATCCCTCGTCAGTTTTCCAGACTAATTTTTTGTCAAAATCAGTGCCTTTTAAATCTTCAATGGCTTTTTCTATCCATTCTTTTTTGGTGGTTGGACCAAATTCTGAAAACAAATTCGAATTTGTTGCCATAATGCTGTCTTTTAATTTTTCAAAATTCGTTGAATCTGATTACTAAATGTAACGATTATGAAGGTGTAAAGTGCTTTCTAATATGAATATTTACCTTATACCTTCAATGATATTTTAACCAGGAACTTTGTCCAGGTGTAGATTATTAAATGATATAAAACTATTTCCAAATCGTTCCCTTGCTGCTTTTTCTAAACCTTCTCTTGCATCTGGATGGGCTACATCTATGAGCGCTTTCGCACGTTGCGCCAAGTTTCTTCCTTTGAGCTCTGCTACACCATATTCGGTGACTACATATTGGGCGTGAGCGCGGGTGGTGACTACCCCGGCACCTTCTTTCAGTGTGGGTGAAATCTTTGATACACCTTTGTTAGTAGCTGATGGTAATGCACAAATGGCTTTTCCTCCTGGAGAAAGTGCCGCTCCACGCATAAAGTCCATTTGTCCACCTACTCCGGAGTACATTTTTGTACCAATACTATCAGCACAAATTTGGCCGGTCAGATCCACTTCTATTGCCGAGTTAATCGCGATTACTTTCGGATTCCTTCGAATAACAGCGGTATCATTCACAAAAGAAATATCCATCATTAATACCTCCGGATTGTCATCCATAAAATCATAAAGCTTTCGCGAACCCATGGCAAATCCGGAAACTATTTTGTAAGGTAATACTGCCTTTTTAGCTCCGTTTACCACACCTTTATCTATTAAGGGCAATATTCCTTCACTAAACATTTCCGTATGAACACCAAGATCCTTATGGTTTCCAAGACAGCTAAGCACTGAATTAGGGATACCACCAATACCCATCTGCAAGGTAGATCCATCATCTATCATCTCTGCTATGTATTTCCCAATACTGGTTTCTTCCGGAGAAGGCTCACCCAAGATTAATTCATGCAAAGGCTCATCAACTTCCACACAAGCATCAAATCGGCTGGTATGAATTATTCCGTCACCCATTGTTCGAGGCATTTGTGGATTTACTTGAGCAATAATAGTTTTGGCAGTTTCCAGTCCACCGACCATTACATCAACAGAAACACCTAATGAACAATATCCATGTTTATCCGGGGGGGACACATTTAATAGTACCACATCCAAAGGAAGGGTTCCATTCCTAAATAAATGTGGAATATCGCTTAAAAATACAGGATTGTACTGAGCGCTACCCATTTGCACATATTTTCGTGCATTACCACCTATAAAGAAACAGCTGGTTTTAAAGCTTTCCGAATATTCGGGCTTTGCATAATCAATATACCCTTCTGTGTGAATGTGTATTACTTCTACATCTCTTAATTCTGAAGCTCTACCCACCATCGCTTTGAGCAGTGTTTGCGGGGTAGCCGATGCAGCTTGTACAAGAACCCGATCTCCTGATTTTATTAGTTTTACTGCCTCTTCTGCAGTTACATAATTACACATGATCAAATTGTTTAAAATTTTTAACCTAAGAAACTTAATAATATACCCGCGGCAACTGCACTACCTATAACACCAGATACGTTTGGTGCCATGGCATGCATCAGTAGGTGATTGTTTTTGTCATATCTTAATCCTTCCATTTGCACCACACGAGCACTGTCAGGGACGGCTGAAACACCTGCTGCCCCGATCAATGGATTAATTTTGTTATCTCCTTTTAAGAACAAGTTCATTGCCTTGGCGAATAATAATCCACCCATAGTTGCTACCACAAAAGAGGCAGCTCCCAGGAAGAATATTTTCATGGAATCCATAGTTAAAAAGACATCTGCCTGGGTAGATGCACCAACAGTCACACCTAATAAAATAGTCACAATGTCTATCATTTTTGTGCGAGCAGTGTCAGCCAGTCGCTCGGTGCGACCTGATTCTTTAAGGATGTTGCCAAAGAATAGCATACCTAATAATGGTAGCGCAGATGGTGCAATGAAAGTGGTCAATAACAAGCCTAAAATAGGGAAGAATATTTTCTCCCTTTTTGATACTGCTCTCGGGGGTTTCATTTTTATTTGGCGTTCTTTTTTGCTAATAAATAAGCGCATTATCGGCGGTTGTATGACGGGAACTAACGCCATGTATGAATAGGCTGCAATGGCGATTGGTCCAATTAGATTGGTTGTTCCATTTAATCCATTAGCCAGTTTTGAAGAAAGAAATATAGCAGTAGGCCCGTCAGCGCCTCCAATTATTCCAATTGCTCCAGCTTCTGATAATGTAAATCCTAAAAGTATTGCACCAATGAATGTGAGAAAGACGCCAATTTGAGCAGCAGCTCCCAGCAGCATTAATTTAGGATTGGAAATTAGTGATGAAAAATCTGTCATAGCACCGATTCCTAAAAAAATCAATGGTGGGTAAACACCTTTTACCACACCAAAATACAGGTAATTGAGTACAGATCCATCTTCATAAATCCCAATTTGATTACCAGCAATAAAGGGAATATTACCGATTAATATACCAGTGCCTATCGGAATAAGGAGCAAAGGTTCATAATCATATTGAATAGCCAAATAAATGAATATCAAACCAACTATGATCATGATAAAATGACCCAAAGTGATATTGGCAAAACCGGTGTAACTCAGAAAAACCGAAATACCATGAATGGCTTCTTCGATTAATCCTCCTGACTGTTCCGAAACTCCGGATCCATCAGTGACTTGTGCAATTCCAAATCCAGCGGTTATTAAAACAATGAAAATAATGAGTATATATTTGATAGTGTTCTTCATGATACCTCTCTTATACTATTTCCAATAGATCATCTCCTTGAAGTACATTTTCATTGGCTTGTTTAAATATCTTACCAATGGTTCCGCTAGATTCTGCTAAAATGGTGTTCTCCATTTTCATGGCTTCCAGGATTAATAATTCATCACCGGTTTTTACTGCATCACCTTCCGAAACAATTATTTTTAATACAGTACCAGGCAATGGAGCGGTGATTTTTTTAGTGGATTTTTGCGTCTTAAGATTTTCTACTGATTGAGTAGGTTTTGGTTCAGATCGTACCAAAGTAGGGGTTTTACTGGTTTTTACTTCCGCCTCCATTTCTACTTCATATGAAGATCCATTTACCTCCAGGGTAATATTATTTCCTTCCAGAGACTTAATATCTACATGGTAGGAGTTGCCGTTTATTTTAAATTTATATTTTTTCATTTTATTGTTCTTGATTAGTCCTTATGATCGAACTTTATGAGTAACATATATTTTTGAGCTCCAGGGTGAATACACCTTCGCAGATTGATTAATGGTAATGATGGCATTTTCCTCATCATGGGCTTCTTCCAGTAACATATATACTGCTGAACAAATTGCTGCCATTTCTTCACCACTCCCTGAGTCTTCATCCCTAGTCTTATTTCCTTCTGTTAAAGGGTTTTTCTTTCGTTTGATCACACTTTTTATTAAGAATGGAACCAAATACTGAAATACTACAAAAAGGGAAAGGAGTGATAAAAATACGATACTCATTCCTATCAGGAGAATAATGATACCTTCTTCAAAAGGGGTGCTAATTAGATTGATCATTTCCGTGTCAAATTATAGTGGCAGATTACTATGCTTTTTGGGAGGATTCATCTCCTTTTTGGAGGACAGTGATTCCAAAGCCCTGATAATTCTGAACCTTGTGTTACGAGGTTCAATGATGTCATCTATGAACCCATATTTTGCAGCTTGATAAGGATTAGCAAACCGTTCCAGGTATTCATCTTCTTTTTCTTTGATGTACTTAGATTTTTCTTCTACATCTTCGATTTTCGCAATGTTGCGACCTTCCAGTACCTCAATTGCACCTTTTGCTCCCATTACAGCTATTTCTGCTGTTGGCCATGCATAGTTTAAATCACCCCGCAATTGCTTACAACTCATCACATCGTGCGCACCACCATATGATTTTCTTAATGTAATGGTGACTTTCGGAACGGTGGCTTCTCCGTACGCAAACAGCAACTTTGCTCCGTGAATGATAATTCCGCCATATTCCTGTCCGCTACCTGGCAAAAAGCCTGGTACATCAACAAGTGTTACCAATGGTATGTTAAACGCATCACAGAATCGTACAAAACGTGCTGCTTTTCTCGAAGCATCGATGTCTAACACCCCTGCTAAAAACATAGGCTGATTGGCAACAATTCCCACTGGTCGGCCATTATAACGGGCAAAACCAATAACAATGTTTTTAGCATAATTACGCTGTATTTCCAGAAAATCTCCATGGTCTACAGTAGCTCGAATTATGTCCTTGATATTGTAAGGTTTGTTTGGGTTGTCCGGAATAATCTCATTCAGACTGTCTTCCAATCTGTCAATTGGATCGGTATTGGAAATAACCGGAGGATCTTCCAAATTATTTTGAGGAAGATAACTCATCAACTTTCTTATCAATAAAATTCCTTCCTCTTCTGTTTCAGTTAAAAAATGGGTAACTCCTGATTTTGTGGCATGTACATTAGCACCTCCCAGGTCTTCCGTAGATATGATTTCGCCTGTAACGGTTTGTACAACCTTTGGGCCAGTAACAAACATGTAAGAAGTGTTTTCTGTCATGGTGATGAAATCCGTCAGCGCAGGGGAGTAAACAGCGCCACCTGCACAAGGACCGAAGATGGCGGATATCTGAGGGATTACGCCAGAAGCTAAAATATTCCGTTGAAATATTTCAGCATATCCCGCTAATGAGCGAACTCCTTCCTGAATACGAGCACCACCAGAGTCATTCAATCCGATCACAGGAGCGCCTACTTTCATAGCCTGATCCAGTATCTTACAGATTTTCAAAGCAAAGGTCTCCGAAAGAGACCCGCCAAATACCGTAAAATCCTGAGAAAAGACGAATACTACCCGTCCATCGATGGTGCCACGCCCGGTGACAACCCCATCAGAATAGTATTTTAGTTTATCGAGTCCAAATGAAAAAGTACGATGTGTAACAAACATATCGTACTCTTCAAAACTTCCTTCATCAAGCAGGAGATTGATCCGTTCTCTTGCGGTAAATTTACCTTTTTCATGTTGGGCATGAATCCTTTTTTCACCACCGCCCAGGCGAGCCTCTTCCCGTTTTTCAACGAGCTCCCTGATTTTTTCAGTATTGATTGACATATTAAGTTTTTTGAAGTATTGAGTATTAAGGTTTCCCCTGTTGGAAAGCCTCGGTATTTATTATTTCCTAAAAGGAATGAAATGGCAATTACTTGCCATTTTTATTTTCGCAAAGCTCTGTTAGGACTCCAAGGGTTGATTTTGGATGCAAAAATGCAATATCCAAACCTTCGGCTCCTTTTCTTGGGGTTTTGTCTATTAATAGAATTTCTTCCTCTTCAGCTAATTTCAATTGCTTTTCAAGATTATTTACAGAGAAAGCTATGTGATGTACTCCTTCTCCTTTCTTTGCTATAAATCGCCCAATTGGTCCGTCTGGTGAAGTGCTTTCTAATAGTTCCAATTTTGTCTGGCCAATTTTAAAAAAAGCAGTTTTTACTTTTTGCTCTTCCACTTCTTCAACGGAATAGCATTTAAGTCCCAATTTCTTTTCATAAAATTTTATGGAAGCCTCCAGGTCTTTTACTGCTATACCAATGTGTTCAATATAATTTAACTCCATTTGGTTGAATTTTTATTTTTTTTTAATAGGTTCGCAGGGTATAATTTACGCCTTTTTTCCTGCCTTATTTACGAATCCTAATTTATTAATGATTTCATCCGAGATTGCTGCTTTTTATCAGCTTTTTACATAATTTTTATCATGAACAATTTTAGAACCAGTTTTAGAAAGAACCGATTATCTGTCGAAGAGTATGCAAATGGTATCATCAAGGGTGATAGAATGGTCCTAAGTAAGGCAATAACGCTTGTTGAGAGTAAATTATACTCTGATAACGAACTGGCGGAAGAGGTGCTGGCAAAAATTCTTGATCATACGGGAAATTCCTTAAGGATAGGTATTACAGGAGTGCCAGGAGTTGGTAAAAGTTCCTTTATTGAATCATTTGGAAAGTTTCTCACTTCATTAGGAAAAAAGGTAGCTGTTTTAACAATTGACCCATCCAGTCAGCGCTCTCAGGGAAGTATATTGGGTGATAAGACCAGAATGGAGGAGCTGGCGAATGATCCTATTGCTTTCGTGAGACCTTCTGCATCTGGCAAAACTTTGGGTGGTGTAAATTCTCGAACCAGAGAGACCATGCTGATGTGTGAAGCTGCCGGGTTTGAAATTATTATCATCGAAACAGTGGGAGTAGGGCAAAGTGAAACAGCAGTGAAAGGAATGGTAGATTTCTTCTTGTTGCTTATGTTAGCTGGGGCTGGTGATGAACTTCAGGGGATTAAGAAAGGTATCATGGAAATGGCGGATGCTATAGCCATTAACAAGGCAGATGGGGATAACATTAAAAAATCGGAATTAGCAAAATCGGAATATCAAAATGCATTGCACATGTTTCCTCCTCAGGAGAGTGGTTGGTATCCGAAAGTATTGACATGCTCAGCATTAAATAAAACTGGAATAGAAGTAATTTGGGAGACGATATTAGATTTTGAATCATCCATGAAAAAGAAAGGTTACTTTGATAGCAATCGCAAAAGCCAAAACATAGCATGGACAAAGGAGACCATCAATTACTATTTAGAAGCAGATTTTTATAATCACGCAAAGGTCAAAGAAGTATTTCATCAGAAAATTAGCATGGTGGAAACAGAGAAACTTCCTGCGATTACGGCTGCAAAAGAGCTTTTAGCCCTATTTTATGGTCGTGATAAACAATAATACTTAAAGTGTTATTGAAAATATAATTTGTATGTACTAAATAATCGAAATGTGCACAAAACGAGAAAAAGTAATGGAAAACCATCACTATTTGAATTAAAAAATGGTATTTATTCCTTTTCCACAACTTATTTAAACAAAAAACCTAAATCACTCTATCTAATTATTACATCTCCTTAAATCAATAATATCCTGGTACATGTTACCGCATAAAATGGCAAGTCATTAAAGAGTATCTAAAAATTGATACTTTTATGAAAACAAGAAGTGTACTATTAGCTTTTTTATTAATTACCACTGGCTTTGCACAAGCACAAGTAAGAGCGCATTTAGGCGCCAATACGGGAATCACAACTACCTTTCTATTTGATGATGGTTTAAAAACAGATCCACAGTATGTATCTGTTCAGACATATGAAACGGCTCCTCTTGGGTTTTCCTTTGGCGTAGACTTTACCAAAAAGTTTGGTTTACAATTAGAATCTATTCTCGCCAATCAACAAATGGTGTTTGAAATTGCTGATGCAGTAAAAACATCCATTGGTGAGCGTAAAATTGACATGCGATATGTCCAGATTCCAATGCTTTTGAGATTCATGGGTGGCGGTGATCAGAAAGCCAGAATGAATTTCAATTTTGGTCCTCAATTATCCATTTTACAAGGTGGCTTAGAATCTTTCAATGTGAATGAGCCAGGTGCTAGAATCAGCGTTCCGGATGGAGCTATTGATGAACTACCAGCAAAAACAATTGATAATATGGACGGTACTTATACATTACCTGATGATTTGCCTCAGGAAGGTTTTTCTTCAGACCTTCTAAAGAAAAATGCAGAAAATAAAATTGAGTCCTTTAAAAATAAAGAGTTTCATATCGTTGGAGGTTTTGGTTTGGATGTTGACCTAAGTAAAAATTTATACATGGGGATAAATGTTCGGGCAGATTATTCACTAACTGATATGCGAAATGGAGATTTGATTGAGGAGTTAAGAGATGGAAATTTAAATGATATTTTTAGCAGTAGATCTACACTTACTGTGGGAGCTCAAATCAGTCTGAATTTCATGATTGGTGGTGTGCGTTCTTATAAAGAGAAGGCCATAGAAGAGGAAGGTGAACTTGAGTTCAGATAACTTTTAGGTTATAATATGTATATTGAGGGAGGCGGACATTTGTTCGCCTTTTCTTTTTTGAATATTTTTATTCATCATATTAAATCGGTAATATTTTATGCGTCCTTTATTTTTAGCAATTGTTTCCGCGATTCTTCCTTTTAATTTTATCAATGCACAAGACCTGGAAAGTTCTCTTTTGTGGAAAATTTCAGGAAATGGATTGACTGAAGAATCTTATGTCTTTGGTACCATACATGCCATTTGCCCAGAAGAGTTGACCCTCTCAACTGAAATTGAAGCTGCTGTCGAAAAATCGGCTTTAGTCGTGATGGAACTAGATATGGATAATCCATCTTTCATGATGGAGATGCAGCGATTATCTGTAAATGAAGGGATGACTAATTTATCAACAATGATGAATCCGAATGAAATAGCGGTTGTAGACGATTTCTTAATGAAAAATTATAATACAGAAATGTCGCAAGTGGGTATATTTAAACCTATGGCATTGTTGTCAATGGTAATATTGAAAAGTTATAATTGTCAACAAACAAAGTCAGTAGAAGAATTCGTGTTGCGGTTCGCTGCAAAAAGTGAAAGGGAAGTAGAAGGATTAGAAACAGTTGCAGATCAAATGGAAATTTTCGATGAAATTCCCAATGAAGAACAAATCCAATGGATAGTGGATATGATTAAAGACAGCGTAACGACCAGGGAAAATGCTGTCTTGTTCACAAATGCTTATATTAATGGTGATATTGAATCTATTTATACACTTTCTCAGGAAACATATCCCAGCATGATGGCTTATGAAGACGAATTACTTACAGACAGAAATGTGGCTTGGGTGCCAAAAATCATTACTTATATAAAAGAACAACCGACCTTTTTTGCTGTTGGAGCTGGCCATTTAGGTGGAGAAAAGGGAGTCATAAATTTATTGAAAAAAGAAGGATATACCGTTACACCTGTGAAACTCGATTAATTCAGGTTAAGATTCGACGTATTCAGGTCCCGGACTAGAGCTGGACCAACCGCCATCTACTATCAGTGTTTGTCCTGTAATTTGATCAGCCTTTTCTGAAGATAAAAATAGTACCAAATTAGCTATGTCAGTAGGGGTAGAGGTTCTTCCCGTTGGCGTCAACTTTGCCCAGGTATTTTTATAGTGTTCATTAGAAGTAGTTCTTTCTGTAAGTGTAGCGCCAGGCGCAATGGCATTGATTGTAATTCCATATTTAGAAATATCTAATACCAAGTTTTGCACCAATGATTCAATGGCTGCTTTAGTCATACCATAAGTGGCCAGATCTTTATGAGCTCTACTTCCGGTAATAGAAGACATGGCTATAAGTTTTCCTTTGGTATGTTGTTGTATCATTTGTTTTGATGCAGCTTGAAATAACATAAATGTTCCAACAATATTTAATTGAATCACCTTCTGAAGATCTTCCTGTGTCACTAACATAAAATCTTTAAATAAGGTGATCCCTGCATTAGCAATTACAATATCAATTTTTCCTTTTTGATCGATTATTATTTGGATCATTTGCGATATGGAATCAACGTTACTGACATCTCCAGGAAGTGGTTTGCATCGATCTTGACGAGGGTCTATTTTTTTTGCAGATGATATACAAAGGTCTTTGTCAATATCATTTAGAAAAACTATACCATTATGTTGATAAAACTGATTGGCTATTTCATAGCCTATCCCCCTTGCGGCACCAGTCACTAAAATTATTTTGCCGGTAAAATCATCCATGATTTTTTATTTGCTTCAGTTTCTTTTGATACCTACCCTGAACTATATCTGTAAGTACCAATACCACTATTACAAAGTAAAAAGTTGTTTTACTCNTAGGCGTAATCTCGTTGCCAAATAGAAAAAGGTGGGCGAGGTGCCCTCCTTCTGTCAATAACATGATTCCCACCACGAATAGAATAAAAAGCCCCAACACTTCATATAATCGATTTTTCTTGAGGAACTCAGAGACTTGATTTGACAACCAGATCATCAACAAACCACCAATGACAATGGACGTAGCCATTACCCAAAAAACATCACTTAATGCCATGGCACTTAAGATGCTATCAAATGAAAACACCACATTCATGACCACAATCCAGGTAATAATGGCCCCTACTGATCGAGGTTTTTTAGTCTCTTCCTCTTGATCTTCCAGAGAAATCATATGCCATATTTCTTTGGTAGCAGTATAAACAATAAAAACACCACCACCCAATACAATTATGCTATGAATATTAAAATGCCCCGAAATTATATTATGCAAGTCTAATTCCAGTATGGGGTCTTGGAAGTAATCAATTAGATACATCAATGCGAATAGTAATCCAATTCGTAAAAATATAGCTATCGCGATACCTACCTTACGAACATAATTTTGACGTTCGGGTGGTGCGCTTTTCGATTCTAAGGAAATATAAAGAAGGTTGTCAAAGCCCAAAACTGCTTGAAGGACTATCAGCATAAATAGTGTAAAGAGGTTGTCAACCGAAAATAATTGTGACATAATTATTGATTTAAGGGAATAATATGTAATTGATCAAAATCGAAAATATAAAAAGAAATTAAATTTAATATGTGAATTTTAATGTAATGCTCATTGAATTGAATAAAAAAGAATTTTACCTACAATTTTTTAAAAATACCTAAAACATCACATTGATAGATAATTATTTAGTTCGGATTGACATTATGGTAATACCTTATGAATTTTGAATAATAGACATTATTCTGCCAACTAAGTTAAAAATACTATGAACACAGCTAATTTAACACTTAATCACAAAGTACTTCGATTCATTTTTATCCTTTCATTTTCCATTATTACCACAAATCTGTATTCTCAGGAAGAGGTGGAAAATATTCCCCAGGATTTGTCAAGTCAATTTCAAGAGCTAAAGACAGAATCTGAGTCGTATAATGAATACAAAGTCATAAAAACTTACAAACTCAATACCTTCTGGAAACAAGTAGAAGATAGTTTGAGTTTTTACCGAATGGAGATCGGTAAATCAAGTGATGAGATTGCTCTGTTAAAAAGGGAAATTGGTGATCTTAATAATAAATTAAGTGAGATCAATAAAAACCTTGAAAAAAGTGAAAGTCGTAATGAAAGTATTGCAATTTTTGGATTGCAGTTGAGCAAAACACTTTACAATATCATCGTTTGGGCAATCATCGGTGGGTTATTGATATTAACAGGAAGTATGTTTGTAGCTTTCAAAAGCAATATGATTTCAACCAAAAAGTCCAAGAAAGATTATCATGACTTAATTGCTGAATTTGAAATTTATCGCAAAGAAAGCAGGGATAAACAGATGAAACTTGGCCGCGAGCTACAGACTGAAAGAAATAAACTCGAAGAATACAAAGAGAAATATTCAAAAAGAGAAAAAGCGCATTAATTGGGTGCGAATAAATTTAATTTGCTATTAAGTCAATCTATTATAGTATTAGCCTTATTATAGTAGATTGATTTTTTTTTAAAGACTCAAAAATGCTTACCACCGCCATCATCACCTATTTTCATTTTGTTTCGATCATATTGCTTTTCGTTTCATTAACCGCTGAAAAGCTATTGTTTAAACCTTCAGTAGATCAGAAAGCAGCCAAAAAGATCATGGTTTTTGATAGTTTGTACGGTATAGCAGCACTATTATTGATGACTACTGGTTTCCTGAAGTTCTTTTTATATGGCAAGGGATCATCCTATTATTTGCATAATTATTTGATGTGGATCAAACTGGGTCTATTTACCGTAGTAGGATTACTTTCCATCTATCCAACGGTGTATTTTTTAAAATGGCGGAAAATCATCAAGGCAGGTAACGAAATTGTAATTCCAGAAAGTGATTATAAGAAGATTTCAATCTTCATCCATATCGAACTGGCAGTGGCGATTCTTATTCCATTGTTTGCAACGCTTTTAAGCCGTGGATTTGGAGTCTAATTAATCCTTCGTTCCGGTTTTTAAACTTTCAATAACTACAGTGATAAGAATTAACCCTCCACCGATGAATGTTTTCATGGCGGGGACTTCATGGAGAAATAAAAATGCGATGATGATTCCAAAAAGTGGTTGTAAACTGCTCATGATACTGGCAGTGCTTATCGAGAATTTTTTAAAACTCATTACAAACATGGTATGACCAATGGCGGTAGTGAATAAAGATAATAATACCACATAAGGAAGGTCATTTGCCAATCCATCAAAACTAAAGATAAATAGCATGGGTATTAAGAGAACTGAATTAATAGCCAATTGGTAAAACATAAGCGTAGTGCCTGGATATTGACTGATGTGTTTTTTTAAAATAAGATTTCGGAATGAATATAAAACCGCTGAAATCAACCCAATGATAATACCCATTGTGTAATCGTTTTCAATGCTCAATTCAGGGATCATAAAAGAAACGCCAATCAACACGACAATCCCCAACAATAAATTGGACCAAAGAAATTTTGTTTTTAAAACGAGGGGTTCAAGCAGAGAAGTGAAAACCGGGTAAGTAAAAAGCGATAACATAGCAATTGCTACATTAGAAACCTGTAAGGAATAGAAATAGGTGACCCAATGTACACCCAAAAATACGGAACTGATGAAGATGTTTTTAACGTGCTTTTTATGAAGACGTAAGGAATATTTAAGAATAAAAATTAGAAAGAATAAGGTAATAGCACCAAATACGCATCGCAGCCAGATAGTCAGCCCTGGAGGAAGGTGAATCAATCTCCCAAATGTGCCCGAAGTGCTCATAATGAGCATGGCAAAATTAAATTGGATAAGGTTTTTGATGTGGGAATTCAATGTGATTTCAATTAATTAGAAGAATGTAATATGGAAATTTTAAATGAAAGATATTCTTTTCACAATTTCGTGACTATTTTTTTGTTATCGGTGAATAAAATGGCTTGTTTTGTTGTGAAATCAAAAATTAATAATGGAAATAGCAAAACATACTGTCGCAACAGTCACATATGCACTTCGGGTGGATGGTGAATTAATCGAAGAAACTGGAAAAGAAAAGCCATTAACTTTTTTGGCTGGAATAGGAATGATGATCCCTGGATTTGAAGGCCAATTGATGGGTAAGAAAGTAGGGGATAATTATGATATTACAGTAGCTCCTGCTGAGGGCTATGGTGAAATAGATCAGAATGCAATCGTTGAGTTATCTATAGATGTATTTAAGGTAGATGGAAAAGTGCAGACGGAGATGCTTCAGGTAGGAAAGACTGTTCCAATGCAAGATCAGCAAGGAAACCCATTACAGGGAACTATAGTGTCAGTTGATGATAAAAACGTTAAAATGGATTTTAATCATCAGTTAGCAGGGAAAACACTTCACTTTGTAGGTGAGGTTGTGGAAGTAAGAGATGCTACAAAAGAAGAAATTGACCACGGTCATGTGCATGGCCCAGGTGGACATCAGCATTAAGAATAAATATTGATGAAATATATAAAACCCAGTTTTCACTGGGTTTTTTTATGCATTATTTCCAGGCGCCTAATATCATTCCCATGAGGGTAAAAGCTACTGTCATATATCCTCCATTTACCAATATATAGGCCCAGCTTTTTTGCTCGAACATGGAAATTAGCCCTATGGCCATGAGTACCCAGCCAAACCCAGTTAAGAAACCATAAAGTGCTCCCATGGTAACATCAATAGTTGGGTCATTTAGAAAGAAGGCCAGATTATAGGCCATAATCAATGAGAATAGAAATGCAAAACCAAACACTTTACCCATGTTGGCTTCCTTAATTTTCTCATCGGATAATCCACATGCTCGTTGCCAAATTTTACCAAACACTTTTGGATTATACCAGATTCCCCCTAATACAAAGGTAGAAATAGCGGCAGCAATAGCCGCCAGATGATTGATACTTGCTTCCATAGTTGAATAGATTGTTTAGATAAACCTATTCAATATACAAATTGAAAGACAAAGTTCTTTAGAAAAATTTGCTTAACCCTAATTTAATATAGCTGTCATTTCGAACAAAATAAACAAACTCAGAGGTATCAACATTATTAAAAAACCTACCTTCTATCTCTACTTTATAACTTTCCCGGAATCGTCTGCTGGCTTCTACACTGTAGAGTTGAGTTGATCTTTCTAAGTCAAAGATTCCTCCTGCTAATATTTCAGTGCTGTTGAAATCATTAAAAGCCAACCGCATACCCGTAAACACATCATTTTGTAAACTGCTCAATGCTAATTCATCCCGTCCGTCATATGAATATTCTCCTACAATTCCTATATCAAGGCCATTGCCGCCTACATTTCCAAAAGTGTATTCAAATCCTGAAACCAAGGCCACAAAATCTTTTACCGAATTGGAGTTATATAATCCTTCAAATTTCCAAAGTACAGGTCCTGTTGTTGCCTGAAGATCTAAACTTGCCTGATTCACAATTCCATAAAAAGGTGCGAATTCCTGGATGTTTTTGATAAGAGGCTGACGATTTGTGCCATAGAAATATGCCACACCAATATCAAAAATCCCAATATAATTGGACCACCTTACTGCTATATCAGGATGATACTTTCCTGATTTGCTTTCAAAAGGAAAATCATCGCCATCTAGAATAATTGGAGTTCTAAGTCTGCCTTCCTCGCCAGGAAAAGTGATAGTACGAAAGTAGGGCATAAATATGACATCAAATATACCTAGCTGATGTGCATAAGAATAGTGTACCATAGGTTGTCCCAGCTTTGCTTCTCCATCAAAACTCTCTACCACATCCGTTTGATTTATGAAATTAACCAGATGATTTGACTCGGCCACACCCCAATAAATCTCTTTTATACCCACCGATACTTCATGATTGCTAAATACTCCCTGCCAGAAAAATTCCCGGATATCAAAATGGGTTCTGTTTTTATCATATTGATCCAATCTTCCAAACAGAGCTGCTTTAAATGATTGTTTTCCTTCATTCCAATCCATTGAGTATTCCGGTTTAAAACTGCCCGAAATATAATTTTGGTGCTGGCCCTCATATGCCCCATTCTTTAAAAAGGATGTGTTGTCAATTTCCAGTTCAGCTTTAAAATCCTGATTGATCTTCTCTTGTGCGAAAGTGAAAGAATAACTGAGTGTGTAAATTATAATTATTAGTAAATTTTTCATGTTTTTAGTTTTATTAATGCTCCGGGAAACCACGTCGTATACGCGGTCCCGAAGCATTGATTAACTGAACCACTACTTTCCGGCTCTAACCAAGCCGTTTTGAGAAAAATCATCTTCACTCAATCCGGTTTTGAATTGATAATCTTCGAAAATTAATTTCGTCTTTTTGCCGGTTTGATGATTGACCATGAGCATTTCATCCGCTCTCCAGTGCTTGTTAAGATATTTGTTGTAACCACTGTAGGTTAAGGTTTTTAATAACTCGTTTTTGCGGTCATAGAAATCAATTTTTTCTACGCGATAGTTAGCCTTATTATACCATACTACCTGTTTGGTATATCCTGATTTCTCATCTACCGGATACCGCTCTATTACATAATATTGATTATTTCCATCCCTGTCTTCTTTGATAAATTTATAGGTGTATTTTTCTACTTCTTGGGAAGAAAGGTCTTCATAGGCGAATTCACTACCCATAAAAGGACCCGACTTATTATTAGATGAAATTCTTTTCACCCTTTTGATAGCTGGTAAATATAGCCACTGGTCATCCGGTCCGGTTTTGTGTGTGAATGTTAAGGTAGAAGTACCTTTAACATCTAATGGACTATTAAATACGATGAGGGACTTATCGCCATCTTCGGTTAATTCCAATGTGTTGTTTTCCAGAAGCCGGGTGCTTTCCTGTCCATGTTTGTTGGTTAGGATCATTTTAAGAGAGACATTTGAGCTTTCAAAACCCTCGTCTATTTTATCTGCTTTTTGTGCTATTTCCAATCCCTTTTGAGCAGGAGATTGAGCTTGTACAAAAACTGCTGCTACAATTAAAAAGAGGAACGATACTATTAATTTTTTCATGATTTTGATATTTATTAAAATGATTAATTATGCTGCGATTACTTCAGCTTCTTCGGTTGTTTCAGATTTTGAATTTTTGTTTCTGTTAAACATAAGTAGTAATGCCGGTAGCAATAGGAAATCAAGGACTAACGCAATGGCAATAATGAGGATAGTGATCTTGGCCATTCCAGAATTCAATCCGAAATCTGATTGAGCTATGATTAAGAATCCCATCACTAGTACAAATGTTGTGATTAATAGTGCCTGGCCTACCGTTTTAAATGCATATCGAATAGAGTCTTCTGCTGAGTAGCCCAGTTTCCTTCTGGCTCTTAAATATTTGGTCAGAAAATGGACCGTATCATCCACAATAATTCCCAAGGTCATTCCAAATACAATGCTGATTCCGGTATTGATATAGCCAACAAACAGCCCCCATATACCAAGCCCCACAATGAGTGGAGTGAGATTAGGAATAAGGCTGATCAAGCCATACCTTAAGCTTTTGATGGAAAATCCCAAAATCAAACTAATCAATAGTATGGCGAAAATCGTTCCTTTGATCATACTATTAATTTGGCGCTGTGTAAGATGGGAAAACATCATGGTACTGCTTACTCCTTCGGCATGCATATATTCAGGTGTGTTATTAATCAACCACTCATTAGATGCATCTTCCAGTGCAATCATTCTTTTTGTAGGGACGTTTTTGGTAGTTACAATTACTCTTGTCTCTGACTTATCCACATTTATTTGATTGTTTAGGTCTAAACCAAATGGAAGGGACATTTCATACAGCAATAAATATTGTGCTGCCTCTTCTCTGTTATCAGGAATTTTATAGTAGGCGAGGTCATCCCCGTGCATTGATTTATTTATTTGTTTTGAAACTTCCGCAAAGGAATTCACATGAATTACTTCGTCATGCGTATACAACCAGTCCTCAAACTCCTGTAATTTTTGTAAATAAGTAGGATTGTTTATTCCGCCTGCTTCACCTGCTGATAGAGAGTATTCGATGGTGTATATACCCGTTAGGTTTTCACTAATAAAATCTGTGTCTTGCCTGAATTCTACATTGGAAGAAAAATATTTGATGAATTCATCATTCAAATCATTATTAAAAATGAAAATGGATGATATAACAATTATAGATGTAGACCCTATGACAAGTGCCCGCTTTTGGCGAATAACAAACTCTGATAGCCGCTCCATAAATCCGGGTATTGCCGATTTGATTTGGTGGCTCTTCTTAACTTTTACCGGAAGTATGGCCAGAAGTGCTGGCAGAGTAGTGATAGAGAAAAGAAAAGCTGCCGTCATTCCTATGGAAGTTAGGTTACCCAAATCGTGAAAAGGAGGGGAGTCACTAAAATTCATGGATAAAAACCCGATTACTGTAGTAAGGCTCGTGATAAAAACCGGAAGAAAATTAACCTTTAAACTTTCAATAATAGCTTCCCTTTTTTCAGTTCCGCTTTTCATGGTTTGTATGAATGTAACAATTACATGAATGCTGTCTGCCACAGCCAGGGTCATAATTATATTTAAGAATGCAGAGGAAGGAGGGGTTAATTGAATTCCTATCCATCCACCTATTCCCATGGCAGTAACTAATGAAAAGACGATGACAATTAATGTGGCAAAAGTTCCACTAAATGTTCGCGTAAATAAAAGAATGGTAATTAAGATCACTAAAAACATCAATGGAGTCAGAGTTGACATATCTTTAGATGAAGCTTCCTGGAAAGCGTTGTTTAGCATTACCATACCAGAAGTATGGATTTCAAATTGTGGGTGCTTTTCCTGGAAGTCGGCAAGCATTTCCCGCACATACTTCACTACATTTTCGTTCTCTTTGGGATCACCAATGTCAGAAAGTTTCACTGTAATGTTTACAGCGGTAATAGTACCTTCAGCATTTACAAGTCGATTTTTTAATCGAATGTCTGAAGTTGCAATATTTTTAACCTCGGTTAATTGTTGCTGATTATAATTTTGTAAGTCGCCTACCAGGTCTTCCACATACAAATCATCGCCTTCGGCCTTTGTATATTGAAAATTAGTAATAGCATCAACCCTGGATGAATGTGGGGTTTTCCATGAGGCATCTACTAATTCTTGAATAGCAGCCAGGTTTTCTTTAGTGAATACGTCTTTGTTTTTTGGTGAAAGGACAATAAAAGCATTATCATCTTTACTGTACTTGTTTTGTAAAGCGTCGTAGGCTAAAAGTTGAGGATTTTCATCTGAAAAGAATACATGATAATCACTGTTAAAGCCCATGTTTTTTGCGCCATATCCTGCAATAAATACAGTTAAGATAGAAGCGATAAGGACGAGCCATCGATGTTTTATCACATATCTGGCCAGGTTTTCTCCGTAATGTTTGCTTTTAGTACGGACTGCACTAATGGATTTTTTCATTGTTTTAAAATAATTGGTTCGATTACTTTTTTTGATTTTGGAATATTTCGGAATCCGTAATATTTGTGATTCGTAACGGGATAGAGATAATTTGGTTTTAAAATATTTCGAAAATCGTAATATTTTTATATCAAAATTTAAAAATTGCGTATATTTCAATATTGAGTTTTAATTGAAATAGTATTATTTTGTAGAAAATTGAAGGATATGAAAGCTAGGCAAGATTTAGTGGTAGAGTTTATGGATATCTTTGAAAAGATGATCATGAAGTTGGAAGAGACGGATTCTAAGTGTATTAAGCTTACAAAAAATGCTGATGTAACGAAGCAGGAACTCTCATTAATTGGATTTATAGGTGGAAGAGGGGAAGTAATCATGCGGGAGATAGCTGAATACATGGAAATTCCATATTCTACAGCGACAGGTCTTGTTGATAAATTAACACAAAGAAAATTTCTTAAAAGAATAAACTCCAGTACAGATAGAAGAACTGTTAAAGTCTGTTTGACATCCAAAAAGGGTGTAGAATTGTTTGAAAATTTCATGAAGTTCAGGTACGAAATGGGAGGTCAGTTGCTTTCCATTCTGGATGAAAAAGATTTAAAGGATGTGGAAAGAATTATGAAGAAATTAACGGCAAGTCTGGAAGCACCCCAACAACTACAGGAAAATTCGGTTATTTAGTATAATCT
Source organism: Cyclobacteriaceae bacterium (assembly GCA_050306095.1). GTDB lineage: Bacteria > Bacteroidota > Bacteroidia > Cytophagales > Cyclobacteriaceae > CAJXNP01. The sequence continues at coordinate 22,689 of JBNLGO010000037.1, forward strand.
AATTCTCAATTGGTATTATAGCGTTTTCAATGCACCATATTCAGCTTTTATCAAAAGGTGAATATGGTGTTTTTATTTTAGTTGTATATTTAAAGAAAGAGGAAACAAAAAGTAAATTTTTCTAATGAATATAAACGGGAACGCTAAGGAACAAAACACTTATGATGCCATCGTAATTGGTGCTGGAATGTCTGGAGGCTGGGCAGCAAAAGAATTTTGCGAAAAAGGTTTTAATACCCTGGTAGTAGAGCGAGGAAGAAATGTGGAGCATATCAAGGACTATCCAACAGCCACGAAAAATGTTTGGGATTTTCCACATAGAAATCAAATACCTTATGAAGTTCAGAAGGAAAATCCGGTAGTTAGTAGATGCTATGCTTTTGGAGAAGATACGGAGCATTTTTTTGTCAAAGACCAGGAACATCCTTATGTCCAGAAAAAACCATTTGACTGGATAAGAGGATACCAGGTAGGTGGAAAGTCACTCTTATGGGCGCGAATGGTGCAGCGTTGGAGTGAATTTGACTTTGAGTCAAACGCAAAAGATGGGTTTGGAGTAGATTGGCCAATTAGGTATCAAGATTTAGCGCCTTGGTATTCTTATGTAGAAAAATTCATGGGGGTACAAGGAAATAAAGACGGTCTCCCGCAAATTCCAGATGGAGAGTTTCTTGCTCCGATGGAAATGAATTGTCTTGAAAAACACGTTAAAGAAATTATCGAGAAATCTTTCCCTGAAAGAAATATGGTTGTAAGCCGTTCTACTAATCTTACGGAGAAACACAACGGAAGGGGACCATGCATGTATCGAAACTTATGCCATCGAGGTTGTCCATATGGGGCATATTTTAGTGCTAACTCTGCTACGTTACCAGCCGCTATTGCAACCGGAAAAATGACATTAAGGCCTTTCTCAGTTGTCCACTCAATCATTTATGATGAGCAGAAGCAAAAAGCTGTGGGAATAAGGGTCATTGATGCCAATACAAAGGAGTCGATCGAGTATTATGCCAAAGTAATCTTTGTAAATGCGAGCACCATTAATACAACCTTGTTGTTGCTAAATTCTACTTCATCCCGATTTCCAAATGGTTTGGGAAATGACAGTGGTGTTTTGGGTCGTTATCTGATGTTTCATAATTATCGTGGTAGGGTATCCGGAGAATATGAAGGGATGGAAGATAAATACTATTTCGGTCGTCGTCCTGCCGGTGTGTATATCCCAAGGTTCCGAAACTTTGGTAATGACCAGCAGGATAATTTTGTCAGAGGATACTCATTTTCAGGTGGAGCAAATAGAAATTGGGGAAATATTGATGAAAATACTCCGCCAATAGGAGCTGATTTTAAAGAAAAAATGACGGAACCCGGACCATGGAGGTTTGGGCTTACAGGTATGGGGGAATGTCTACCCTATGAAAATAATAAAGTAACTTTAAGCAAAGATAAAACAGATGAATGGGGAATACCTCTGGTGGAGATTGACTGTGACTATGGCGAGAATGAAGAGAATATGTTGAAGGATTTATTGGATTCCGGAGCTGAAATGCTCGAAGCTTCAGGATTTAAAAACATTCGAAAAATTGACTCAAAGCAAGCTCCTGGTTTAGATATTCATGAAATGGGAACAGCAAGAATGGGTAGAGATCCAAAAACTTCTATTTTAAATGGATTTAATCAAATGCATACTGTGAGAAATGTATTTGTTACAGATGGCGCTTGTATGACTTCTACCGCTTGCCAGAATCCTTCAATAACCTATATGGCTTTAACTGCAAGGGCGGTAGATTATGCAGTAAACGAGTTAAACAAACAAAATATTTAGTGATGAACAGAAGAGAAGCAATATCAACAGCCTCTATCATTTTTGGAGGAGCCATAATTGGAGCGGAGGCCTTTCTTTCGGGGTGTTCTACTAAACCAGTTAAGGAAGCTGTCGGATTTATCACTAATGAACAAATTGCCTTATTGGACGAAATAGGAGAGACCATTATTCCAGCTACACAAGGGGCTCCAGGTGCAAAAGAGGCAAAGGTTGGCAAATTTATGAAAGCAATAGTGAGGGATTGTTATAGTCCTGAAGAGCAGGAAATATTTCTAAAAGGGCTTTCTGAAATTGATAAAGTTGCTGAGGATAAGCATGGAGATAACTTCCTCAAATTGAAGGACAATGAAAAGCATGATTTGTTAATTTCACTAGAAAAGGAATCGAAAGAATCAGGAGATGCTAAGCATTATTATAACATGTTCAAACAATTAACAATTTGGGGATTTGTAAGTTCTGAACCTGGCGCTACAAAGGCTTTCCGGCATGTAGATGTTCCTGGTCGATATGATGCTTGCATTCCAATAGAAGAGGGTGGAAAAGCGTGGGTCTAAACAAGCCAAATTCATAGTAAACGTACCTTTATAACTTGTTTAATTCAATTTTCAATGGAATGGTTTTTTTGGAAGGCAGGATTCAAAATATAATTTTACTGCATATTGCAAACCATGTGATTACTAGTTCGTAGGTGTCAACAAAGTTTAATTATTTAATCAAATTCAAATTAACGAATGCAAAATATAGCAAATAAAGTAGGCCTCATTACGGGTGGAAGTAAAGGAATCGGGTTTGGAATTGCCCAAAGTATGTTAGAGGAGAACATGAGGGTCGCCATTACCAGCCGATCTCAATCTGCGGCAGATGAAGCTGTTCAGGAATTAAAAAAAATAGGGAAAGGAGAGGTGATCGGTATTGAAGCAGATGTACGCAACTTTCAATCTCAACAAGATTGTATCGATAAAATTATTGAAAAATGGGGCAGCCTGGATGTACTAATTGCCAATGCTGGTGTTGGGCATTTTAATTCTATAGAAGAGATGACCTCCGAACAATGGAATGAAACCATTGATATAAACTTAACCGGAGTTTTTAATTCGGTAAAGACTTCTATTCCACAATTAAAAAAATCAAAAG
>JBNLGO010000038.1:0-25452 GCA_050306095.1 Cyclobacteriaceae bacterium
GTCGGCGAAATTCGATTTAAGCCTGAGCCTGGTGGAAACCGAGCGGGGGCTGGAAGGGGGTGTTGTCTATAAGGCGGAGCTTTTTGAGCGGGAGACCATAGAGCGGTTTGTGCAACACTACCGGTATGTGCTCGACGGAATGGTGGAAAACCCTGCACAGAGGCTTTGGGAATTGCCGTTGTTAAGTGATCAGGAACGTGACCAGGTTTTGGTGGAGTGGAACCAGACAGAGGCGGATTATCCGAAAGACAAGTGCATTCATCAGTTGTTTGAGGAGCAGGTGGAGAGAACGCCGCAATCGGTAGCTGTGGTGTTTGACAACCGGCAGCTGACTTACGAAGAGCTGAACAGAAGAAGTAATCAGTTGGCGCATTATTTGATAGGGAAAGGCGTGGGACCAGAGGTCAGGGTGGGGATCTGTGTGGAGCGTTCTTTGGAGATGATGATAGGGCTTTTGGGGATATTGAAAGCGGGGGGGGCTTATGTGCCTTTGGACCCAAACTATCCCCTGGAACGGCTTCGCTATATGCTGGAGGACAGCAATGCAGTAGTGGTTCTTACACAGCAGACGTTATCGAATAAAGTATCCGGTTTTAACGGTAAAAAAGCTCAATCTGTTGCGTTAGATAGTGACTGGCGCAACATTGCAAATGTTAAGTTGTCGCGTTTTTCTAGAAAAAATATCAGTACACAGGAGCTTGCCTATGTAATTTACACTTCCGGCAGTACCGGTAATCCAAAAGGCGTTATGGTTCCCCACCAGGCGTTAACGAACTTTCTGTTGAGTATGGGTAGGACGCCAGGTCTACATCAGGGGGATACCTTGTTGGCGGTGACCACTTTTTGTTTTGATATCGCAGGGCTGGAGCTTTATCTTCCACTTATACGGGGGGCTCGTCTTTGCTTGTGTTGCAGTGACATGAATAAAGATGCCGAACTATTGATCCGAGCAATAGTTGAATCGGGAACAACGATCATGCAGGCAACACCAACCACCTGGAAAATGTTACTACAGGTGGGTTGGGAAAATCATACGGGTATAAAAGTTCTGTGTGGGGGAGAAGCCTTGCCAGAAAACCTTAAGCAGGAGCTTCTGGCAACACAGACTGAGATATGGAACCTTTTCGGCCCCACGGAGACCACCATCTGGTCTACAGTGAGTCGGGTTCGAGAAGATCAACTGGTAACGATTGGCCAGCCGATTGCCAATACCCAAGTTTATATTTTGGATGAGTATCAAAAACCAGTTCCTATTGGTGTCGCAGGTGAACTCTATATCGCGGGTGACGGTGTGGCAAAAGGGTATCTACATCGACCGGAATTGACCGCTGAGAGATTCATTGACAATCCGTTTACGTCAAATACGAAATTATATAAAACCGGCGATCTCGTGCGGTGGTTGCCTAGTGGGAATATCGACTACATCGGGCGAATTGATTATCAAGTCAAAGTTCGCGGCTATCGAATCGAATTGGGAGAGGTTGAAAATGCGCTAGTGGCACAAAAGGGAGTGCGGGAATCTGTTGTTAGTGTGCAGAGTCGTGATAAATCAGGGGATAATTATCTGGTGGCTTACCTTGTTGGTGAAACGCAGGAAGCACTGGATCAATCTGAGTTGAGAGAAGCGCTGCACACACGGCTACCGGAGTATATGGTACCGAGCTTTATTGTATTTTTAGATAAGCTACCATTAACTCCCAACGGTAAAATTGACCGTAAAGCTTTACCTCTACCGGATGAAGACTCGTTGTTAACCGAGGTATATGTAGCCCCTCGCACAGAAATGGGAAAAAGCCTGGCATCCATTTGGGCGGATGTTTTGCAACTTCCCGTCGATAAGGTAGGTATTCATGACGACTTCTTTAATTTAGGTGGGCATTCATTATTGGTGGTTAAACTGGTTAGTCAAATAGAAAGAGTATGTAAAAAGAGAATTCCTTTGAGATCCATATTTGAATATTCCACAATAGAAAAGTTAACTCGGGTACTTGATACAGGCGAACCCACTTTGGGTGACAATATCTTTATTAAATCTGAAGAAGTTACTCTCCCCAATGAAATTCATGGAACCAATGCCAAATATTCAGTTAGTAATAAAAGTGATGCTATTTTTCTTACCGGTGCTACGGGATTTGTCGGCCGGTTTTTGTTGCGTGAATTAATGGAAAAAACTTCGGCGAATGTTTATTGTTTAGTGAGAGGTAGGAACAAAAATAACGCTTATGAGAGATTAAAGGGTATCATGGTTGATAACCAACTATGGCGAGAAAAATACAATAATAGACTACACTTAATACTTGGAGATATTTGTAAGCCCCGCTTAGGCCTTTCGGAAAAAGAGTTTTCATATTTGGCTGAAAAAATTGATATTATTTATCATAACGCGACAGGGATGAATCACATTGCCTCTTATAAAGTGCTTAAGGCTGCAAATGTGGGGGGCGTTCAGGAAATATTGCGCTTGGCATGTTCATATCGACTTAAACCAGTTAATTATTCCTCAACAACGAGTATATTTTCTCAAATCGGAGAAGGTAAACAGACATTAAGAGTGGTTAATGAGTGTGCCAACATTGAAAATGAACGACATTTGTATTCAAGTGGTTATATTGGCACTAAATGGGTGGCTGAAAGAATTGTTATGTTGGCTCAGAAAAGAGGTATCCCATGCCGAATATTCCGTTTGGGTTTGGTGACAGGTGATACAGAGCAGGGGCGATATGATACAGATCAATGGCTTTTTCGACTTGTGTCAAGTAGTATTCAACTGGGTTGCTATCCAAAGGACTATGCTCGGAATTTGAAGTTAGTGCCAGTGGACTATGCAGTTAGATCACTTATGTATCTGTCCACACTAAGCAATCCGAATATAAGCGTTTTTCATATAGATAATCCTAGATCAATAAATATGAATTGTTTTTTTGAAACTTATAATAACTGCGACATGGGGGCTGTTCCATTAAAAAAATTGGAGTTCGAAGAGTGGTTGAACGTAGTAGAAGAATCTGTAGAAAACGCAGAGAATATTTCCATTTATCCTCTAATGCACAAATTTATAGGAGGTAGCGGTCGCGATGACAAAGAAATTAGGGTGGAACTGGATATCCAATCCGAATTAACATTGAAGCTATTGCAAAATGGGCCGATTGATATTCCTGAAATAGATCGTAGCCTAGTTAAAACCTATTTAGAATTTATCCTGTCTCCACAGGAATAATTTCAGTTGGTTTAATGCTTAGGTTGGCTATTACTTTCTTATAAAAGTTAAAGAATATAATAGCCAACAGGCCTACTGTAGTGAAGAAAACTGTCAGGTTGAATCCGACGTTGCCTAATTATTGAAAGGCAGATTGAATTGCTTTGGCGGCTCCACACCTATCAAGTGACGAACAAAAAAGTCCCAGGCGCGGCGAAGCATATAAAAACCTTCCGGACTGAGAGACATATGGGCCATATTGGGTAATACAATCATGTCAAAATCCTTGTTGGCTTTTTGCAGTGCTTCGGCGAATCGGAACGCCATTGCTGGGGGAGTGCATTCATCGAGCATGCCTACCATCAACAGCAGCTTTCCTTTCAGCTTATCAGCCATGTCTTCCACATATTGGTGTTGATTATCATTCGCAACGGGGCCATCATATTTTTCAGTCTGATTCTGTCCGGTAAACAATCGATTGTCGTGATGACAAAATATTGCACCAACTTTAAAGAAATCTGGATGTCTCAATAGACCTTGCACCGCCCCACTTCCCCCGGACAGAATCGGTGCAATACCGACACGATCCAGGTCCATATAAGGATAACGCTCGGCCAGTTGTCGGATGGCTGCTACGTGATCATCAATATGGTTAGCGTTTTCCGAGTAGCCATAGCTTGTATCGAAAAAGGCTTTCTCTCGTCCCGGGCTACCTCGTCCATCGACCTGGACAACGATAAAACCCAGTTCAGCCAGAGCCGCAGCTGTTAGATAATAGCGCCAATGCACTCCGGTGCTGGCAAAAGAGCCTTTGGGAACAGTGCTCATTTCAGGTTGGTTGAAGTTGACAGACAACACTGGCCAGGTCTTGTCTGGATCAAAGCAAGTAGGGCGGTAAACGAGGCCATAGGTATCCGTTAATCCATCCGCTGCCTTCAACGTTACGGGCTCAGGCCAGTTCCAGCCTTCCAGCAGTCCAGATACATCAGTGGTTTCAAGATCCATGATTTTGTTGCCATCCCTATCGACTAGGTAGTTGATAGTGGGTTCATCAGCACGACTTTGTGCTACCACTACAAAGTTACCGCTTCGGGATACACCACGCGAAGAGGTGGGGCAGCCGAAGGAGGTGAGCCGAGTCCGCTCTCCGGGTTGTGAGATGACGACAAAGTCGTGATTACCGGAAATGATCGTTGTCAATTCGCCGGTATCGATATTGACGCGAGTCAGATCACGATAGTAGGGATCATACCCTTTGACACGGCTGGTCATTTGTACGAACAATTCTCGGCGCTCGGGAATATATTCCACGGCGTAGCGGGCGAGCCCTGGACCTGAGGTGACGGCATTTTTCATTTCACCGGTCTTGAGATCGTAAAGATAATAGTGTGCCCAACCAGTACGCTCGGAGAACCATAGGAGTTCATCGGTTTCTGGTAGAGGCATTAGAGCTGGGTATTCGTCCTGATCGAGCATTAAGTCGATATGGGTGTCGGTAGTTTCCTCAAACAGAATTCTGCAGGCCCCTGTATTGGTATTAAACTCAACTACCCGGGCATACTTGTAATAGCGATCCACATCTACAAAATACGCAAGCTGGCTATTCTTGCCCCACCAGCCCAGTCGAGAATCGAAAATACCCCAAAGATTTCGAGTTACAGGAATCTGAGAGTAACAGGCAGGTTGGTGTTCGCCAGTTTCCACATTGATTACTACCAAACGCAGAGTTTCAATATGCTCATCACCCGCATAGGCGATGGGGTGCTCTGTAACTGTTGGGCGAATACTTCCGTCTTTTGGTACGTGGTGTACTATTGGCAGTGTTTTCACGCAGCGTTGATCCCGCTGTACGGTAAAAATGCGTTTTGAGTCTGGTGACCAAGCTACTTGCAAACCGCCAGGCATTTCCCATCCCCAACAAGCTCCTGTAGCACCATATTGAAACAGCTTTTCCCCATCTGTCGTTAAAGCTTTTTCCTCATTAGTTTCCAGGTTGCGTAACCACAGATTGTAATCCTTGCGAAAGACCATGGCCTGGCCATCTGGCGATACCACTTCGTTCCAGGTAAACTGCTCGATTTCAGTACACTGTTCAGCGTCCGGTTCATAACGCCAGCGTCTTTGAAAGGCCCGAAAAGTCAGTGTCAGTGGATCAATATTAATATTGATTTTATCGATGGGTAAGTTGTCAGCATCCACCGGTTTACCGGATGCGGCGGTAAGGGCAGTTGCTAGTGAGCGATGATCGAAAGCAATTTCATTGGTTTTCGCTTTGGCATCTACGAGGCGGTATTCCTGCGTATCTCTTGTGTGATGGATATACCAAAAGCAATCACTTTCTCCAATCCAAACGGGATACACAACATCATTGTAGGAGACAGTTTTACTATTGAGTCCCTGCATCAATTGACGGGCACGTTCATAGCGGGTTTGCATGTCCAATTCTATGGTGGTTTTAGCAGTTATGTCATTCATCGTTATTCCCTCATTTCATTTTCTACTTTTTTCATTTATCTAATTCGCGGATTCAACTTCGAAGTGCATCACTACTATGCCGTTATAGCGGCGACGCCGTACTTATTCATAAGTTGAATTGGTGTTTTAAACTCCAAACCCTTTCTTGCACGAGAATTTAATCGCTCAACCGCTTTGTCAACGTCCTTCTTAGAAACGTTTCTCAGGTTGGTATTTTTTGGAAAATACTGGCGCAGTAAGCCGTTCGTATTCTCGTTTAGCCCGCGTTCCCAGGAGCTGTAGGGGTGAGCAAAGCAAACTTTTTTTCAACGATTCACTGATCTGCTCATGATACGCAAACTCTTTGTCGTTGTCAGCCGTGATTGTATGAACCCGATCCTTTAAGGGTGTCAACAGTGCTATGGTGGCTTTGGTGACCTCCTTTGCGATTTTGCTATTGACATGAGCGGCTAAGGTAAAATTACTTACCCGCTCCATCACGGTTACCAATGCGCCACTGTGGCCTTTCCCTATCACTGTGTCAATCTCCCAATCGCCAATTCGCTTTTTGTACTCTACGATTCTGGGGCGTTTATCAATGCTCACCCGAACTTTGATCTGGCCTCGTGCCGACTTCCCGTTTCTTCGCTTATCATACTTTTTACCTTGCCGTCTCAGGTGTTTGTAGAGATCTCCTCCTGCTTGCTTGTCAGCCCAGATGTGCTTATAGATCGTCTCATGACTCAATTTGCTCTTGAGTGTCCAAAAGCCAGCCAGAGACTTGCTCTGGACTCCAGTCAAGGCGTATTTTGGACTCAATAACTCCAACTTGCTCTGGCGTCATTTTGGTGGGTTTACAGGATTGTTGGCGTGTCATATCCAATTTGTGCTGAGCTTGTTTGTAACAGTATCCGCTCCCTGCTATTTCTGCCCACCTCCCGGCTAATGGTCGATTGGCTAATGCCTATAGCTGCCGCTATGGCTCTTTGGCTATTTCCCCTTTTCTTGAGGGCGTAAATCTGGCATCTTTGCTCGTAGGTCAACTGATTGTACGTTCTTGTCATCACTTAATCTCTGCCGGAGAAAAAGTTTCCAAGGCTACCTTCAGCTGGCCTCTTTTTCTACCCTGTCAAGTGATGCACTTCGGAATTGAATCCGCGATTTAATTCAACAGATAGTATCAGAGGATGGTGTTTATACAATGGTTGAAACCTTGGTGTTGACATATAGGCATCCAAAACGCCATACCATTTTCACAATCAAAATTGATTTGATTGCCTTCAATGTTGAGATTTACGGTTTGGCCTGCAGCCATCGACGAAAGTTTGTTCAAGCGTAGCTATGGCACGACTTACATATTTAGAACTTCTTTTGAAAAATTCATATAAAAGTTAGTGGTTGTCTGTGAAATGTTTAGTGGTGCGAAAACCGCTTACAATTTCAAAGTAGTGAAATTGGTTAAATAATAGGTTTGAATTTTTTGAACTTTGGTGTTGGCTCGCCAGTTGATATTTGCAGTCATGTTGGATCGATGATAACTTTTTTTAATTTTTGTTTGGAGGGGCTTAGCTGTTGAGATTGACTTGTTATTACTGCGCTCTTTTTATAATTTCTGGCCTCCCGGGCATCCAACCGTTTACGAATAATGGTACGGCGGCGGTTATCAATGGGAATCAACCAAAATAACCAGACCGCGATGAGTGATACCAGAATGGGAATCCAACCCATGGCCAGCGCAAAGCCGAATTGGGTTTCTTCCGTTTGGACGGGTGAGGCCGGTTCAAAGCCAAACAGGCCGACAAGGCCCAACCCCAGCGCCGGTCCGAAGCTGGTGGTGCCGACTTTCTCGATAAAGTTTTGCATGGAGTAAAACGTCGCGGTCCGGTCTCGACCGGTTTTCAAGGTGTCGTAATCAACGATATCCGCAAGATAGGAGGCTCCGGCAATGTTGCAGCACATGGACGTGCCCGCAAGCAGAATAACCGCGATACAAAGAATTAACAGTGCTTGCTCCCCGCTGCTATACAGCAGATAAATCAGCAGCAGAAACGCGATAATTTTGAGGCCGATTCCGATAGCAAACGTGCGCTGTTTGCCGAACGCGTTGGCCAGATGCACCGTCGGTGAAACCAGCAGAAAGCCGACCACGATATGAAGCAAAAACAGATAGACATAATATTCCCCAAGCCCCAGAAACGAGCTGATAAAAATAAAAAGCAATCCGTAAAATCCCCCGACACCCAAGCCGTAAAATATTTTGGCCGTGAGGTACAGCAAGTACGGCCTATTTTGTAACAGCGCTTTTAATGCACGGAAAGGGTTTTCCGCTGTGCTTTCAACCTCATGAACTCGCAACCCATCGGGGACATAGCGATTGAACAAAAACAAGCACGGCACCATAAGCAGGCACACAACCCAGACAGAGAAGCGTAAGGTCTCCGGGGTGATGTCGCTGGTGGCGAAAAAGGGTAGTATAGGAATGACAAGCCCGATGCCATTACCTAACAGGCCTCCCGCATTGCGAGCACCGAAGAGCCGGGTGCGCTCATCCGATGAGGTTGACAGGTCCTTGGCCCAGGCAAAATGGGGAATCATGGTGCAGGTCGTGGCCCAGTAAAACGCAAAATAACACAGGACAAATCCTGCGAGCCCCGCATTTCCGTTGGCGTCCAACCAGGGATCAAACAGCAACCAGCTGCAGGGCAAGAGGAGTACCATGCCACAGACAACGAAAAGCCGGCGGCTGCCGGTGCGAGCCCGGTAGAGGTCCGACCAATAGCCCATCATGGGATCAGTGAGGGTATCAAACAACCCGGCCATAAACACCACCAGCGAAATGGTGGCCAGTGACAAGCCATAATACTGGCCATAGATACCGGGCAGGACATACATCTGCCCGGAAAGTATCAATGCCGGCACCATGGGGGCCGCGTAAGCCAGGCGGGTGATACGCGGGATGGAAAGTTGCTGCGATGGGGTCTTACCTTCATTGAACATACTGCGACATCACCTGGAAACTGAAAACGGATTTTTTGAGCTTTTATTGGCGGGCTGACTTTTATGAATGCGCTATTAAGTGTTTCACCACCGGCGCGACGGGCGTCGGTGGTGAACCTTTCTAAGCGAAAATTACAGGATCAAAAACTGTATTGGAGGTTGAGCCCGATGGTTCGGGGGCGAAGTCGGTAACCGCCCGCACCTTCTGGCTCCGAACCAACACTCCAGTGTTCCACCCAGGTCAGGTCGTCGGCATTGGTCAGGTTTTTGACAAACAGATTGGCCGCCAGTTTGTCCAGGGTGATACCAGTTTTCAGGTGGATTTGACTGAAATCGCCGCTACTGGGTACAGGATTGGGTTGGTTTAACGTGGTGTCATACTCCCCCACATACTCGTAGTCGACCCGGGCGAAGACCTCGTAGCCGGCCAGGCTGAACCCATATTCCAGGCCTGCGCTGAAATTGATATCCGCCGAGCCTGGCAGGTCGTCGCCCTTCTCGCCCAACTCCGACTGGTCTTTTGACAGCTTCGTTTCGTTATAGGACGCGGCCAGGTTTAGTTGCAGCGCATCCGTCAGGTGCAGACTGGATTCCACCTCAATACCTTCTGAGGTGGAGGCACCGGCATTGGCGGTATAGGAGCCGCAACCGCTCATTGCCAATGAGACACTTACCGGCAGTCCTTCCCAGTCGATATGATAGAGCGCCATATCAAGGCTGACCCGGTTATCGGCGAACGTCCCTTTGAAGCCTAACTCGTAGTTTTCAGTCGTATCCGGTTCAAGTAGCCCGTCTACGATGGGGACTTCTCCGCCACCATCTACTTCATAGAGGCCATTGCCGTCAATATCGCAGCCCCATGCTTCCTTTTTCGGCCTTTGAATGCTCCCCAACCGAAAGCCTTCCGCCCACTGGGCATAAAGTAGAGTCTCCTCACTGAGCTTCCAACTGAGATTGGCTCTATAGGTTTCGCCACGGTCGTCAGCTTTATCACTTGTAGGTGGTACGAACGTTTCACTAAAATACCAGAGACCAGCTCGCTTAGCCCAGTCGCTTTGCTCATACTCATAATGACGCACTCCCAGGGTGGTCGTGAGGCGATCCGTAATGTCGTAGGACACTTCAGCAAAAAACGCGTTCTGTTCTGCAGAGGTTCGATATTGGCCAAGAAACCAATAGGGGTCTTCTTCATGTCCGGCCCAGATATCCCATCCCTGAGCGGCATTGGCAGCGCCTGCATTAGCGGGGTCAGCCGAATAGTATTCCGCGAGATTATAAATGTCTTCGTAATCCTCATAATATAGTCCCGCGATTAGCTGCAGTGCTCCCTCAAACTGTGAGACGAATCTCAACTCTTGAGTGAAGCGCTCGCCTTCATTGACCAGTGTGTCTAGAAATGGCATCGACCATATTGACTGATAGCTATAGTCATAAAAGTATACTCCTTCCCTGTCAACCCACGATGACGCGCTGTGCAGGGTGCCCCACCCTAGGTCATAATCCAGCACGAGACTGGTGACATTCACCTCCTCTCTCACCCCTGCACGCTCAGGCTCTATGCCATTGGCCGTTGTGGCAAAGGTGGCATTCGGCCAGGGCTGCACCCGGGTTTGCTGGAATTTACCCGGCAGATTCAGTTGCACTTCACGTAGTCCATCCTGGTCGATTTCCTGCCAGGCGTGGCTGAGATTAATACTTAGGTCTTCGACGGGTTGCCAAAGGGCCGCGAGACGGAGACCGGTCGTTTCGTCGCTACCGATATTGCTCTCATCCCTGACAATGCTGCCATAATTTGCTACATAACTGGGGATTGGATTAGCATCCCCCATGTAACTACCGGCGATGTTTTCGACATAGCCGCTATTTTCAAATCGGTAGGCGACACCACGCAGAGCCAGCTTGTCTCCCACCAGAGGAAGATTCAGCACGCCCTTAACTTGATGGTTATTGCCACCCAGTTCCCCGGTATTGGAATACTGTGCGCCGACACTACCTTCCATCTGCTCCAAATTGGGCGCGGCTGGGATAATACGCACAATACCGCCCATACTGTCGGCACCATAGAGGGTTCCCTGAGGCCCTTTCAACACTTCAACACGCTCAACATCCACCATCCTCAGGTCGCTGCTAACAATGCCGATACCAGAGCCCATCCCCGATACCGACGCTTCGCCGAAGTACACCCCCACAGCGGTGCGTTCTATTTGCGGACTGACGGAAATACCGCGCATGGTGATGGAGTTGGCGCCGGCGCCGAGATCGTGAATGGTGACACCGGGAATGGTGCTGAGGTAGTCGCCCATGCTGACAAGATTTCGTTTTTCAATAGTATTTTCGCTTAGTACGGATACAGCCATTGCTGTATCCTGTAGTCTTTGGGGGCGTTTGCTGACTGTCACCTGTATTTCTTCATATAATACCTCCTGTCTTGGATCTATTGGAATAGCTCTATTGGAGGTTATGCCTTCATCGTGAGGACTGCCGCTACCATTTTCTGCCGTAGCAGATGTTCCGGTTAAACCTATTGCTGCAGGTAGTATAAGTTTTACTGCAATTGTATAGTGTAGAGAGTTTTTAACTTTAAACCTCGAGTTGATTTTTTGTTTATTATTGTTTCTGTGAGTGGATATGGTCTTCATTTCTTCTCCCTTTTCTTGTCTAAAGTATTTGTTGCTTAGGTGAAAACTATTTTTATATTAAGTTATTGATTTGATTGTTTTGGTCAAAACTATATAAATAACCTCATTGCTAACAATAAATTTGGGGGGTATATGTTATGTTACTCGTTGGTAGGATAGAGGATCAAACTTTAGAGTTGAAAAATACAGTATAATAGTTGTTTTATATATTAATTTTGTTCTTTATTTTATGGGTTTTTAATTAAAAGTTTACATGATGTCTAGTGTTGTACTGATGCTTTTTTATGGTAGAAATACCCGGAGGAGGTTAGTGGTAAGACTGCCGTCTACCAGACTTTAAATTCAGGCTCGATACAATGAAGCCTATTTCCCAGCTACATAGAAATTTTTAATTTTCTACAAAGGTGTCGCAGTGCAATGGACCGCCTACCACTTTTAGATAATAAGCAAGAATACTAAAAATTTGCATAAATAAAGTATTCGAATGACTGCCGCATATCATTCCGAGATGGTTTATAGTCTTAGGTATTATACAAGAGAAAATAAAAATCTATGCTCCTTTTCTTTTCTTAGGTAGTCTTCGTGTTACCTCCTGCAAGACTTCCATAACACCTTAATTGTTTTGTCATATAATCGTATGCAATTGACCGACTATACTGTAATTTTTGCTTGAAAGTGATTGCAATATATTTATTTAAATATATATTTAGTATTCGTTTAAATAGATTTTGTGGTTATTTGAAGAGTTATTATATTTCTGAATAGGTTCCTTTGTGCCTAGAAGTAAAGCAACCACGCTGATTAGATATATTTATCTCGTTGTGTGGTTAATTTCCAACAATATGGATAAAAAGCTTTTCTTTTGGAATACATTCATATAAGTTATAGCGGTTTCCCTACAGTGAGCTAAGTGCAAAAAAAACCGAAAACCACCCAGCCACTCAATGGCCACATTGCATTTAAAAACGCCGAAAATATCGATGTCAATCATTTAATTAACCTACTTACAGGGCCACAGTTGTTGGAAGCTGTAGATATGCAATTGCCAGAAAATCGGGAAAAACAATATCCACCATCAGTACCACTACGATTTTTTAGGTCGAATGATGAATACCGATGAGTCCTGCCAGAACACCGTTAACGCAGTCAACATCAATCGTGTTCTTGAGGGTTGCCCCAACTCAGCGGTGGCATTGATATTGGATATTATAAATCTACCAATTTTTTATAAAAATTAAAATGACGACGGAAACCAATCGAAATATTGACCATACAGTTTCATACCCGCTTTACTATTTTCGCAAGCGCCTGAAAGGCTGTGAAGCTCGGACACATAAAAAAGAAAATAATGATCTTCAGAAAAATTCGTGCATTACGAAGGAAGTAAAATCGAAATTTTCCGCCATTTTAAGTGTGATGATATCGTGTATTGATTAACAAAAAAACTCATAAAATGGAATTCCTCCAACAGCAGGAATTCTTGGACTAATTTTAATTAACTGGAAAAATGGGATGAGTTTATAAGAAGGAATTGAAGTGCTTTTTGTTGTTTATAATGCAGTCAGGTTGGGAGGTTTTTCACTTTGAAAGTTAGATTCCTCAGTTTAGTCCTGCTGTTCTAGGTTTGCTTGAAAGCTGGGTTGCGAAGGACAATCAGGCTTTATAGGCAGATCAGCTATTTTTTTGAGTTTTTCTAGTACACTAAGCCAGCCAGTGAGAAGTGGTACATTTTGCAATCAAAGTTAATTTCCAACATTGAACAACGTTATCGAACTAATGAAGAAAGAAAATTGGAGGGGCCCTCATTGAGTGGGCTATTTTAGCTTATATGCATCATTAATTACACTGAACCTTTTTCGAGGAATAATAACCATTGAACCCAGCCTGTGGTGGAACTACGATTATTTTTTGTCATACGCTGCAGAAATGATGACCAATTCAGCTATACAGGATGTTTGGCAGACAGTGTATTTTTGCACGATTAAAATTCCTACGGAGAGAATTAACAAATTTTCTGAAAATACTCGGGTTTTTTATCAAGTATTAAAGGAATTACAAAGAAACTTTCATGTTATTTATGGTTATTATAAAAATGAAGATAGTGTTCGGCAACTTGGCTGTATCAAGGGTAACGCTTTTTATTTGAAATAAAATATATCTAATAAACAATTCACTCAATAGACAAAAATGGCTTTTACAGGTATGAAAATTAGAAAAAGCAATAAAGATGCTGTTCGAGAAATACCGTCTAATTTACCTCTTTCTTGTTTTCTAAGTGATGAATCAAAGAATGCTCTTCACACCTATGCTATGGAGCAAAGTAAATATTTGGAAAGCATCGAAGATTATAAATTTGTTAATAATAAAGATTCAATTATTAAAAATTCTTTTGTACGAGAACGCTACGCTAGTGTTTTTTACTCTTCTAAAATTTATCAGAATCTTATTAATCTATACCCGGTTAATGTAAAAAGAGAAGTCATGGATGAAATACCCGTCGAAACTTTTACTCCCAATATCGGGGTGAGTAAAATTAATATGGAGAGAGTTCTGATAAATTTACATGGTGGAGGGTTCATGCATGGTGCAAGAACAGTTAGTCATCTAGAATCTATTCCTATTTCTAAAATTGGTAGAATAAAGGTGGTGAGTGTTGATTATCGTATGGCTCCAGAGCATCATTACCCATCAGCTAATTACGATGTCCTTTCTGTTTACAAAACATTATTACAAAGATATGAGCCGAATAATATTGGTATATTTGGATGCTCTGCTGGCGCACTACTTACATCTCAAACTATAGCCTATTTGCGACAAGAGGGGTTACCGATGCCGGGAGCTATCACTTTGTCATGTGGTGGTGCCTTTTATTGGAGCGAAGGAGATACAGCAAATATTATCGCTAGTATTAACAATCAGAAAGTAAAAAGTATTGAAGAAGATTTATATTTTCAGGGAATGGATGAGGAGGATAAACTTGCATTTCCTGGTAAATCTCAGGAAATTCTTAGAACATTTCCCCCTACATTATTGATTAGTTCAACACAGGACACAGATTTAAGTGTAGCAGCCTATACTCATAGACAGCTTGTAAACTTAGGTATAAAATCTGATTTGCAAATATGGGAAGGTTTAGGGCATGCTTTCTTATATAATTTTTACCTCCCGGAATCTAATGAAGCATATGAAGTAATTACTAGGTTTTTTGATTCTAATCTAAATAATTAAAATCGCTAAACCGTCGCCTATGGCAGTGTGAAAAGCAGAGATTATACCGTTCACGGAATTGAATTGGAGTTTGAAATGATACCTCCCTTTATCTGGGTCTGTGACAGACCCAGATAAAAAAGAGAAGTCAAATGAGAGACTGGCAATGACAACCTTATGCCAAGTGGTATTGTCGACACCACATTGATATTGTACCGAAGTATCGCCGTAAGTCAATGTTTGGGGCGAATCGCCGGGATATTGGTTAGATATTGAAGGAGTTATGTCAGCGTTTTGGCATGGAGCTGGTTGAGGGCGTGTCATGCCGAACCATGTGCATATGTGCCTGAGTGTGCCGGCCAAATACAGTGTGGCCAATGTGTGGGTAAGCTGAAAGGGAAATCGGCGATATCGATCAATCAGAAGTATGGAAGGAGGAAAAACGTGATGATCTTTCAGTTTTAGTCCCGAGATTATTGCGCTAGTACCGTAGGGTTAGAGGAGGTCGTAATTCGAAACTATATTCGAACTCATGAGGCGAGAGATCAAGGAAGAACAAATGAAGCTTGAATATTGATTATTAATTCGGCAGGTCCTCGCCCCATTATTAGAGGGCAACTTTAAATTACCTGCTGCGCAGGTAGTACATGATTGGATTTGGATAAGGAATCTGATTTTCAATGAATCACTGAAGGTTAATGTTGTTAGATTTTGAAACGGCTCCGTAAAACCACTTACATTGCAGGATCGGTATTACTTCGATGAGTAAGGCTCAATGCAACGTAAAAATAAAAAATTATGAGGCAAGTGAGGTGTTTAAGCCACAATCATTGTGGATGCCTTATCTGTATCGTAATATCGATGCTTAGTTAAACGGCAGAACTTTAAAAGTAAAGAAGTAGTAGGTCTGCTGAAATCAAAATATCGGATTCATGCAACAATCAATGATAATAACGATATGTCTGGTTTATCAGTACTATCCCGAAGCTAAATAAATTTTTTTTAAAATAAGTTTATTAATATTTGTAATATAAATTGATAAAAATATTTGGAAGAAGTACTTATGAGTTCAGTAGCTAAAAACAAATACCAAAATATCGATATTCGAGCTAGGTATGAACGTGCTCAAATGCTAGAACAGGGAGTTTATAATAAAAGTGTCGCTTTTAATACAACATTATACCCACACTGGATTGGAGATTCAGGATATTTTTGGTATAGAAGAGAAACACGAAATGGTCATTGTTTTCGATTAGTTAATGCAAAACAAGGAGTTAATACCGAAGCATTTAACCACGCTAAGTTAGCGGTCGAATTATCAAATGCCGTAGGAAAAAAAATTGAGAAAGGTAATCTTCCGATATCTAATATTGAGTTTGAGAAACCAAACGGAAAAATTTTCTTTGAAGCATTGGAAAAACGCTGGTGTTATGATCGTGAAAAATTGGTTTGTGAAGAAATTTTTTGTGTGCCAAATTGGTGGAGGATTTCTCCAAATGGTGAAAAAGCAGTATTTATCCGTGACTATAATTTATGGTTAAAAGATTTAAAAAGTGATGTAGAAAAACAGTTAACATTTGATGGAGAGCGGAATTTCGTTTACGGTAGCACTCCAACAGTTTATGGTCGTCAAGAAAAAGTTACTGTTGAGGCTATTTGGTCTCCTGATTCGAAGAAAATATTCACTCAAGTAATTGATTCCCGTAAAGTAAAATATGGGCCTCCTTTAATTCAGTATGTGCCAACGGATGGTAGTTTGCGCCCAAAGTTTTTATTTCATCCACGCTTTTTAGATGAGCAACGTAGAGTTGCTTTTTCAGGAGATGAGCACATTGAATCCTATCAGTTTTTATCCATAGATGTGGAGGACAATGTTATTCGGTTCGTGGATTACCCTTTGTGCCCCGTTGCTTATCCACCTTATATTGGTTATTTCAGTGGTGGGCGAGGTTGGTGGAATAAAGATAGCCGTCATGCTTATTTCATTGATCAGGCTGTTGGTGGTTGCGAACTAAATTTGGTAAAAGTAGATACTTCTACAGGGTTTTCTGAAATTATTATCAAGGAAGTATCTGACTGCCTGGTTAAACTAATTCCAACCTCTCACTTATGTGCTTTATCTAGACCGCTGCAACAGACAAATGAATTAATTTGGCTATCCGAGCGTAGTGGTTGGGCACATTTATATCTTTATGATTTAATTTCAGGAAAATTAAAAAAAATCATCACCCAGGGTGATTGGCTTGTGCGAAACGTATTACGATTTGATAATAAAAAAAGAGAATTATTTATTCAGACAGCAGGTAGAATAAAAGGGCGAAATCCGTATTACTGCGATATATGCTGTGTTGATATTGACACAGGTGAACTTACCACGATTTTGTCTAGTAACCACGAGTATGTTGTTTGTGATCAACAAAGTTGTATTTCTTTTGGTGATCCTGATGCAAATGGTATATCACCTGATTGTCAGCATATAGTTACGACTCGTTCTAGAGTTGATGAAACCCCTGTGAGTTTATTGTTAGATAGAAATGGTATTGAAATACAAACTTTAGAGACGGCTAATATTTTGGGGTTGCCTGAGAATTGCACTT
The DNA here is from genome assembly GCA_050306095.1 of Cyclobacteriaceae bacterium. Lineage (GTDB taxonomy): Bacteria > Bacteroidota > Bacteroidia > Cytophagales > Cyclobacteriaceae > CAJXNP01. Next base: position 17,091 of record JBNLGO010000038.1, read on the forward strand.
GGCCAGAGCCAGTAATGTTAAAGGCCGCAGATGGAGAAACAGATATATATGGAGTTGTATTCCGTCCTTCAAATTTTGACCCAAGCGATACTTATCCGGTATTAGATTGTTCATATTCGTATGCTTCTCCTGTAGGCGCATTTACCAACAATCATAATGGAAACGGACATTATTTGTCAGCTTGGGCCTACGCTGAATTAGGATTTATTGCTGTAGTAATTTTTAATAGGGGTAACGAGGGGTTGAGAAATGTAAAGTTTAGCTCATATAAGGATCCGATTTTAAAACCCGACTTTTCACAAATGGATATGCTGAATAAAGAAGATAGTGTTGCCGGTATTGCTCAATTAGCCAAGCTGTATCCGTATATGGATTTAGAAAAGGTTGGTATTGTGGAGTTCGGAAGTATTCCATTATCTGTGGCAGGGTTACTTATTCATCCAAATTTTTACAAGGTTGGTGTTAGCCAGAATGCAGTTATGGATTGGCGGATGATGGGGGCATTCCATATGAAAGTAGCCGATACTCATCAGTTGCCAGATTTTGCAAATAAGTTGAAGGGAAAGTTACTTATTATTGCTGGTATTTTGGATGATGTTGTAACAATCGCAACTACATTTCGTCTGGTGGAAGCGTTAAAAAACGCAAATAAGCGATTTGATATGCTGATATTACCCAATCTTACGCATGGGTTGACCGGCTATACTATACAAAGGTCGTGGGACTATGTAGTAGAGCATCTTTTAGGTGTTGATCCTCCAACAGATTTCCAATTGAAATCTGGTAGAGATTCCTTTAACTCAGACCTAGGAAAATGTTAACTGTGGATTATGAAGTTTAACTGTAGAGGCTGAAAAGATTCTGAATCAATAGAATCTTTTCACTTTCTATAGCTTACGGTTATTTATAAATTATCATATTTTCTTTTTCGAATATACGCTGAACTTCTTTATTAAATAATATATAAAGTGACGATAATGATATGCCCATGCCGGAAATCAAAAGTATTACAGTGATATTTTTATGCAATAAATCCGTAATAATTCCTGTAAACCCCATAGATATGGGAGCTACTGCTGTTGTTATAGCGCCTAAGAGGCTCAATATTCGTCCTCTCATTTGATTTTGAGTTGTTAATTGTATGGAAGATATTACAAAAATATCTAAAATGCCACTGAAAAAACCTCTAGCAACCGTTAAGATTAGAGCTTCAACATTATTGGAAGCAAAACCAAGACAACTTACGCTAAGTCCAATTAAAATTAAAGCTGCAATTATCCAGTAATATTTTTGTGTTGATCTTGCATTAATTGTTGCCGCAAAAAAATTACCTGCTAAAACTCCCATAGGCATACTTGCCATTAATAGGCCATACCAAAAGGGAGTAGATTGAAGTTGGTCATCAACAATAAAAGGTAGCAATACGGAAATTGTATTGACAAAAAAGTACCAAATTGAAAATACGATAAAAAGAGCCATAAGTCCTTTTGATTTTCTGACATACTGAACACCTTCTATCGTATCTTTTTTGAGTTTTTTAAAAAAATGTGATTTATCTATAACTTGGTTATTTTTTTTTTGAATTGTAATAAAAGACTCTGTAAAGGCAGATGCAATATAAGTTAAGCCATCTATTAGAATTAGGAGAGGCATCCCTAATGTCTTATACAAAATTCCACCTACAAGCTGTCCAAATAAGAGCGAAAATTGAATAGTACTTTCAAATATACCATAGGCTCTAGTAATGTATTGTAGGGATACAACATTAGAGACAGCAGCTTTAATGGCAGGTCGAAAAAATGATCCAACAATACTACTAGATAGTGCAGCAATAAAAAGTAAAACTATAATATAGTTAGAAGAATTAGGGGAAATTAGCAAGATTATAGAAATTACTAAAAATACAATTCCATTTACACAATCGCATATCACGACTATTTTTTTTCTTGAATATTGGTCTGCTATTGCACCTCCGATAGGCTCTAGAAAAAAACCAGGAAGTGTGCTAATCATAAAAAATAAACCAATCGTTGTTGCAGATTCAGTTGTTTGCTTAAGCCAAAATATTAATCCTATCGTATACATGCTTGTTCCCATTTGACTAATTAAGTGTCCTTGAATAAGCAGTATAAAATTTTTATTGTATATTTTTTCTGATGACATATATATTTTATTTTCCAAAAATTTCATAAAATTTATGACTAAATAGTTCCATTTCTTTATGTGGTAGAGTAACAAATAAAATAATATCACCATTTTTTTCTGGCGCAGGTAGTGCGTGAATATTACGAATAGCATTTTCACGATTTGGCAATTCGTACCAAACCGGAGGTCCTGATCCGAAGTCAATTTTATAAATAGGTTGTGTGGTTAAGTTATTAATTAACAGTTCTCCCTCCAAAAGTAATTTAGTTGATTTCATACGATAATTATTGATTTCTTTTGTTTCCATTTTTCTATTCCAAAACGAATAAAAACATTGTAATTCACTTGAATTTATCAAAAGGTTGTCTCTAACACATAATATCCTCTCTGCGATTTCTTCAACTTTAATAGAATCGATATCATCATTTTTAATGAAAAAGTATGGGTATATGGAAGTATTACCAAAAAAATTTTTATTTAGCCCGAGTAAATATCTAGCATTGTAAATTTGAATAAATGCGAACTCTTCTTTGTCTTTTAATCTATTAGAAGATATAATTTTCCATATTTGTGCCATCCATATAGAATCTTTAACACCTACTTTACCTTTTAGTCCTTTCTCTTTGTATTTTACTATTATTTTATTTATTTTATTTTCTTTTAAACGAAAAGTTTTTTTAGAGTTATTTATAGGTTTTTCAGATAATTTTCTAATTTTATTCATTATGTAATTGACATCGGTAACAATTGAAGGAAATTCTTTTTTGGAGAATTCACTGTTATTATCTTTAATATTTAATTTTCTTGAGGAAAATATAAATGGTTTTTTGCATATATGATTTTCTTTTTTAGAAATTTTTCCCCATAAATCTAAAAAATTATAGAAAGAATAACCATCACATACAGCATGATAAAATGTTAACCCTAGTACAGATGCATTATTGTATATAGAAAGCTTGATTAGAAATATTGGTGTGTTTTCATCTATGGATTTTGGGGGCGGGATAAATCCATTGTCTAAATGTTTACCTGTAGGGGAATAGTGCTGAATACTTTCGTTAAATCTCTCAGTAATAAATAGAATTCCAGTATCATTTGTGGTTAGAAAAGGGGTTGCGCTATCAAGATTATATATTTTTCCTGCCATATATGGACATGTTTTTAATGCTTCTTTTAGGCTATATACCAAGTTATTTTCGGATAGAACATAATCAAAAATTAATATCTCACAAAAAAAATGTGAAAATAATAGATCATATCCATTAAGCTGAAGATTGGTTGGGTTTTTTACTCCATTGATTATTTTGAAATTCATTGAATTTTTCTCTTGAATGTAAATGAAATTTAAAGCATTAATTATGTACTACCTGCGTAGCAGGTAGTTTCATGATGTCACCTAATAAGGGGGCAAGGGCTTACCGAACTAATGATTAATATTCAAACATTATTTGTTCTTCCTTGATATCTCGCCTCTTAAGTTCGAATATAGTTTCGGATTACGGCCTCCTCTAACCTTACGGTGCTAGCGCAATAACCTCTGACCTAAAACTGAAAGATCATCACGTTTTTCCTCCTTCCAGATTTCTGATTGAGCTGTATCGTCGATTTCCCTTTCAGATTACCCACAGCATTGGCTACACTGTATTTGGGCGGCACACTCAGGCACATATGCACATGGTTCGGCATGCCAAAACGCTGACATAACTCCTTCAATATCTGACCAATATCCCGAGGAATCGCCCCACGCATTGATTTACGGCGATACTTCGGTACGATACCAATGTGGTATCGATAATACCACTTGGCGTGAGATTAACTTTGCAACTCTCTCATTAGACTTTTCCTCTTTATCTGGTCTGTAGCAGGCCCAGATAAGAGGAGAAATCAACTCAAATCCAAGCTCAATTCCGGGGAGGGTATAACCTCCGTTTTTCGCTCGGCCATAGGAGGTAGTTTAGCGATTTTAATTAGCTTCGTTTATATTTGATATATATAATCCTCTGTCATTTCGTAAATCCCCGGTTTAATACTAAATTTTGTCATTTAACACAAAAGAAGACAGCTAGAGGTAAAGTAAATTTATTTCGTCGCTTAAAAGTTAAATCATAGCGAAAAATACCCAACGGTTTATCCATTGTAAACAATGCCAGATTTCAACCTTGAAGAAAAGTGAGTTCATCCAAAAAAAAGATAATAATAAAAGTAGTGGAAACCAATTTGGCACCAGTCGAGAATTTGCTAGAAATATTGCAATATATGAAAGTTCTGCTATGAGCGGGAAGTTCCATTTACGGTTTTAAATATTAAAAATATATAAATTGACTAAAGATAAATTATGTTTAAAATTTAAGTGATTTACATTTAATAAAAATGTATTACCGAAAATAAAATAGAATTTATTGTATGACTGACCTTAAAAAATATCTTTGCTTTTCTTCGGGTTGCTATTCGGAAAAAGTTGCGTTAGAAATAGAAGAGCTAGTCTATACATACCAGCAAGTATATGATTTGGCATGTAACTTTTCCAATGGGCTATATGAAAATAATATATGCTTAGGTTCAAAGGTCGTAATTTATTTGCCGAAAGTAACTGAAGCATACATTAGTATTTTTGGCGTGATAGAGCATTCATCTACTTACATTCCAATTGATATACATACGCCAATTGATAGGCTCGAATACATAGTTAATGACTCAGAGGCAAATGTATTAATTTGTCGAGATACAGATTACGAAAAAGTTCTTGAAATGCAATCTATGAGTCTAAAACTAATTGTGTTAGTTGCATTTAAAGAGAATAAAATAGTCCCTTTAGAGGAAAAATATTTGTATTGGGATGAGTTGATTAAAAGTAAAAACTTATCAGCTAGTTATTTAAATATGGAAGCATCAGAAAATGACATAGCTTATATACTCTATACTTCTGGTAGTACTGGATTCCCTAAAGGTGCTGCTATCAGTCATAAAGCCGCAAGTGCTTTTATAGATTGGGCTTGCTCGAGTACTGAATTATCAATATATGACCGTATTGCCAATCATGCACCTTTAGGATTTGACTTGTCAGTATACGATATTTTTTGCGCTATTAAAGTTGGTGCGACTTTGGTTCCTGTTCCAAGCTGGCCTGCGAAATCTGGCTATCCGTTTGCAAGGTTTATATGTGAAAAAAAGTTGAGTGTTTGGTACTCAGTTCCAACGATATTGTATAGAATAATTGAATCACATGATAGAAACCCTATAAATTTGTCGAGCCTAAGACTAGTTATATTTGCTGGCGAACCTTTCAACAAAAAAAAATTAATTCGACTAAATAAAATTATTCCCGATGCTAAATTATATAATTGGTATGGTTCTACAGAAATAAATTCATGTATATATCACATGATAACGCCAAAAGACCTTTCGAATGACGATCCGATACCAATCGGTATACCTAGCCCGTTTACAAAAACAAAAATTCTCTATGATGTGGATGACTCTGAAGGCGAATTACTTATTTCAGGCGATTCGTTAATGTCAGGATATCTGCTAAATGGTCAAATAAATACTGAAGTTTTTATTAAAGACTTAAAAAGTGGTTGTTTATATTATCCAACGGGCGACATTGTTAAAGTGGCTAATAATTTACTTTATTTTGTTGGTAGGCGTGATTTTAGAGTTAAGAGACATGGGTACAGAGTTGAATTGCGAGAGATAGAGGAATGTGTGCTGGCTATTTCTTCAGTGAACGAGGTCGTTGCATTACAGGAAAAAAATAAGTTAGGCTTGTTTGTAGCATTCGATAAAGATAGTAGGCTATTAAATGAAAGAAAAATAACTAGTTATTTGGCAGGTAAACTGCCATCTTATATGAGGCCGGATGCAATTTTTATTGTAAGTGCAATACCTAAAAATGATAGAGGAAAAATAGATAGAAAATATTTAATTGATATTTTAGTTAGCCACAATAATATTTAGGTTGATCGGTGGGTATATAATGTCCTCAAAAAGGTTAAAAAATGAATGATATGGTATCTTCAATTAAAAAAATATCTGAATCTATTTTAGGGGATGAGTGTTGCGATGAAATTAAAAGCACCTCTCCAATAATTGAATTTTTTGATTCATTTTCATTTATTAGGCTTCTTTCTTTGATTGAAGAAGAACTATCTATAATAATTTTGGATGAAGATTTTTATGAAAACTCAATTATAACAATTGGTGATTTGTCTAAGTTCATAATTTCTCAAAAAAGTAGAGAGGTTTGTGCGAGAAAGTTTTAGTTCATATGGGAAATGTACGGTTGTTTTTTTATATTTTATCGAGTAAAATTATTTGTAGTTAATTTACTGTAGAAGATTTCTAAAAACTTATACCCACAAAATAATGAAAAGGACTGGCAAATGATAGTGCGTTCTTTAAATGATATTTTAAATTCCGAGAGAGAAGTTAACTGGGGTAATGGTGTAAGCCGCCGATTTCTTTTAGAGCGAGATAATATGGGGTATTCTCTTACAGATACTGTTGTAAGTCCACACACAAGTTCACTCCTAGAATATAGAAACCATATGGAAGCTTGTTATTGTATATCAGGGAAAGGGCGCGTAGTAGATGCAGATAATGGTACGTCATATACCATAGAACCTGGAACGATGTATGCGTTAGATAAAAATGACCGGCATTATTTGATTGCAGAAGATGAAGAACTTCGGTTAGTCTGTGTTTTTCGTCCAGCATTAAAAGGCCAGGAAAATCATGATTTAAACGGAGAAAAAGCATCCGCATATTAATACATACTACCTAAACAGCAGCAAACAATATCGTTGATTCGTTAAAAAATGTTTTTATCAGTCTTTTATCCCGAGTAATCGTAATTGCCCGTTTTTTAACGTACTTGTCCTATAACCCCATTCAGGGATTTTTGAAAAACGCTTCATGAAAGATCCAAGGCGCCAATTCTTCCAGTTGCTCTACGGTCTTGGTGCATAGGGCAGTCTGGTCAACATCTCTTGGTAGTAGTATTGTGAATCAGCACCATTGGCTTTACAGGGCTTGACATGACTGAAGTGCGTGGGGCTGCCTTCTGCTGCAACTGATATTTCTAATGCGGCGCTTGTTTTTAAATAAAATCGCTAAACCATTGCCTATGGTGGTACGAAAAACGGAGGTTACACTGGTTATGGAATTGAACTTGGGTTTGAGGTGACTTCTCCTCTTATCTGGGGTTGCCTCAGTCCAGGTAAAGAGGAGAAGTCTAATGAGAGACTGGCAAAGTCAATATCATGCCATGTGCTATTGTCGATACCACGTTGTTATTATCCCGAAGTATCGCCGTAAATCAATGTGTGGGGCGATTCGTCGGGATAATGGTCAGATATCGAAGGAGTTATGTCAGCGTTTTGGCATGGAGCTAATTGAGGGGCATGTCATGCGGGACCATGTGCATATGTATCTGAGTGTGCCGCCCAAATACAGGTAGACTATAGGCGGTGGATTTAGGCTGGTTTATAGTGACTGGACAGGCTGCTTTTCCTGAATCCTATGGAAAGCGGGGGCGAACCAAAGGGATCAAAGTATTTCATTTCGATCCCATGACCACTAAACCGGCCTCAGGTCAGTGTATTTACAGTTGTGGCAACCGTATAGGACTTCATCCCTTCCATACCAAAATCAGCGCCGATTCCGGATTCCTTCTGCGGTTCAAAACTGATACCACCGACGCCACCGGCCGATAGCGTCGATGTACCGAGAATTGTCAATGAACCGGCATTAATTCCATGTGCCAGACGTTGCACACGACCGAGGTTTTGTGTTGTTGCGTAAGCCGCCAATCCATAACTGGTATCGTTTGCGAGTTGGATGCCTTCTTCTTCATCTTTGAAGGTAAAGATAGACAACACCGGGCCAAAAATTTCTTCCTGAGCGATTTTCTGATTCGGATTTACCTGATTGAAAATCGTAGGTTCAATATAATAACCGCCGCTTTCGCGATTTACTTGATTGCCGCCGTAGACCAACTCGGCTCCTTCCTGCTTACCGCTTTCGATATAACCCAACACCTTGTGCATATGGGCTTGGTTCATAATCGCACCAAAAGTGGTATCGGCGTCGAGTGGATTTTTGGGTTGCAGCTTTCCGGCCTGCTCAATAATTTTCGGTATCAGCTTATCCTTGATACTTTCCTGTAGCAGCAGCCGTGAACTGGACACACAGAGCGCCCCCTGATTGACAAAGGCAG
>JBNLGO010000039.1:0-25329 GCA_050306095.1 Cyclobacteriaceae bacterium
TCTGCAATGGCAGGGTTTTCTACAAAATCTTTCGTTTTTAGCAGCATAGCACCTAGTATTGGCGGAAGCACCATAAGAAAAGAAAACTTGGTAGATTTCTCTTTGTCAACACCTAATAACAATGAGGTAGAGATGGTAGCTCCTGATCTTGAAATTCCCGGTAAAATGGCGATTGCCTGTGCAATACCAATGATAAATGCATCAACATAACCTACTTCCTTCTCTCCTGCTTTTTTGAAATATGTAAATGTCAATAAAATTGCGGTCACAATGAGCATAGAACCTACCAACAATAATTGTCCATTAAAAAGGCTTTCTATCTGATTATTAAAGAGTTTGTAAAACACAAATACCGGCACCATGGAAATGAGTATTTTCAAGGTGTATTTCGTTTCCTCATTAAATTGAAATTTCAAAAGGCCCAATAATATTTGCCCTATTTCTTTTCTAAAAATGATGATGGTACTCAATGAAGTAGCTCCATGAACCACTACTGAAAAAATGAGATTGTCTTTTACCTGGACCCCTAAAATTGCCTTTCCAATTTCAATATGACCTGAACTACTGACCGGTAAAAATTCAGTTAATCCCTGAATGATTCCAAGGATAATAGCTTCAATTAAATTCATTATTTATTTCTCTTCCTTGGATTTATAAAAAATGGCTATAAACTCTATAACAAACCCAGAAACTACAATTATAGGACCGAGGGTTATCCCTAAAAACCCAAATCCGTACGGTTCGCTATCCATGGTCATTAAATAAAATCCTATGATCAATGCGGCGATTCCTACCAGCATGATTATATAATTCATTTTACCAAAAGGAAGATTCTTATTTTCACTCATTTTAATAAAGTTCGTCTAAAGTAAGTTTAAGGTATTTATTCACTGCTTTGTAGGTGCTTAATACTGCTATTAATACACCCGAAATCAATAAGAATATAAACAGGATTAAAAATAATTCCACGTTGAAAAGCACTTTTAGATCAGGTATTTTCTGCATTAAATAATATAATAAACCACCTAAAATACTTGATGACAATATTGCTGATAATATTCCATGCAAGAATGACCTGGAAACAAAAGGTTTAATAATAAAGCTAGTTTTAGCTCCAACCAACTGCATGCTTCGTATTAAAAACCGTTGAGAAAACAAGGCCAACTTGATGGTATTATTAATTAAAATCACAATTGCGAATATCAAAATGACAGCAGTCACTACGATGACAAAACCAATTTTACCTAAATTTGAATTTACAGAGTTAATCAGGTCTTCCACATATATGATTTCAAAGATACCTTTCATTTTCATTAACTCCTTTTTAACCTTTTTTAAGCTATCCACTTGTTGATATTCAGAAGCTACTACGATTGTAAAAGCATCTCTTAAAGGATTATCACCAAGAAATTCGGTAAAATCTTCCCCGGTTTTCCTAACAAATATTTCTGCCGCTTTTTCCTTAGAAATAAACTCCACTAATGCCTGACCATCTTCTACACTCACAAAATTCTTTTCAGAAATTTGCTTCTGGATTATTATTCTTTCTGTATCAGGGATTCCTTTATCAAGAAACACTTGCATTTGCACATTACCTCTGATGCTTTGTGACAATTCCTTCGAAAAAATCAACAAAACACCAAACAAGCCAATTGCTAATAGAGCAACGGTTATGCTAAAAATTACGCTCCCAAATGGGTAGCTTCCAAGTTTCTTTTTCTTCTTAACCTTTTCCACCGAAAAAATTTTCGCTAAGGTAAAAATTAATTAGGGATAAATAAAAAAGGCCTGATCTTTCGAACAGGCCATAAATATTTTTTGGATTGTATATTTTTAATCTCGTAGTAGCTCTAACTCACCTATCAGATCTTTATTTTTTATCTCTGACAATGGTGCTATTTTCATCTGATTACTATTTAATTCGTAATATTTTCCTTCATAATACAAGTAGAATAATTTTGCATCATCTGCATTATACTCTAAAATTTCATACGGAGTCTTATCAAAGTCACCATAGAGAAAAAGTTTTTTGTTGTAGAATTGATAATGAAAGTTTCTCTTTTTTCCTGATATCGTTTCCACTTCTACCTTATTCTTCAATACATCTTTGATATTATTCAAAGAATTATTACTTACTTCAAACGAATCATCTTTGTGATCTATATTTTCATCTGCAATAGCTTCTACGGCGTCAGGTTTTACTATTGAAGGAGTAGGAATAACTTCTTCCTTGTTTGGCTCTTTTACTTCTGTAGTAGTTTCGCCGGAAGATGTATTTGCAGAAGCATTACCTTCATTAGATTTAGTTTCAATCTCAAATTCCTCCACTACCATTTCTTCTTCTATTTCTGGCTCTGGCATTTGCGGAACTTCAGGCGCTACTTCTTCACTATTGGCTTCATTTAAAGTAATCACACTGTCACTCGCAGTATTATCTTCTTGCTCAAAAAAGGTATAATAGGCTCCAAAACCAATCATAGTAGTAATAGTGATCAGTGCTGCAACTTTAATTCCTATATATTGATAGATGTTTGATGATGGGATCGTAATTTGGTCAAGTCTTGCTTTAAGTTCAGCCTTTCTATTTTCCTTTATTCCTTCAATAATATCTTTCTGAAATTGAAATTCTTCCTGGATATTAGAGTTGTTTGCCAACTGGTTTTCGAAGTTGATCCTTTCGAGATCAGTCATCTCCCCTTCTAAAAATCTGCTTACCAGCTCTTCGATGTTTTGGTTTTTATTCATAATAATTAATCTAAAAAATCACTTTTAGAATACTTTGACTTAACTAATTCAAACAACTTCTGTTTACATTTATACTTTTTAGTTTTAGCTGTGTCTGTGTTGGCGTATCCAAGTTTTTCAGCGATATCTTGCATATTTAAACCATCGAAATAATGATAGTTCAAGATTTTACGGCAAGTATCTCCTAATTCATTAATACAAGCATGGATAATTTTTGCTTTTTCATCCTGCTCATCATTCATAAACTCAACACCATCTTTTTCTTCACTTGAATACCGACTTTTTCGTTCAAGCTCCTTTCTCCATAAATTCAGACAAATACTATATATAAACGTACTTATCTTGGAAGTCAGCACAAGGTTTCCACTTGCTGCCTTTTTCCAAAAAACCACCAATGCTTCCTGGTAGATATCTTTGGCTTCCTCTTCTGTACCACTGTTTTTGATGACCAAATTTGTCATCATACGGTAGTACTTCTTATAGAGATAGTCGAGGGCCGATTCATCTCCACGGGTTATTTTTTCTAAAACCTCATTGTCTTTCATTTACCCTCGGTGTTTAATACAGGAAAAATATTTTTTGTAACCAATGTAATAATTTCTTTAATGGTTTTTTTACTCATTGTGAAAAGCTGGGTTGTAAGGGACAACTTGATCATCTACAATTAAATATACCAAATCTCCTAATTTAAACGAAATCTTGTAATTGCCAGTGAAATTTCCAAACGAAGGTAACACTGCATATTTATCCGTGAAATAAAAACATGAAATCTTTAAATTTTGTCTACCCTGCGCTTTTATTAATATAGATGGGTGAATATGACCGCAAATCGAAAACAGCCCATTTGGCAATTTTTCCGGTTTATGCACAAAACAAAAAGGGCCCACTTCAAAACTTTCAAAACAATGTAATGTTTTTAAATAAATATTATCCTCTAGCACATCATGATTCCCTTTTATTAAAAAAAAGTCGATTTGAGGATATGATCTAACAAATGCCTCGAAAATCTGCCATTCTGAATTGAATGAGCTATGAAATAAATCACCAACAATTATTATTTTAACAGGATTATAAAATGAAATCAACTTTTTTAATCGTAGAAAATCATTTTCATGTACACGAGATGAAATGGGAATTCCGTTTTTACGAAAGTGCCCGGCTTTTCCAAGATGAAGGTCTGACAATATTAATGAAGATTGCTCTTTCCAGTAAATAGCCTTGTATGGGTTTAGGTAAAATGTTTGAGATTGTATGTTAAGCTTATGGTGATTCAAGTTATGTTCTATTAAACACACTAAATTATGAAGAAAAATTTGATACTTATTAAATCATTGCCAGTCGTAATAATGACTCTATTCACTTCTTTTTCATTTGCGCAGCATGCTGATGACGACATTCTTGGCCTTTGGTTTAACGAAGAAAAAACTGGTAAAATAGAAATAACTAAAAATGGCGATAAATATTTTGGAACTATTACCTGGGTAAAAATCGAAGCAGGAGATAATGGATTGGATGATGAAAACCCTGACCCTAAGTTGAGAAACAAACCATTGGTTGGGTTAAAAATTCTGAAAGATTTTAAGTATGAAGATGGAGAATATACCGATGGCACAATTTACGATCCTAAAAATGGAAAAACCTATAGCTGTACTATGAAATTGGAAAACATCGACAAATTATATGTAAGAGGATATATTGGATTTTCATTGATTGGTAGAACTACTTACTGGACTAGGTTGGAATAATTTTTCGGAAACAATAAAAATAAAAAAATCGCCAGTTTGGGACTGACGATTTTTTCACTAACCCGAAATAAAATATTACCAACCAATCACTTATCTGTCCCCTCTTTCATTCGATTTTTGGTTGTGTGGCATTATTCCAGACCACTTTTTCAACTGATGGTTTTAACTAAATTAAATAACCCAATAACTAAATATTTAATTGCTTGTTTGGAAAATTTCAAAAGGAGGAGTTTTAAAGTTTTGGAGAATAAAGCGAGCAAACGCTTTTCGTTTGCTCGCCTCAACCACAATTATTTTAACCCTAAAACCTTAATACCTATCACTAATTAAATAGCTTTTATTGATCTCTGAAAAAAAAATAGCCAAACCACATTAAAATGAAGCTGAATAACATTATTTACGTACATATACTAAACAGCTCCATTCATCATTAAAAACCACCCTACTCAGATAAATAATTAGTCCAAAGCTCATTTTATAATAAGCTTTAGGAAATTTTTTATTGTGTTATGAATGGGCGGCCCTTACATTCCTTAAAAACATATGTTACACGCAATGAATGGATAGTTCACGTAATTTTCTGGTTAGTATACTTTGGGCTTAACGTGCTAAGATGGGGAAGCTTCTTTGACGATTACCATTATTCGTTAAAATCTAACCTGGTAGAATTTCCCATCCATATCATACTCGTTTATCTTAACATTTACATTTTACTACCAAAATTAATCCCTCAAAGGCCATTCATATATGTCATTTCATTATTTATTCTAATGTTAATCTTGTCATTCGCCAGGATAGAACTAACATATTGGTTTGTTTCTGAAGAAGTATGGATGGAAATCCCCAATAAGTTGGATCGCTTCAATATCAATTATATTATTGAAATATTCATTGGAGAATTATATGTAGTCGGGATCATTACGGCTGTCAAACTGATCATTGATAATGCAAGGAACAAACAACTCAACAAGGAGCTGACAATGCGTGGTTATGAAACAGAGATTGAATTATTGAAATCTCAAATCCAACCACATTTCTTTTTCAATACTTTAAACAACCTTTATTCACTAACTCTTGAAAAATCAGACAAAGCTCCTGACCTTATTATCAAATTGGCGGATATGATGAAATACCTTGCATATCAATCCAAAAAAGACAGAGTACCTTTAGATGAAGAAGTGGTGTTGATCAATAGTTTTTTGGAACTCGAAAAATTAAGGTATGGTGATCGGTTAAAAATTCGATTTAATATAGAAGGCGGTTTGACGAATACTAGAATAGCTCCATTAGTATTATTCCCCTTTGTACAATGTGTATTTAAAAATGAAACGTATAACAAATTGGGGAAAATTGATATTATATTAAATCTAGCTATCGATTCTGAATTCGTCTCCTTCACGATGGAAAACAAAAAATGTGAGGATAATATTAACGACAATATCGAAAAAGTAATAGATTTAAATAAAAATGGACTAAAAAGCACTAAGAGGAGATTAGATTTGCTTTATGGTAAAAAATATAACCTTGACATAATAGATGCTGATAACTTTTATAAACTACAATTAAAATTACCCTATTCAAATGATTAAATGCCTGATAGTTGATGATGAGCCACTAGGGATTAAGGTGATTGAAAATCATATAAATAAAGCCGATGGATTTTCCGTGGTTAAAACCTTTGAAAATGCATTGGATGCTTCAGAATATTTAAGAAACAACCAAGTCGATATTATGTTTTTAGACATTAATATGCCACAATTAAGTGGTATGGAAATGTTGAAAATATTAGAGTCCCCACCCTTGGTAGTGATCACCACTGCACACCAGGAATATGCCATTGATAGCTTCGAATTTAATGTTATTGACTATTTAATTAAGCCAGTAAGCTTTCCGAGGTTTATGAAAACGATTAACAAAATTCATAAACTTTACAGTGTAAAAGCGCCAAGTGATGTGGAAAAAACAGGTGTAGGTCTTGCCGAATCCGATGAAATTATTTTCCTCAAGGTGGATAAAAAAATCATCAAAATCTTTTTTAACGAAATTTTGTTTATCGAAAGCTTGAAAGATTATGTGAGAGTAATTACGGAACATGGCAACTACATCACGCATATGAATCTTAATAAAATTACCACTTCTTTACCTGAAACAAAGTTTTTAAGAATTCATAGATCCTATACCATAGCACTGGATAAAATAAAAGCAATTGATGGCAACAGTATTGAGATAGCTAACAAGTCAATTCCTATTGGAAGAAACTATTTAAAAGACGCCAAAAAGAAAATTTTAAACCTGGGAATTTACAAGCCGGATTAAAATAAAATTTCTCCACTTTATACTTTGACAAAAGCTCATTTTGTTTTCCAATGAGATTCCAATAATTCTGAAAGTTTCTTACCTTTGCAGGCCGAAACTTCCTGACTACAGGGTAGTTTCTGAAAATTATTGACAATTAAACCTTTAAAAAGTTGGCAGGGAAAACATTATTTGACAAAGTATGGGATGCCCATGTGGTTTCGGAAATAGAAGGAGGCCCCAGTGTACTTTATATCGACAAGCATCTAATTCACGAAGTTACAAGCCCACAAGCATTCGCAGGAATTGACAAAAGGGGACTGAAAGTATTTCGACCACAGAATACAGTGGCGACTCCTGACCACAACGTTCCTACCATTGATCAGCACTTACCTATTAAGGATCAGCTTTCTGCTTTCCAGGTTAATAAATTGACAGAAAACTGTACGAATCATGGTGTTACACTTTACGGTTTGAATCACCCGTCACAGGGGATTGTTCATGTGATAGGACCACAAATGGGAATTACTCAGCCAGGTATGACCATGGTTTGTGGTGATAGCCATACTTCTACACACGGCGCTTTTGGTAGTGTTGCATTCGGAATCGGAACCAGTGAAGTAGAAATGGTATTAGCTACCCAATGTATCCTTCAGCCTAAGCCAAAGAAAATGAGGATCAACGTTGAAGGAGAGCTTTCTAAAGGAGTAACTGCAAAAGATGTTGTACTTTATATCATATCAAAAGTATCTGCCAGTGGTGGAACAGGCTATTTTATCGAGTTTGCAGGATCTACCATCAGAAGCCTTTCTATGGAAGGAAGAATGACAGTATGTAATATGAGTATTGAAATGGGAGCCAGAGGAGGATTAATTGCCCCTGATGAAACCACTTTTGAATACATCAAAGGTAGAGAATTCGCACCTCAGGGTGATGATTTTGACAAAGCTGTTGAAAAATGGAAGCAACTATATTCTGATGAAGACGCAGTTTTTGATTTAGAATTAAACTATGAAGCTTCAGATATAGAACCAATGATTACTTATGGAACTAACCCAGGAATGGGAACCAAAGTAAAAGGTTCTATTCCTACTGATGGAGAAATAGAAAAAAGCAATCAAAACTCCTTCTTAAAAAGTCTACAATACATGCAATTCAATCCTGGAGATAAATTGGAAGGGAAAGAGGTTGATTATGTTTTTGTAGGTAGCTGTACCAACGGACGAATTGAAGATTTAAGAGAGGTAGCCAATTTTGTGAAAGGCAAAAAGAAAGCAGAAAACATTACTGCATGGATCGTTCCAGGGTCAAAATCAGTAGAAAAACAAGCTAACGAAGAAGGTATTACTCAAATACTGGAAGAAGCTGGTTTCAAATTAAGACAACCAGGATGCTCCGCTTGTTTAGCAATGAATGACGATAAAATTCCTGAAGGAAAACTTGCTGTATCTACTTCCAACAGGAACTTTGAAGGTAGACAAGGGCCTGGCGCACGTACAATGCTAGCAAGTCCGTTAACAGCTGCAGCAGTAGCCGTTACAGGTAAAATTGTAGATCCCCGATCATTACTTTAAAGAATATTAAACATGGCAATAGATAAATTTCAAAAAATAAATTCATCAGCAGTTCCTATTAAAATAGAGAACATCGATACTGATCAAATCATTCCGGCAAGATTCTTAAAAGCCACAACCAGAGAGGGTTTTGGAGACAATCTTTTTAGAGACTGGAGATATGATAAAAACGACAACCCTAAAGCTGATTTCGTATTAAATGATCCTACATATAGCGGTAAGATTTTAGTAGCCGGAAAAAACTTTGGTAGCGGATCAAGCCGTGAGCACGCAGCCTGGGCTGTACATGATTATGGGTTTAAGGTAGTAGTGTCAAGTTTCTTTGCAGATATATTCAAGAATAATTCACTTAATAACGGATTGCTTCCTGTCCAAGTAAGCGAATCATTTATTACTGAAATGTTCGATGTAATTGATAAAGATCCTAAAGCTACCTTTACAGTAGATCTTGAGGCTCAAAAAATCACCATTGATGCGACAGGTTCTTCAGAAGGGTTTGAGATCAACTCTTACAAAAAGGAATGTCTATTAAATGGCTATGACGATATCGATTATCTTTTAAGCATGAAAGATAAAATCGAAGAATTTGAAACAAGTCGAGCCTAACTTCTTTTACGATGAAAATTTCCGTTTTAGACACCACACTGCGAGATGGCGAGCAGACTTCAGGTGTTTCATTTTCTGAAAGTGAAAAACTGAATATTGCCAAACTACTTTTAGAAGAGTTAAAAGTAGATCGACTGGAAATAGCTTCCGCAAGGGTGTCTGAAGGAGAATTCAATTCGGCAAAGAAAATTTTAACGTGGGCCAACAAAAATGGCTTTGGCGACCGGGTAGAGATATTAGGTTTTGTTGATGGCGACATTTCATTAAAATGGATTGAAAAAGCAGGTGGTAAAATTATCAACCTGCTTTGTAAAGGTTCATTGAAACATTGTACCCAACAACTCAGAAAAACACCTGAGGAACACATCGCTGATATTAAAGATGTGATCAATAGAGCTGTAAAAATGGGGATTACAGTTCATATCTATTTAGAGGATTGGTCAAATGGAATGCGTCATTCCCCGGAATATGTGTTTGATTTTATAGATGCTTTAAAAGATGAGCCTGTTTCCCACTACATGTTACCGGATACACTTGGCATTCTAAATCACGACGAAACATATACATTTTGTAAGCAAATCGTAGATAAATACCCAAATACTGATTTTGATTTTCATGCGCATAACGATTATGATTTGGCCACGGCAAATGTTTTCGCGGCTATCAAAGCAGGAATCTCAAATATTCACACCACTGTAAATGGTTTAGGCGAAAGGGCAGGAAACGTTCCTTTAAGCAGTGTTATTGGTATTGTAAAAGACCATTTTAATTACGAAATGTCGGTCAATGAAAAGAAATTGTATTTCGTAAGTAAATTAGTTGAATCATTCAGTGGTGTACGTATCCCGGCAAATAAACCACTTATAGGTGAATTTGTATTTACTCAAACAAGTGGAATCCATGCCGATGGTGATAATAAAAATAATTTATATCACAATGATCTGAAGCCAGAGCGGTTTGCTAGAAAAAGGGAATATGCCCTTGGCAAAATGTCTGGTAAAGCCAATATCAAAAAAAATCTGGAGGAACTGGGCATCGAGCTCGATGCTAAATCAATGAAAATTATTACCGAAAAAATCATTGAATTAGGCGACAAAAAAGAAGTAGTGACCCAAGAAGATCTTCCATACATCATTTCCGATGTGTTAAAAAGTCAGCAGATCAATCAGAATATTGTCATTAAAAATTACAACCTGTCAGTTGCTGCAGGACTACGATCTGTCGCTACATTGAGCATTGAAATAGAAGGAAAAGTATACCAGGAGACTGCTTCGGGAGATGGTCAATATGATGCATTTATGAATGCCTTATGGAGAATATATGATCGATTAGGCAAGATAAAACCAACCCTCGTAGATTATATTGTTTCCATTCCTCCAGGGGGTAAAACGGATGCTCTTTGCCAAACTTCTATTACATGGGAACTTGACAACCGTCAATTCAAAACGAAAGGATTGGATTCTGATCAGGCCATAGCTGCCATCAAGGCAACTATTAAAATGCTTAACCTCATAGAAAATACGAATTAATAAATAAAAGATTTTTTAGAATGAAATATACAATAGCCACCCTTCCAGGAGATGGAATAGGCCCCGAAATAGTAGATCAGGCAATTAAAGTAATGAAAGCTGTCGGCACGAAATTCGGTCATGACTTTGAATTTCAATTTGCCGTAACTGGTGCTGCTGCTATCGATGAAGTAGGAGAGCCATTCCCGGAAGCCACCTACAATGTATGTAAAAATGCGGATGCTGTTTTATTTGGCGCCATTGGTGATCCTAAATACGACAACGATCCAAAAGCAAAAGTAAGACCTGAGCAAGGCTTATTAAAAATGAGAAAGCAATTGGGATTGTACGCGAATATCCGTCCCGTAACAACTTTCCCTTCTTTACTTCATAAAAGTCCGTTAAGACAAGATATCGTAGAAGGTGCAGACTTTGTAGTAGTACGTGAGTTGACTGGAGGTATTTACTTTGGTGATAAAGGCCGTTCGGAGGATTTAACTTCTGCTTTTGACAATTGTGTTTATACTACAGAAGAAATCGAAAGAATATTAAAATTAGCATATGACTACGCAGGTAAAAGAAATAAAAGACTTACTGTAGTTGACAAAGCTAATGTACTTTGCACTTCAAGACTTTGGAGAGAAATAGCTCAAAAGATGGAGAAGGAATACAGTGACATTGAAACAGACTATATGTTTGTTGACAATGCTGCTATGCAGTTAATCCAATGGCCAAAGAAATTTGATGTAATGGTAACGGAAAATATGTTTGGGGATATTCTTTCCGATGAAGCCAGTGTCATTACAGGATCATTAGGATTATTACCTTCAGCATCTGTGGGTAGAGAAACCTCCGTTTTTGAGCCTATACATGGATCATATCCACAAGCTGCCGGAAAAGATATTGCAAACCCAATTGCAACGGTACTTTCTGCAGCCATGCTATTAGAATCTTTAAACCTACTGGAAGAAGCTAAAGCTGTAAGAGAGACTGTGAATAAATCATTAGATGCCGGAGTAGTTACTGAAGATATTGCTGGCGATGGCAAAGCATATAAAACTTCTGAAGTGGGTGATTGGCTTGCAGAAAACATATAATTTATACCATACTGAAATTAAAAGGGGGGCATAAAGTCTCCCTTTTTTTATAATATCACTTTCAGTTCTGAGTTTTTTAACCAGCCAGTCACACTCATACGATCCCGGTTTGACGGGAGCACCTCATGTTCAATTTTCTGGCTTTCGAAAAACACCATCGTCCCTCCTTTTGGAATGATTTCCAATGTTTCTTTTTCCAGATACAAAACAAGTTGCCCTCCATCATGTACGCACCAATTTTCATTGAGATAAAATATCATGGTGTATTGACGGCTATCATCTAATAAAAATTGATCGAGATGTCTTTTATAAAATGCCTGTTTTGGGTATAGCGCGTAGTGAAATTCAAATGATTTTAAAGAAGTGAAGCAAGTTCTGTTCAGATACTGCATGAAATCATTTACCAAGCTAAAGAATGTAATCTCGGTATCATTATCAGAAAGTTTATCTATCCAATAAATATGATCACTCCTTACTTCCTTATTTTTATGGAAAGTATTCCATTTGCCAATACCCGCTTTTTTAAACTCTCCTTGCACGTATTGCAAGTGAAGGTTTTTGCGCAACCCATTGGTTATCTCTTCATCGATAAAATTTTCGATGATGGCAAAACCTGACTCTATCAAGCCAGAAATTGCCTGCTCGTAAACGGCGTTCATGATTTCAAAAAGCTGGCAAATGTATCAAAAAGTGGAGAACTATTTATCCTGTAATTCGAATTATATTTTTAGTTAAAACCCTTATATTAATGGATTCTATTAACTAAAAAATTACGCATCATTAACGCAATAAAATAAATAGGAAAAGCATCTCCATTTAATAGTAGGCGAAGCAATTCATTTTATAAATTTGAGCCATGAATGAGCAGCTTCTTAAAGCAATCACCAGACTTTTTGCCATTGTCGCCAAAGAAAGGGTAACTGAGATTGAAAAAATCAAAATCCAGGAGTTTCTTTTAGACCATGTTGATGCAGAGGATATTGATGATTACCTAAGCATCTTTGATGAGTACTACCTTTCTGAAAATAGAGCGAAAGAAGACACAGAGCTAATGGATGCCTCCACAGCAGATTTTGTGGAGGAGTGGGCAAATATTGTCTTGATTTGCAAGCACATCAATATGGAGCTAACCGAGTACCAAAAAACGGTGCTCCTATTAAAAATAATAGAGCTGCTACTTGCTGATGGATATTTATCAGAACGACAAACTAATCTACTTTACTATATCTCTCAACTCATCAAATTTGAATTTGGGCAGGTAAATGCTATCAAAGATTTTGTTATTAACAATGAGATAGAAACTCTTAGCACGGATGAAGTACTCATTATTGATGATGGGGGAAGCTCGGAGAGTTATAAATGCAAGCATCTGGCAGTACCAAAGCTATCCGGACTGATTGCCATTTTATATTTATCAAAAACAGAAACCTATTTAATTAAGCACGTAGGTCTATCAAGCATCCGGCTCAATGGCGTGCCGATGAAAAGTAGGTCTGTAAGTGTTTTTCCTCCAGGAAGTAATATTCGTGGTGATAAGTTCAACCCGATCTTTTACAGTGATATTGTTACTGCTTTTAAAGATATCGAGCCACACCTTAAACTAACCCTAAGAGCTGAAAACGTCTCGCTTCGTTTTGGTACCGGGGTAATTGGTCTCAGGAATATTAACATTTGTGAAGACTCAGGTAAATTAATTGGAGTAATGGGTGCCAGCGGATCGGGTAAATCCACTTTGCTGGAAGTGCTTAATGGCAAAAGAAAACCCATCCTTGGAAAAGTTACGATCAATGGTATTGACATCCATAAAAATCCTGATGAAGTAGAGGGAATTATTGGATATGTACCTCAGGATGATATGCTCATCGAAGAGCTAACTGTTTTCCAAAACTTGTATTACGCTGCCTTGTTTAGTTATGCTGATTACAATGATGTAGAGATCAATGAAATTGTTAGAAAGGCCCTTATTAATCTGGGACTTAATGATATTAAAGATCTAAAAGTTGGCAATCCGCTCAATAAAACTATAAGTGGTGGACAACGAAAACGCCTCAATATTGGGTTAGAATTAATTCGTGAACCGGATATACTATTCCTTGATGAACCCACTTCCGGTTTGTCTTCACGCGATTCCGAAAATATAATGGACCTTCTCAAGGAATTGTCTTTGAAAGGTAAACTCGTGTTCACCATCATTCACCAGCCCTCGTCAGACATTTTTAAAATGTTTGACAACTTAATTATCCTTGATATTGGGGGTTATCAAATCTACTATGGTAATCCTACCGAAGCCCTACTATATTTTAAGGATGTAATCAATATGGTTAACCGTGATCAGGGAGTATGTATCACCTGCGGAAACTTAAAAGTAGAACAGATATTTAACATCATCGAAACCAGGGTAGTTGATGAATACGGAAGAATTACTGAAAGACGAAAAATAACCGCCCAGGAATGGAACCGTTATTTCCTAAAGCGATTTACAAAGCCTGAAATAATTGAAAGTAAAGAAATACCTCAGGCTAAAAATTACAAAATACCAAACCGCAAAAACCAATTTAAAATTTATTCCAGCCGAGACTTGTTGGCGAAATTGAGCAATAAGCAATACCTGGTCATTAATCTTTTGGAGGCGCCCATCCTTGCCTTTATCCTTGCTTACTTTATCCGGTATTATGATAAAAGCTTATTAAACCCTACCTATACCTTTTTCGATAATCCGAATATACCGGCTTATTTTTTTATGAGTATTATCGTGGCGCTTTTTATGGGACTGACAGTAAGCGCTGAGGAAATTATTAAAGACAGAAAACTACTGGAAAGGGAGAAATTTCTCAATTTAAGTCGTTCCAGTTATTTGTTTTCAAAACTCACCATATTATTTAGTATTTCGGCAGTACAGACACTTACATTCATACTAATTGGTAATCTAATTCTTGATTTTAAAGGAATGTACTTTTCCTATTGGCTTATATTATTTACCTGCTCTTGTATGAGCAATGTTATTGGCCTCAATATTTCATCCGCATTTAATTCCGCCATAACCATTTATATATTGATTCCAATTATTCTTATTCCCCAGCTAATATTTAGCGGGGTGGTATTTTCCTTTGAAAAGCTCAATCCGGATTTAAGCTCATTAGACAAGGTCCCTATTTACGGAGAAATAATGGCCTCTCGATGGGCATACGAGGCAGCAATGGTCAAACAATTTAAATCGAATGCCTACGAGCGTAAATTTTACGAAATCGATAAGGAAATTAGCAATGCTGAATATAAAGCCACCTATTTTATCCCTGAATTATTAGTCCGACTTGAAAAAGCACGAAATACCGCAAACAACCTTATACAACGGTCCAATTATTTACAATTACTGCAAAATGAACTCAGAGAAGAATTAGTCTTTACGGGTGAGGATAA
The DNA here is from genome assembly GCA_050306095.1 of Cyclobacteriaceae bacterium. Classification (GTDB taxonomy): domain Bacteria; phylum Bacteroidota; class Bacteroidia; order Cytophagales; family Cyclobacteriaceae; genus CAJXNP01. The sequence goes on from JBNLGO010000039.1 coordinate 14,988, forward strand.
ATTTCCGGATTACAATAAACTGACGCTAGAAGCATTTGACTCCACCGTTTATAAATCATGCAAAAAGTATCTGGAAACACTACAACTGGTGTATGTAGCACGTAAAAACAAATCCATTCAAAAGAAAGACTCCTTGCTGGCACACCAATCTCATGACGAAAACTCCAAAAGCAAGCTGCTTGAATTACGGAAAAATTATAAAAACGAAAACATTAATCAGATTGTAAAAGGATTGAATGAAAAGACGAGGATAATAGAATATAATAATCAATTGATAAGGAAAATTTACCCCATTTATTTTGATCCAAAAATACCTGAAAATAGTTTTAATTTTAGGACACACTTCTATGCTCCCAGTAAATATTTTATGGGTTATTACTTTGACACACTCTACTTCAACCTTTTAGTTATTTGGGTGATGTCTGCCATAATGATTATACTATTGTACTTCGATGTGCTGCGAGCACTAGTGAAAAGAATTGAGCGTCTTTCTTCAAGGCCTATCCCCTATTATATGAGGAAAAACAAAAACTATATCAGAAAAAGGATCCAGCAGAGAAAGATTTCCAGATTTATAAATAGAAATTAAGGATGTGTTTCCTTTCGATGTTTATTTCTTTACTGAGTTGGAAAGGTTTTTTTGAGCTACTTCAAGTGATCTGAAATAGCTATCTCTTGATTTATCATCAAAGACACGTTCTGAGGCACTTTTTTCAGAAATCCCTGTAAAATTAATGGGGTAGGTAGATAGATGTTTGGTTCTCATTGACTTTCTTTTCCATTAAGGACACAATTATTACCTAAAAGGTTTCGAATCTTAACAGTTTTTTTTCAATTATTTTTGAAGTTGTCAAAGATTCAGCGCAAATGTAGATAAATTATTAACGAAATGTGCTAGTTTTTTATTTTATCAAAATTCCATTTCAGAATTTATCTTAAAATACTTACGATACCTTTATAAGTTTTATTTGAAAAAATAAGCGTGTAGTAATAAACTCCAGTACTATATCCCATTCCATCCCAATGAAAGTCCCGGTTGTTAGACCTATATACCTCTTGCCCCCACCGGTTCAATATGATTATCTGTTCAAAAATGTTTTCACAATTATCAATAGGTAAATTGGGAATGAAAAATTCGGCATTCAGATCATCGCCTTCATTGGGGGTAAAAACATTTGGCGGTAAAAAATTCTGATCCTGAGGCATGTCGATAATTTTAATTGAAAAATTATGTATGGTGGTATCAGGGACAATACATTTATCATCTAATGATTCTAATTGGAAAGAATAAATACCAGGTTTAAATCCGGGGCTTAACAGATCACAAACAGCACTCCATGATAAAGTTCCGGTAGCACTAGAACCATTTGTTGAAGATGAAAAATCAATAGCGTAATTTGTTTCAAAGAATAATTCCTCCATTAGGGACAAGGTCACATTATCGCCATTGAGGTCATCACTTGTTATTGGTAAATTAATAGATTGACCTACAATAAATTGAATGGTATCATTGTTTGTTGAAGAGCCATTCACAGTAATTATTGGTGGGTTATTGTCTGGAGGAAACAACTTTACACTCAATAGTAAAGTATCGGAACTTTTAGTTCGACATTTATCAAAATCTTCTCCAATAAAATATATTTCAAGTGTATCTGGTATTGACTGCCCAATAAAATCACAATCTATACGGAAATCATACGGGTGATTTATACTGCCTTTTCCTTTTACATCGCTAAAAGTCAAACCATAATTGGCAAGTTGAAAATTCTTTCCTACACCCATAAGTATCAAACTATCAAGATCTGCATCTTCGACGGTCAAAAATAAATTCCGTAACTCTTCTATTTTTATTTCCCTGAATTCATCTGTTTCCGAACCTTCAAATTTTACTACTGGTGGATTATTAAAAGGCAATTCGATATTAACATGATAATATATTGAATCAGCATTATCCTTTAAGCACTCATCAAAATCCTCCACCAATAAATAAAATTCAAACTCATCCTTTTCAGAAAATTCATATAAGGAACAATTGACATCCCATTGTATTTCATAAGAGACTTCACCAGCTTCATCCTTTAGTTTCACCAGATTGATCCCATAATCTTCCGGATCAAAATCGATGGCTTCAATATATACATCCAAAAAGTCAGCATCAGCATCAATAGCTTCAATAGGAATGGAGTATTTCCCTCCTTCTATAAGCGAAAATGTGGTATCCCTATTTGTAGGCAGAGTAAATACAGGATCATTATTTGGAGGTTGATTTACAAAAGCATTAATACGTAATGTATCAATAAGTGATTGTGGGCATCTATTATCATACACCAGTAAGTCAATGATAGCTGGATCAAATTTCCCATTATTAATACAATGTGGCAAACAGAATTCAATTTTGAGCGTGTCATCAGGATCATTGATAATGCCCTGATTTATGGAAAGTCTTTGCTGGAGGGTGTCTTCAAAATTTATAGGAATAGCCCTTATTCTAATATTCTCACCAGGGTCTTTATCATTTACAATAATTTCAAAACAAGAATCGTCACCATAATTAATCGTCACGTTTGATATATCTGCCTTAAATTCTGTTGAACCCGGAGCTTTAGCCTGTATTACTGGCTTATTGCCTGGAGGTGGACAATCAACTACAAATAACTGGAAATCCCTCCTCACTTCACCAATTTTCTCTCCATCACGGAACTCCTCACATTTCACTGAGAAAACAAAAAGCCCTTGATTTCCGGGAGTTACTCTTAGCAATCCATCCTGAGAAATATTCAATGGCTCTGGTCCGTCCACCTGGATATCCTTACTAAATCCCGGCAACCAATTAACTTCTATCCGAGGATTGGGCTTAGGACTGGGCAATGGATTTGGCAAAGGGGCTCCTGCTTCAGAACTGTTAAAAGGGGTAACCAAAGAATAAACCAACGAATCCCCATCTTTATCAAAACCTTTAAAATCTGCATAATAAAATTGATTGACGCATGCATAGTCCTGAAGCGGAGGAAAAAGTGATGGTGTAGAATTGATAAAACGTTCGCCATTTTTCATCAACGGTGGAAACTCCAAATAGAATGTTTGACCGGTATTTTCCGGATCAACAATATTTGTGATTGTATTATTCCTACAACATCTTTCCCACACTAAATAATACCCCTCAGGATCATCATATTCCTCTGGGTCCAATGTAAGTTCAGTTTGATAAACTATTCTTTTGGTAGAAATAACGTTGTCGTTACTACAGCTAGGATTGGAGTATTGAACAAACGTATCGACAGTTTGATACATTCTGACGCCCCTTTTCAATAAATTATCACTCTTTCTAAAAATAGAAGCGTTTATTTCTAAATCTTCCGCATTCGGATTTCCATTGATAAAATCAAAGTACTGTATCAATCGAAACATATACCTGTCACCTTCTATGTGAATTATTTCAAATTCTCCTCCTACAATATGTGTAGCGGATGCGGAAACCACCATAGAAACAAAAACAACAAGTAAGAGAAGACACCTTTTCATTTATTCAAAAATTGGACTAAAAATAAACATTTTTTAAGCTCCAACAAGTCTGATTGATTAACTTTGCCGCATTATATGGGTCGTAGAAAAAGAATACTGGAAGGCATAGAGATAGTAACCTATGCCGCAGAAGGAAAATGTATTGCCAGGCACAATGATCTGGTAATTTTTGTGAAAGGAGTTATTCCGGGAGATGTGGTTGACTTGGTAATTACTAAGAAGAAAAAACAATACCTGGAGGCCAAACCAATTAAATTTATTAAATATTCCCAAGACAGGGTAGAGCCGTTTTGTGAGCATTATGGACTTTGTGGTGGATGTAAATGGCAAGATCTTCCTTATGAATTGCAATTAAAATATAAGCACCAGCAGGTAATTGATAACCTGGAAAGGATAGGTAAAATACAAATACCTGAAATCGACACAATCATTGGTAGCGATACGCAAACACATTATCGCAATAAAATGGAGTACACCTTTTCAGACAACCGTTGGTTGCTTGATCATGAAGTGAAGTCTGAGCATAATTTTGACCGGAGAGGTGTAGGTTTTCATATTCCTGAGCAACACGACAAAGTGGTAGATGTACACACCTGCCATTTACAAATTGACGTCACAAATAAAATTCGGAATTTTGTACGTGAATTTGCGATAGAGAATGACCTGAGTTTCTATAATTTAAAAGAATTTAAAGGGCTATTAAGAACTTTGATGATAAGAAATACATCACTTAATGAAATCATGGTGATGTTTCAGTTTGGAGCTGATGAGCCAGAAAATATTTCACTTTGCCTTGAAGCATTAAAGAACAAATTTCCGGAAATCACATCCTTGTATTATACCATTAACCTTAAAAAGAATGATTCCTTTTTTGACCAGGAAATTACTCTTTATTCTGGCAAGAAATACATCACAGAAAACCTTTCGGGATTGCATTTTAACATTAGTCCCAAATCTTTTTTTCAAACCAATACCAGCCAGGCTGAGAAATTATACAGCAAGGTACTTGAATTTGCTAAATTGACCGGTGAAGAAACGGTTTACGATTTATATACTGGCACCGGAACCATCGCTAATTTTCTTGCATCAAAATCCCGACTGGTAGTTGGGGTTGAAACAATAGGTCAAGCAATTGAAGATGCAAAATTGAATGCATCTATCAACGACATTGAAAACACAATTTTCTTAGAAGGTGATGCAAAGGAACTATTCAATAATGAATTATTTAATCAATACGGAAGCCCGGATGTATTAATTACTGATCCGCCCAGGGCAGGTATGCATGCTGATTTAATTCAAACTATCCTTGCTCAGAAACCAGGAAGAATTGTATATGTAAGTTGTAATCCTGCTACTCAAGCACGTGATCTGGCCCTCTTAGATCAACAATACAAAGTAGAGAAAGTACAACCAGTAGATATGTTTCCGCATACACATCATGTGGAAAATATTGTGTCATTAACATTAATGAATTGATTATGAGTGCATTTGAAAATGATCCTGATCTAAATGGAAAATATCTTGGAACAATCTCCAGCGATTTTGTAAAAATCTCTGATTACATCAAAGAAGCGTCTTATCAAATCAGAAAAAGAGGGTTTTCGGAATATCCCATTTTTCCCATTTCAAAAGGAGAAACCACGGCCGGAAGTCTCCTTTATAGTAAAAAGGATCTTCAGTTAGACTGGAACTATTACGTAACTTACCTGGAGGATTTTGTTCAAAGGAATCTAATTAAAAAAGAAAAGGTGGATGACTTTATTAAAGTTTATAAGAATCCGGATGAGTTTTGCTGCTTATTTGTAGTTGATGATGAATTCACCAATTTTTTATTCATTCCCTACCCAGAGGAATAATCATCTGATAATTTGAAAGTCCTGATACCCATGTATCGGGATATCTTCAATGAGAATCGAACTCACTTTTGACCAATATGGTCCTTGAGCGCATTGCTCATAAAACAAAGTCATGTTTTGATCACTTCCTTCTGCATTAACCAGCACAGAGCCATCATTCATATTTTTAACATTGCCCTTAATGCCTAATTTTTCGGCTTGCTGTAACACAAAATATCGAAAACCCACTCCTTGAACCCTACCTTGAATTTTAAATTGTTGGGCTATCATAGAAACATGTTATTGATTTTCAGCTGCTTCTTCCATAATGCGAACTCCTGCTGAAACGCCTAACCTATCTGCTCCACTTTCAATCATATTCAACGCTGTTTCATAATCTTTAATTCCTCCGCTAGCTTTTACACCAACGTTGTTAGGTAAATTCTTCCGCATTAGTTTTATTTTGGAAGCTACTGCACCTTCACTTGCAAATCCTGTGGAAGATTTTACAAAATCCGCACCTGCTTCCAGGGATAGTTTACAGGCATCTATAATTTCTGGTTCGGTAAGTAAACCGGTTTCAATGATGATTTTAGCCAAGCAACCATTTTCATGAATTTCATTCACACATTTAACCAAATCTATTTTTGACCAAGGAAGTCCTGATTTAAATGAAGAGATGTTCATCACGATATCAAGCTCATTTGCTCCATGACCTATCGCCTGTTTAATCTGCTCCAATTTTACTTCGGTCACATCATACCCCAATGGAAAACCTATAACTGTGACAAGTTGAATGGATGAATTCATCAATTCCTTGGCAACTTTTTTCACCCAAAATGGAGGAACACAAACACCCAGAAAATCAAATTCCTGCGCATCATCTATTAGCTGCATTATTTGTTTTTCCGTACAATCCTGTTTTAGGAGAGTATGCTCTATAAATTGATTAATCTTGTACATTACCTGCCGTTAATTTAAAAATTAAATAGGTTGAAAGGCGGCTGGTTCAAAAAATTCCTAATACTTCTTTAACAAAAATAGAAAATAATGTGAATTGTTAATGCACCATTTCACATTCTTTACAAAATTTCCTTTTTCCTGGTTTTCTCTTTTTAGGCTTTCGCTTATGACCAAAATAGGAAGGATCTGAATATTGCGGTTTTTCCATTTCTTTGGCCATTTTCTTCTTCTTCTTGATGTTTTTTTTCACCCTGGCTTCATACTCATCTACCTTCGTATCAAAATCCAAATTATTGTACTTTACCTTCTTTTTGTACTTATATCCAGACCCCATATAGTTTTCACCATAGGTAGCCCCTTTGTCAGTTGTCTCCTTTTTTTGCTTTTGTTTTTTCTTTTTGGATTGAGCTAAGGCGATACATGAAGTACCTAGTACTAAGAATAGAATAAAAATTATTTTTTGCATAACACATCTGTTTTTCAAAAAACTATCAATCCAAATAATTATTGCCCTATATATCAACTTATAACGCTTCCATTTCCTAAGGCATTATCTGGAGTAATAAATACTAACTTACCATCTTCACCCTCCGCTAAAAGGATCATCCCTTGGGATTCTATTCCCATGATTTTACGAGGAGCCAGGTTTGCCAGTAAAGTTACCTGCTTACCAATCACCTCTTCAGGGCTATAACTTTTGGCTATACCGCTTACTACTGTCCTGACATCTAGTCCGGTATTCACCTTCATTTTCAAAAGTTTATTAGATTTTTCTACCTTCTCAGCTTCCAGAATAGTCGCTGTGCGAAGGTCCATTTTCATAAAATCATCAAAGTTACATACCTCTTTTGCAGGAGTGACATTCTCATTTTTATCTTCCTCAGTATTTTGATTCATTGATTTAGTATCTAATAATTTCTGAACTTGCTTTTCAATTACATCGTCTTCGATTTTTTCAAAGAGTAATTCTGGTTTGTTTAATTGAGTTCCTACTTGTAATAAAGTATCACTTCCTATACTTTCCCAGGAAGGAGAAGAACAATTCAATAATTTATGAATTTTATTGGCTGTAAATGGCAGAAATATATCACTCAAAGCACCAATAGTAGCCACTACTTGCAAGGATAAATTCATAATGGTTGAAACCCTTTTTTCATCTGTTTTTATCAATTTCCATGGCTCATTGTCAGCAAGGTATTTATTACCGGCTCTTGCCAAATCGACAAATGAAGTTAATGCCTCCCTAAATTTAAATTGATCAAGCGATTTTGATATGTTTTTAGGGGTATTCTTTAATACTTCTATTAATTGCTCATCAATCGGGAAAATTTCATTCCGTTCCGGTACTTTTCCCTCATAGTATTTATGTGTCAATACAGCAGCACGGTTAATAAAATTACCAATGATAGCTACCAATTCACTATTGTTTTTTGCCTGAAAATCTTTCCAGGTAAAATCATTGTCTTTCGTTTCAGGTGTATTAGCGGCTAAAGTATACCTTAGCACATCTTCCTTACCCGGAAATTCTTCAAGATATTCATGCAGCCATACCGCCCAATTTCTGGATGTGGAAATTTTATCCCCTTCCAGGTTAAGAAATTCGTTGGCAGGCACATTTTCTGGTAATACGAATTCACCATGAGATTTTAGCATCGAGGGGAAAATTATGCAATGAAATACAATATTATCCTTGCCAATAAAATGAATAAGCCTTGCATCTTCTGATTGCCAATAATCTTTCCAATCTTTTCCTTTCTCTTCTGCCCAATCTTTTGTAGCCGATATATACCCGATCGGTGCATCAAACCAAACGTACAGTACTTTTCCTTCTGTATTTTCCAAAGGCACCGGCACTCCCCAATCCAAATCACGCGTCACTGCCCGTGGTTGCAACCCTTGATCTATCCACGATTTGCATTGGCCATACACATTTGGTTTCCACTCTTTGTGGCCTTCTAATATCCATTCCCTTAACCAACCTTCATATTCATCCAATGGTAAGTACCAATGCTTTGTCTCTTTTAATATAGGTTGTGAACCACTCAACATTGAGCGTGGGCTGATCAATTCTGAAGGACTTAGCGTCGTTCCACATTTTTCGCATTGATCACCATAAGCATCTTCAAAACCACATTTAGGGCATGTCCCTTTTATATATCGATCTGCCAAAAACGAATTCGCTTCTACATCAAAATATTGTTTTGAACTGATTTCTTTAAACTCATTTTTATCATGTAAAACCGAGAAAAAATCAGATGCCGTTTTTTTATGCGTTTTACTGGAAGTTCTAGAATAAATATCAAAGCTTATCCCAAATTTTTCAAAAGAAGCCTTGATCAAATCATTATATTTATCAGCTATTTTTTGCGGTGTAACACCTTCTTTTTTTGCACGCAATGTGATTGGCACTCCATGCTCATCGGAGCCGCAAATGAATGCCACATCTTCTCCTTTCAGTCGCAAATATCGAACATAAATATCAGCTGGAACATAAACACCTGCTAAATGACCTATATGTAAAGGTCCGTTAGCATATGGCAAAGCTGATGTAATAGTATGTCGTTTATATTTCTTTTCAGGCATTAGTTTGAATTTTTGGCAAAGATAGAAAGATAAAAGAAGTGAAGGGGTTTTGAGCCTAAAAAGTTAAATAGTTGGCAAGGTGATTTCAAAAACAGTGTTGTCCTTAGGGTTTTTCAACTCAATATTCCCTCGCAATTTCTCTACCCCAATCCTAGCTGCATAAATCTCCAAACCAGTGCCACTTCTTCTGGGTGAGCCCTTAAAGAAAACATCAAAAACCTTGTTAATATCAGCATCAAGTATCCCAAATCCATTGTCTTCAAATACAATGACAAGTGATTTATCCGCATCTCCTCTTACAGATAGATTGACAAATGCATTTTTATTGGCTGCAAATAGAAATGCGTTATTTAGCATGTTTTCAATGATCGAAATAAATATCGCTTTATCACTTCTCCAATTGCCTTTTATTGACTGATGTAGATTGATATTTACTGATTTTGCTGCTTCAGATTTTTTAGCAAGTTCGATTCCTGCTTTTATGGAGCTTTCCAAATTAATTAATTCCAAATCAGGATCTTTCTGATACGTTTCATGTACTTCAATAAGTTTGTTGAGAATTCGGTTGGCTCGATTAGAAATCCCATCCAAAATATTGAAATATTTAATAGCCGATTCATCTTTTGATTCCATAGTGCCTACCTTGATGATACCTTGCATCGTGGCAATCGGACCTCTTAAATCATGACTTGTTTTGTAAATAAAATCATCCAGATCTTTTACTGCATTTTCTAATTTTTTATTTGAAAGCCCCAGTTCTTTTGTACGCTCTTTAACGGCCTTTTCTAGCTCCGTATTCACATTTTTTAATAAGGAGTTTTGGTGCTTAATAGTTTCCTGCGCTTCTGCCAATTGTCTATTTCGGCTTTCTAATACCTCCTTTTGCTTTTCAATTTTAAAATTACTGATGCTGAGTTTTTTATTAATACGGTTCGTTTGTATGTAGTTTCGGGTGACAATTATTATTAAAAGAATACTTAAGACCAATACAGTTGCCAGTAAGCGGCTCAATTTTGTACGCTGGTTAATATCTTCTTCCTTTTGAGCGATTACAAGCTGCGATGCCTCCGCTTGCTGAAACAATTGGACATTCGCTAAATTTTTAGCCAACTCTTCATTAAATATACTATCTGAAATTTCCGTATATAATTTTTGATAATAATAAGCACTATCGTACTTTTTTTGATCGTCATAAATCTTAGCTAATAATCTAAAAATCTGGTAATTAATTTTCAAATCACCGATTTCATCAGCGATATTCTTACTTTGACCTATTAAATCTTTTGCTTTTTTAAAATCACCTCTCTTTGACTCTATTAGACCAAGGTTAAAATAATTAGAGGCTTCTTGCTGTTTATCTATAGAGTTCTTACCAGTTTCTAGTGAGTTTATTAAATATTTTTCAGCCAAATCATATTCACCAGTAGAAATGTAAATTT
>JBNLGO010000040.1:0-25175 GCA_050306095.1 Cyclobacteriaceae bacterium
TCCGGATTATAAAAGATATCATGTTTAATATTTTCTCCTTCTTTTGGATATACCTCCCAACCTAGATCACTTTCAAAAATGGTTGCCTTTTCACCATAGTAAAATAAACCAATATTATAATCAGGAGTGGGAGAATTAAATCCCCATGTCTTATGAGACCAATAGACAGGCAAATCACCAAAATTCATCAAGACACTCATATGATCAGGATTTTTATGGGTAGTATTTTTTGTTATACCGCCAATAGCAGAAACCCGATCAGGAATGTCCAGGTTTAATACTTTCCTGGCGTTGTGTATATAATGAATTCCCCAATCATTCAAGATACCCCTGCTAAATTCGAAAATCCCCCTGAAATTGGGTTTTGTTAAGTCATTGGTACACAAATATTTTACTTTTGGCGCTGGGCCGCAGTATGTTTCAAAATCAATGGTTTCTGGGATATCCTTTTCTAATATCTGCGGTTCGGGATTATTAATAGAAGCATGTACCTGGTAAATTTTTCCTGCTTCCCCACTTTGAATAAAATCTTTGACCCGGTCATTGGTATCTACCATTACCCTGGGAAAATCTACCTGTACTACATTTCCTGCCGCTTGATGCGCTTTAACCATGGCCTGGCCTTCGCGGATATCATAACTGATCGGTTTTTCTAAAAACACATGAAGACCTTTTTTGCATGCATCTATAAACTGCAGAGGATGCCAATGGGTAGGAGTAGCTATTGCCACCGCCTGAAGGCCCTTTATTTCATACATTTCTGCATAAGATGAAAATAATTGAGGTTTTGGTTGGCCGGCGGCAGTTACCATTTCTGCCGCATTTTTTAATGAAATAGAATTCACATCACAAAGTCCTACAATTTCAAAATGACCACATTTTAGAAAGTTCATTAAAAGAAAATCTGTTCCCCACCAACCGGTACCTACGATGGCTAACTTAATTTTTTTTTCTGCAGGAAAAGCACTGTATGGTATAGCTAATGATCCCGCTATTAAAGCAGAAGATTTAATAAATTCTCGTCGTATCATTACTGTTTTGTTGGTTTAGTGTTTTGATTATTCCTAATAATTTAAAAATATAACAACTAAACTCAAAGAGATAAATGGATAAATTCAATTGATAATCAATCTGTTATGGTTTGAAATAGAATAACGAAACATGCAAAAAATAAAATAGCTGCCATAGTCAAATAGGAATTAAAAGTATGGACTTATCAAAATCAAATTAATGAAAGAAGCTTTACTAATTGCTTTTAAAAATTAGCAGACTATTGCTACAATAAGTATCCTGAAATTTTAACTGAGAAATCCACTTGAAAAAAGAATATTCGATGTATACGAATTAAAAATTTGGAAAGATTTAAAAACTCAAATAATGCATAAAAGTAAAGGTGTCCTTTTGAGACACCTTCACTTTCTTCTTTATCCCGATTTATTGTTTTTTTCTATCTACCCGGCTTGTAATTTTTTGCCTTCGGACCTACTAGATTTTTTCTGGCTTCATTAGTTTGAATATCATTCAAATTGTCATGAGCAACTTCAAAATCCTTTGGATGATAATTTTTTGCTTTTGGACCTTGAAGGTTTTTCACCGCGTGATCTGCTTGAATGGTCTTCGTTTCAGCAGTAATGATATTATATTTTGTAGGGTGATAATTTTTAGCAGCAGGCCCTTTTAATGTCTTTTTCTCAACATAATTTTTTGATTCTTTGGCCTCCTTTGATTCAGCATCATCCCCTGTAGAAGCCAATGCAAATGATGAAACAAAAGCTAAGGCTAAACTCAACGCAAATATCTTTTTCATTTTTTCCTCCTTTATTTTGGTTAATTATCTTTTACAAGTTTACTCAATTAAACGCACAGATAATCAGTCAGTTAGCACCAATAAATTGGTATTTTTTATGAGGGAAAATACGGAGGATTAATGTGGAAAATACGTATGCTTTTATTGATTGGTTATGATTCTATGTAGAACTTTTGAATTTCGAAACGGGTTTAGATGAACTTTTTCTCATAAGCAGTTCTGACCATTTCTGATGCATTGGAGACGTTGAGTTTTTTCATGATTTTAGATCGGTGGGTTTCTATGGTTCTTACACTTACATGGAGCTGATCGGCGATTTCCTTTGTGATTTTTCCTTCTGCTACTAATTTTACAATTTCTATTTCCCGATTTGTAAGTTCATTTTTGATTTTTTCATCCCTACTCAGTTGATGAACAAGTAGTTCTGAAACTTTATTCTTAAAATACTTATTTCCTTTTATTACCTCTGAAATAGCGGCCTTCAGTTCTCCTTCACTGCTATCTTTTAATAAATATCCGTCAGCTCCTTTTTTTAAACTTTCCATCACATACCTGGCCTCTTCGTGCATCGTTAGCATGATGCATTTAATCTGTGGATGGTCATTTTTGAGGGTTTCGATTAACTGTATACCGGAAGTTTCAGGCATGCTAATGTCAAGCAATATTATATCCGCTTCAATTTTATGAAGCAACGTAAGCAAATCTTTACCATTAGATGCTTCTCCTACAATTTCATAGGAATCTTCATGGAGCATGGATTTAAGTCCATTTCTGAAAAGCTGGTGATCATCCGCTATCACTATTCGTATATTATTCGTCATTTCTTGGTATGTCTATTTCGATAATGGTTCCTTTTTCATTGGATTGAAGATTTAATTCCCCACCCAAAATATTTACTCTTTCTTCAATATTTCTCAATCCTTTACCTTTAGAATTTTGAATAATGTTTTTATTAAAACCTTTGCCGTTGTCTCGAATATAAAGACTTACATATTCATCAAACTCAGTGAATGAAACTATTATTTCGTCACCTTCTGAATGTTTTAGGGCATTATTTATTGCTTCCTGGGCAATTCTGTATAAAGCAATTCCTTTTTCTTTTCTAATGTTTGTTGCCTCAGTACTTTTCTCAATATGACAGCTAATATTAAAACCGGTTTTGGTTTTTAGTTCGTTTACCAGGGCTTTAATTGCTTCGGCCGGGCCAAAATCCAATAGTATGCCCGGCATTAGATTTTTTGAAGCATTTCGAATTTCAATAATGGTATTATTGATCAGGTCGATGAGCTCTGATTTTAATGTTTTATTTATATCCAAAGAGGACACTTTCATTTTTGCAGTAGTGAGAAGTGGGCCAATGCCATCATGAATATCTCTGGAAATCCGCTCTCTTTCAGTTTCCTGCGTGTTAATCAAGTCTTTTTTACGTTGGGTTTCCAGTTGTGATTTCTGCTGGTTTAAGCTGATCAGTTTATTTCTCATTTCAAGAACGGCCTTACCAAGTTCATCTTCATCGCTAAGAGGCTCATATTTAATCCCATAATTTTCCCGCCCTATTTCCTGGGCAAAGGAGACCGTATGGGTAATAGAATCTATCAACTTATTGATGGAATAGCTGATTTCAGTAACCTCTTTGATGGCGCTGGAAATTCGTGATTTTTCAGGAATGATGCCCTTAGACATAGAGAGGGCTTTCATTTTTAAGAGCGAAATGGATGTCGTCATCCATTGGGCGGCGATCATTGAAAGGAAGAAACTTAACAATATGAGAATTAATGTCGCTACCAGCAGAAAATTACTGATGCGAATTACCCCTTTCATCGCCTCATTGTAATCGATCTCTGTCAGCAGACAAAATTTCAGGTTATGGTAATCTACTAATCGGAAGGCACCAATGATTAAAACATCCCGATAATCCGAATAAATATCCACCCCTGTTTTCCCTGCTAAGGCTTGTTGCACACCTATGGTATTTACCGAAATGGTTTCTGGAATACTGTCCGGGAAAAATCGAGAAGGTGAAAGCATGGCAAGGTCTGTGTTGACAAAATAAGATTCGCCGGTTGCCCCCATGCCAGACCTTTCAAGCACAATCTCAATCAGACCATTTTTATTGAAGAGCACATGGGCCTCCATTCCTTGTCGATTGACGGTGACATGCAGAAAGGATTGATGATTTATGGTGATATCATTTAAATATACTGAAATGGTATCCAATAATGTATTGGCTGCTTGTGATGAGAGCAAATCTTCAATTTGCGGATGGGAAGATGCGACACTATTTCCACGTTTAATGGCAGCGCCTTTAACATCCCCAATATCGAGGAGCATAGAAAGCAGCATCTGATCGTCGTAACTATGATGTTCGGCATAATGAATAAAATCCTGGATTTCCTTCACCTTATTATCCAGATAATATTCAATATGTCTCTTCTTAAGGATGTTGATGGAAGTAAGCTGATCTTTCACACGATCAAGAGAAGATTCTTTTAGCTGGATATATGAAAATCTTGAAAAAAGAAGGATAATCAGGAGATTTGACCCAAAGAAAGTGATGATTAAAATATCCCTGAATTTTAACTGCATAGAAGAACCAATTATCAACTATATAAATTAATTTCAGCGATTAATGTTTTAAATGTTCTTTAGGAATTTATTTTTTTAGTTTGAATTCGAAATAATTAACAAGTAATAGTTATAAATACTATTAATAATTAAATCTAATTAATAAATTAACGATCAATCATGTCCTTGAAATAATAAAATGATTAAGTGCATTATTGTAGATGATGAATTAAAAAGTCGTGAGAGTTTACAGATACTTCTTTCTGATTTTTGCGAAGGTATTAGGGTAGTAGCATTATGCCAGAATGTAGATGAGGGAATCAATGCAATTTTTAAACATCATCCTGAGATCGTTTTTCTTGATATTCAAATGCAACGGGAAACGGGCTTTGACTTATTATCGAAGCTTCCAAAAATTGATTTTGAGATTATTTTCACTACAGCTTTTGCCGATTATGCCGTTAAGGCATTTAAGTTTAGTGCAATCGATTATTTATTAAAGCCTATTGATATTTCGGAATTAAATGCAGCTATCGACAAGGTTAAAAACAAATTAAACCATGATATAGCCGACCGACTGGATCAGCTCATTCAGAATTTAAACCCCGAAAATGAAAAAATAAGCAGGGTAGCTTTACCCACCTCCAATGGTTTAATATTTGCTAAAATCCAGGAAATCATCTATTGCGAAGCATCCAGTAATTACACACAATTCTATTTAACTAATGGAAATAAGTACCTGGTGTCCAAAACATTGAAAGAATATGAAGAATTGCTTTCTGAATATAATTTTTATCGCATTCACAATTCTTACCTCATCAATCTCGAATCTATAAATGAATATGTCCGTGGTGATGGTGGCTATGTGATTATGTCAAATAAAGCTTCCCTGGATGTCTCTAAAAGAAAGAAAGAAGGCTTTCTTAAAAAAATCGGGTACTAGTTTAACATGATTTTGCCAGGTAGTATATAAACCGTTACTTCATTATTCATTAATTTCTCCATTCCTCCCACCTACTCGGTTTTTCCTCCCACCTACTCATTTGTGATTCTTTGTTAACTAAATGTTATCAAAATTTGAATCATCAAACAATTAGGTAACACATGAAGGGAAGAGAATTAATTAATTATTTAATGTTGGCAGCAATTATCCTGGTACTGCCAATTACTAGCAACGCGCAGGATGTGACCAACAACAAGCTTGGTAAAGGAATTAAGGTAGTAGCGAAGGATTCATCATTTGCTTTAAAATTTGAATTCAGAACACAAACACTTTATGCCGGGGTGTATAACACCGAATCAGGTCAATACCATGATAAGTTTATGATCAGAAGGGCAAGGCTAAAATTTGGTGGATTTGCATACTCCCCTAAACTTACTTACAAAATAGAGCTTGGACTTTCTAACAGAGATATTTCTGGAGCAGATCTTCCGCAAAAAGGAAAGTCGCCCGGAATCATCCTGGATGCAGTATTGAAGTACCAGTTCCATAAAAACTGGAGTGTATGGGTAGGCCAGACGAAACTTCCAGGTAATATCGAGCGGGTAATTTCATCCTCCAAACTGCAATTTGTAGATCGGAGTAATTTGAATTCCAGGTATAACATTGACAGAGACGTAGGAATTCAATTACGATATTCTGGAAAGAAAATTCGGTTAAAAGGTGCAATATCAAATGGTGAGGGAAGAAACATTACCATCGATAATCTAGGAGGATACGATTATACAGGACGTATAGAATGGCTTCCGTTAGGTAAATTCACAGGTAAAGGCGATTACTTTAGTTCAGATCTTAAAAGAGAAGAAACACCTAAACTGATGCTTGCGGCTACTTACGACTACAATGACAGAGCCACCAGGGAGCGAGGCCAGAATGGAAGCTTTCTATCAGAAACAAGAACACTAAAAACCTGGTTTGCAGATGCTCATTTTAAATACAAAGGATTTTCAGCAATGGGTGAATATGCTCATAAAAGAGCTGTCGATGGTTCTTTTATTGAAGATGACCAGGGCAATTTCTTAGAGTCATTTTATGTAGGAGATGGGATAAATATGCAGATGGGCTATCTATTTAAAAACAATTTTGAAATAGCTGGAAGATATACCAATATATCCCCTGAAGCGGACACCAGAAAAAATGAAAATACCCAATATACCATTGGTGTTTCCAAATACATAGTTGGCCATTCATTGAAGATCCAGTCTGATGCTACCCTAATTCAGGAAGTATCCAAACCAGATCTGTTTATGTATCGGTTCCAAATAGAATTCTCAATTTAATTATCCAACATCTAAAAAATAAGACAATGAATTTTAATCCATTTAATCAGAGGAAAATAAAAGGGAAGCTTCTTTTTTCCTTCGGAATAGTCCTGGTACTGTCCAGCATACTGGCAGGATGGGGATACTTTTCCATCACACGTATTCTTGAAATCAGAAAACTGAAAGAAGATTTCATGACGGTAAATGAGATCGTATTGAAAATGCGAAAATCAGAGAAAGATTTTCTGATGCGGGAAACCATAAGCTCAGACTTTATGGAGTCGCATGAAAGTAAATACGTCAAAGCCATTGATGATTATACGGCTCAGCAAGATTCCATCATTACAGGACTGCTGGAAAACAAATGGTCTGATAGACTCGAAATCAATGAGGAATTAGGATTATTAAGAAATAGCCTGGTAGGTTACCATGATTCATTTAAAAAGATAGTTGACGCATATATCGTAAGAGGATTTAAGGACTTTGGTGATGAAGGTGAGTTAAGAGCAGCTATACATGGGATAGAAAAATCCGGTTTAAACTTTAATGAGGTAAGAATGCTAACGCTTCGGAGACATGAGAAAGATTTTTTCATGCGAAAAGACCTGAGTTATGTTGACAAATTTGACAAAGAGGTAGAACTATTTAAAAAAGGGTTGTATAGCACAGTAGCTGATAGGGAAATCCGTGAAAAAATTGATGTTTACCAACAAAAATTTCATGAAATAGTAGAAGCAGAACAGCGAATAGGTTTGGATGAAAAGAGTGGATTTCTAGGCGAAATGCGAGCTGACATTCACGAAATAGAGCCTTTAGTTGAAAAACTGGAAGAGATCATTGAAGCACAAACAGATAAAATTTCATTTCAAACTTCTTTACTATTTGCAGGGGTATTTTTAGTGGAACTGTTAATTGGATTAATGCTGGCAATGTCATTTTCAAGCAAGCTGACAAGTAAAATCTTAGAAATACGTGGAGCTGCCTTAAGTTTGGCGGAAGGTATCATTCCTCAGCCGCTTGAAGTCAACAGCAATGATGAATTAGGCGAGACACAGGAATCAGTTAATGAATTGATCACCAGCTTACAAGAAAGTGTTTCTGTAGCCAACTTAGTTTCTAAAGGAAACTTATATAGCGCCAAAGAATCGGCAGAGTCAAAATTAAAAAATGGGGATCTTGATACAGCATTGAAAAACATGATCAATAAGCTCACGGAGATAGTTGAAAACATCACCGGTGGTGCGGATGAAATCAATGTTGGTTCAAAAGAAATCAGTAAGAGTTCTGGCGTAGTTGCCCAGGGCGCTACCGAACAAGCAAGTTCATTGGAAGAGATCTCATCGTCAGTAGAGCAAATGGTTAGCAACATCAATCAAAATGCTGACAACTCCTCACAAGCTGAAGTGATGACCCGGGAAGCGGCCTCTAAAATGCAACAAGTAAAAGATGCAACGAATCTTACTTTTAATTCTGTACGGGAAATCACCGAGAACATTGAAATCATCAATGAAATAGCAGACAAAACTAATCTTTTGGCCATCAATGCCGCAGTAGAAGCAGCAAGAGCTGGTGAGCATGGTAAAGGCTTTGCAGTAGTGGCGAGTGAAGTAAGAAAGCTTGCAGAAAGAAGTCAGGCAGCAGCAGAGGGAATCATTGATCTTTCTAAAAACTGTATCAAAGAGGCAGAAAACTCAGGTAACTTATTAGAGGAATTAGCGCCAGATGTAGAAAAATCATTCAACCTGGTAAGGGAGATTTCTTCTTCAAGTGCAGAGCAACGATCAGGCGCAGAGCAAATCAACGTGGCATTGACACAATTAAACCAGGTAACGCAACAAAATGCTTCTTCTTCTGAAGAGTTATCGTCAGCTGCTAACAATTTCAATAACCAGGCGGAACAATTGAAGGCAACAGTTTCCTTCTTCAAACTGGATAAGAAAAATGAGTCAACACATCATCGTTCTCAAATCATAGAACAAATTGAGCAGCTCAAATCGCTTCTAAATGATGATGACGTGAAAAAAGAAGTAGCGTCTGATAATGGTGACTTTGATGATGAGATTGAAATAGTAAAGTCTTCAGATCAAACAGAGACGGTAGGGCCAATGGCAGTAAAGGAAAATACTCCTTCAAAAGGAGGCCCTTATATCAAGTTGGATGATTTTGATGCTGAGGAGTCTGATAACTCTGATGAAATCGATGCTGAACTTAAAGAAGAGCCAGCAAACAAAAATGGTATCAAAAAATCTAAAAAGTAAAAATCATGAAAGCAGCAAATATTCATTGTCTATTGTTCTCATTAAATAAAGAATTATTTGGGATACCTGTTGAAAATGTGATTCGGGTAATCAATCTGGAAAAAGTAATAAAGATACCTAAGGCACCAGCTTATATAGCTGGTGCAATAAACCTCGAAGGAAATGTGATACCGGTAGTTGATCTTGCAAAGAAAATTGAGTTTGGAGAAACTGAGATCCATGAAAAATGCAAAGTGATCATACTGGAAATCGTCACAGAAGAGGAGGTAATACATGTAGGTGTGATCATTGATGAAGTGCTGGACGTGGTAAACATATCGAAGTCACAATTACTCCCGCCACCATTAGAAAGTATGGGTTTTGATACGAACACATTAATGGGAGTACACAAGGTAGGTGAGGATTTTTACATGATTCTACAAGCGAATAAAATTTTTGAAAATGAACTGGCTGGACTGGTTCAATAAACCTTAATAACTAACAATAATAGCCATGAGAAAAAACATCGTAATAGCAGAGGATTTTGGCGTTTCGAGAAAAATAATTGCAAATGTTTTAACGAAAGCCGGCCATACAGTTTTAGAAGCAGAAGATGGGCAGGAAGCATTGAAGTGGTTTGACGGAAGACCGGTAGATCTCCTGGTAACAGATTTTAACATGCCTAAAATGAATGGAGTGGATTTAATCAAACAAGTACGGGCTAATGAAGCATATAGCTACATCCCTATACTTCTTTTGACTACAGAAGTAAAACAGGAAAAGATCCAATTGGCCATGGATGAAAATATCACAGCCTGGATCAAAAAACCTTTTCAAACCGATGAGTTTTTAACAATTGTAGGAAAAGCACTAAGATAAAAATGGATTTTCAGCAGGAATATATCGAAGAGGTAAAGCAGATTCTAAAAAGCCTGGAAAGTTCTCTAATGCAATTAGAGAAAAAACCGAATGATCCGGAAGAAATTGACAACGTTTACAGGTATCTACATACCCTCAAGGGAAGTGCCGGAATGTTTGGATTTGAGGATATCGAGAAACTTTCCCATGCGCTTGAAGATATCTTTTCTGATATTAGAGAAGGTGTACGTGTTCAGGATGATGTCGTATTGGATATGACATTACATTCTGTGGATGTATTTAAAGATCTGATTGAAGGAAAAGATGCTAGTCAGGAAGTCAATAAAATGATTAATGACATTAATGGTCTCTTCAACAAAAATTCCAATGCTGATGAGGCACAGGCAAATTCTTCAGAAGGTAATAACAACATCAATGAAGCTTTTGTTGTCATTTTCAAACCTGAAGATAATGTTTTTAAGCGAGGAGTAAATGTCGCCGCTATATTAGGTGATATACAGTGTCTTGATTTTGCTGATATAAACATTCATAATGAAACAAAGCCACTTGAACTTCAGCTTCAGAATAAGGAGTTAACCTCCTGGTTTGAAATACTGACCGTCACAAATGGAGGTATAGAAGCCATCAAAGATATATTCCTTTTTTTGAAAGAATCAGAATATACAATTATCCCAATAGAGGGTAAGGAAAGTTTTGAAACAAAGGAGTATATAGAGACAATAGAATTAACCGAAGAAGAAATTAATGCGAGGCTGGCAAAGTTGGAAGGTTTTGATCCAACACTATTTGCCATAGAAGAAGAGGTCGAAGAAGTCAATATTGATACAGAAGAAGTTCTGTCTGATTTGGCTTCGAGCCGTGAGCAGGCTGATAAGCCGACTGCAATTAAAAAAACCAAAAAGGACAGTTTTGTCAATGTTTCAACCAAAAAGTTGGATCACGTGATCAACATTGTAAGCGAACTTGTGATTTTCAGATCTGAATTTCAGCATTTAATTCAGAACGAAAAGAATACCGCCCTCAATGAGGCCATGGAAAAGCTGGAGCGACTAACGCTACAGCTTCGAGATTCAGCATTTAATATTCGACTAGTCCCCCTTAACATCATCAACGTAAAATTTCAGCGGCTTATCAGATCTCTTTCAAAGGAATTAGGTAAAGAGGTAAACTTTATTGCAGAAGGGCTTGACACCGAGATGGATCGATCTATGATCAATTCACTCGAGGGGCCCTTGATGCATATTATCAGAAATGCCATCGATCATGGACTTGAAAGTCCGGAAATTAGAAAGAAAAGAAACAAACCTGAAAAAGGGCTGTTGAAATTCTGGTCTTATAATAGCGGTGACCATGTATTTATCCAAATCCAGGATGATGGCAATGGTATTGACTTTGACAAAATCAAAAAGAAAGCGATAGAAAAAGGATTGCTTCAAGACAATAAGGAGTATTCCGAAAAAGAACTCATAAATGTGATGATGACCCCGGGTTTTTCCACTGCAGAGAAGGTGACGAGTGTAAGCGGCAGAGGTGTAGGACTGGATGTGGTGAATAGGGATATTGCTGCCTTACGTGGAGATATAGAGGTGAGCACGGAAAAAGGCCTGGGGACCATCATTACTCTAAGATTGCCATTGACATTGACTATTCTCGATACGTTGGTAGTGAATGTAGATGATAGCAAATACCTGATCCCGATCAATGAAATAGAATATTGCTATAAAGAAAAACATGCGCAACTATTCAGTAAAAAAAGCCGCCAGATAAGTTATGAAGGCGAGTTGACACCATTTGTGTCACTTAGGGAATATTTCGGGAAGAAGGATCACCCAACAACAGAGACAATAGTGGTAGTTAATAAGAATGACACCAGGATCGCATTGGTAGTAGACGATATCGTGGGCAAATTACAGACTGTGTATAAGCCTTTAAATGAATTATTGCAATCAATTAATTGTTTCTCCGGAGCATCTATTCTAGGCGATGGAAGTACCGCCTTGATATTGGATGCCCTAAAATTTAAAAATTAATGTCGTATCAAATTCTTGTAATCGACGATATGAGGAGCATATATAACTCCATCACTGACATGTTAAAGCCTCGGGGATGTGAGTTGGACTATGCAGAAAATGGAATGAATGGATTGCAAAAAGCTCAGTCAAAACTATATGACTTGATCTTATTGGATATACACCTACCTGACAGAAATGGATTACAAGTATGCAGTGAGCTTAAAGAGTTAATTGAGTACGAACACCGGCCTGTTCTGCTAATCACCTCTGACGCCAGAAATCTGGAAGAAGGATTGATCGTAGGTGCATCCGATTATATTTTAAAACCTTTTAATAAAGTAGAATTATTAGCTCGGGTTTTCACCCATATCAAAGTGAGCCATTCGAGATTATCGCTTAATAAGGAAAAGGAGCAACTGGAAAATGACCTGGCTTCTCAGCGAACCAAATTGATAGAAATGGAGAAAGACCTGCAGAAGTATTTTTATCAGACTTCACACAGGCTACGTTCGCCATTAAACACCATGAAAGGGTTGTTTAACCTCATTGAAATAGATCAGCCGGAATTGTTGAATTCTAATTATTTGGTATTACTTCAACAGGCCATCGTAAGAATAAACAAAATTAATGAGCAAGTTTCAAAAATAGGTTATCTGAGATCCATCAAAATTCACCAATCCAAATTTAATCTAAGAGAATTTATAGGAAATATTGTTGAAGAGCGAGGGGCTATTGATAGTGAAGTCATCATAGATATTCCTTCAAACCTGCAATTAAATGCCGACAATGAAGTTTTCCGGCTTGGTGTAGATCCGGTATTAGACAATGCCATTAAATATACCAGCGAAACATTAAGCTCAACAGGAAAAATACATATCTCCACATTCAAAAATGATGATAGAATATTCCTGATTATTCAAGATAACGGACCTGGGATACGGGAAGAATTTCTTTATAGAATATGTGATATGTTTTTTGTAGGGGATGATCATTCACAAGGAAATGGCTTGGGTTTGTTCATATCCAAGCTTGCCTTTGAATGCTTGAATACCAAGTTTATGGTTCGAAGTAAAAGAGGGAATTTTACCCGCATTGTGATTGAGTTAACTAATATGATTATTAATAATGTGACCAATAATGCCGTGACCCATGAAGAAAAAAGGAGATATAGTGCCTGAATGGATGAGAAATAATGACATGGAGTTCAGGGGGATACCCGAACATGAATTTGAACGAATAACCTATTATTTGTCAAATAAATATGGACTACGTATTCCTCCCGAAAAAAAGACCATGATTGAGTCTCGACTCATTAAACGACTTAAAAAACTAGAGATATCTTCATTTTCAGAGTATATAAAATATGTTTTTAATAACAATGGGAGTGAAGAGTATAAGTATTTTATAGACCTTGTTACAACACACAAAACATTCTTTTTCAGGGAAGAATATCAATTTGAATTTATAAAATCCATGCTTCCTGAATATCACGAAAAGGTAGTGAACCGGAGGCCAGTCAATATATGGAGCGCTGGTTGTTCTACCGGTGAAGAAGTATTTACCCTTGGTATGGTATTGAATGAGTATAAAAAGGAAAATGCACAATTTAACTTCAAAATTACGGGGACAGATATTTCCAGGCCAGCATTAGAGCAGGCAGCCAGTGGAGTTTTCTCCATTAATGAATTAGCCAATCTTCCACGTGAATTGCTCAAAGAATATTTTAGAATGGTAAATGTAGGGGGAGTCGAGAAGCTTGAATTCAAAAACATGGATGTAATGTCCAAAATAAATCTTGGCGTATTAAACCTAAATAGTCCGGTTTATAAAGTAAAAGGAGACTTTGATTTTATTTTTTGTAGGAATGTGATAATTTATTTTGATTTTGAAACTCAAAAGAAAGTATTGAAGAAATTAATAGATAGATTAAAACCGGGAGGTTATCTGTTTTTAGGGCATTCAGAAACAGCCTTTGGATATTCTCTCCCACTAAAAAGCATACGTCCTACTATTTACCAGAAAATATAATGGATCAAATAAAAGTCTTAATTGTTGATGATTCTGCACTGGTTCGTCAAACCTTTAAAGAAATATTAGGGTCAGCACCAGAAATTAAAGTGATAGGCACAGCCAGCGACCCATATATTGCCGTCCAAAAGATCCAAAAGGAAATGCCCGATGTAATGACCCTTGATGTAGTAATGCCTAAAATGGATGGCATTACATTTTTAGGTAAAATTATGCAGCAGGCGCCAATGCCCGTAGTGGTCATTTCAAATCAGACCAAAACAGGAGCGGATGTGGCGTTGAAAGCACTTGAGGTAGGAGCAGTGGAGGTAATGACTAAACCGGACTTATCTTCGGAGGATTTGCTTCAGGAGTCAAAAATTCTATTGATAGACACTATCCGATCAGCATATTTTGCTGGTAAAAAAAGAAAAGGAAGGATAGTAAGTGTAGAAGAATCACATACCAGGAGTTCCCACAATCATCAAATAAGTTGGCCTTCCAGAACAATTATAGCGATCGGGGCATCAACCGGAGGTACGGAGGCTTTAAAAAGTTTCCTGATGGGATTGCCATCAGAAATGCCTCCCATTTTAGTAGTACAGCATATGCCTGAAAAGTTTACGAATAGTTTTGCCAAGCGACTGGATGAAACCTGCAAACTCACCGTGCGAGAAGCTAAGCATGGGGAAAAAGTTTTGCCAAATACGGTTTACATTGCTCCTGGCAATTTCCATATGTCCATTTTTGGCAAAGAAGGGAATAAAATGATCAAAATAGCCGAGGGGGATTTAGTAAATCGCCACCGTCCCTCTGTAAATGTCTTATTCAATTCTGTGGCCAAGGATATCGGAAAATATGCTATTGGAATAATAATGACAGGTATGGGAGATGATGGTGCAACAGGTTTATTAAACATGCATAAAAGTGGAGCATACACCATTGCCCAGGATGAAAAGACGTCTGTAGTATTTGGTATGCCTTATAAAGCTATCATGGCTGGAGGTGTCACAGATGTTTTGCCCTTGCCTCAAATTTCTAATCAAGTTTGCTCGTATTTAAATAAAGTGGAAAAGGTGTAAATAAGATTTACTATATTTTGCATAGATCATTATTTACTAAATTAAGGCCATATGTTATAATTTAAATACATGTTAAAATACATAAAAAGTATATTTCATATTGGCGTAACAGAAGGGATTGAGACTTCGGAAAGAAGAACGATCGTTTTAGCAAATGCATTGACAATCAATCTCTTTTTGGTAAATGTATTGTTATTTGTGCTTATCCCCACCAATCATAACATTGAAGCATTTACCGAAACGGTCATTTCATTTGTAATATTTAGCATCCCGCTTTTACTCAACCACTTTAAACTATTTAATCTCAATAGATTTTACCTGTCGTGGGTACCGCCAATCCTTATTTTTGCCTACCTGATTGATCAGATCAAAGAAGCATCTATTGTAACCATTACTATATATGATGGTATTAAAATTTATTTAGTAGCATCTGCTTGTCTTCCGTTTTTATTATTTGGTCCTAAGGATAAACTAAAGTTAGTATTGGCCATGTTGCCAAGTTTTATTCTTTTGATTTTCATGGATCCGTTAATGGATATGGTAGGTGTAGGTATTGAGCAGCTTGGGGTAGATGCCGGAAGGTATCATCTCAATAAAACCCGGTCAGTGATCGCCTATTTTGTCATTAGCGCCAGTAGTTTCGCTTTAAAATACCTCATCGAAAAAAGCGATCAGGATAATAGAAAATTAATGGATGAGTTGGCGCTGAAAAATGAAGAAATAAAGTTGCATGCGGGAAAAGCGCTAATGGAGGCAAACTTGTCACTCAAGAAAAAGATTGATGAGCTAAATGAAAGGGAATTCTTTTTAAATCAGTCGCAAAAAATTGCCAAAGTAGGAAGCTGGGAATATTCATTACAAAATTCAAATGTAATTTGGTCAGATGAATTGTATAATATTTTAGGTATAGATAAGTCAGTAGATGTCAGGGATATAGATATGAATGAACTTCTATATGGCGAGGATAGTGAGATATTCCAAAGCTCTACTGTAAACCTACTTAAAACCGGAGAGTCTTATGATGTTACGGTAAAGGCAAAAACACCACTGGGGTATATGAAATGGCTAAGGCTATTTTCTTTTCCTATAAGTAAGGATGGTGAAATTATCGGGACAAGGGGTATTTGTCATGATGTAACCTACTATAAGGAAGCAGAAGAATTGTTGCGAAAACGTGAATATAAATATCGCAGCATGTTTGAACAAGCTTCCGATTCAATAATTATAGCGGATTTAGAAGGGAATTTAATAGATGTAAATAGCCGTGTTACAAGTTTATTGGGCTATTCCAGGAAGGAATTATTACAAATGAATATCAGTGATTTGATCGAACCTAAACAATTAGCAGAGAAGCCGCTCAAATTAAGCGAATTGAAAAAAGGGGCTCGCTTGCTTGTAGAAAGGAATTTGGTTTGCAAGGATGGGTCAGTTATCAATACTGAAGTAAGCTCAAATAAATTTGGTGATGAAAGCCTGTTGGGAATCATTCGTGACTTAACTGAAAGCAAGAAAACACAAAAACTTATTGAAGAGAGCCAGGCAAGATTCAGGGTAGCATTTGAATATTCTGCGATCGGAATGGCCATGCTATCACCATTAGGACAGTACATAAAAGTTAATGAGCAATTGTGCAATATTCTCGGCTATGAAGAAGAAGAATTATTGACATTAACTTTTTATGATCTTACCCATGAGGAAGATCTGGAAGAAAACACGATGCTATTTAATGAGGCGTTAAATGGAATACGAAGCACGTACACATTTGAAAAACGATATATACATAAAAGTGGGAGTCTAATATGGGTAAACACCGCAGTTTCCCTGGTGCGTGATGGTGAAGGAGAATCATTATATTTTATTGTTCATATTGAAAATATTACGGATAGAAAAAAGGCAGAGATGGAGTTGGTAGAAGCAGAAACAAAGTTCAGAACATTAATTGAAAAATCGTTGGTAGGGGTTTATATAGTTCAGGAAAATACCTACAAGTATGTGAATGAAGCTTTTTGTAAAATGGTAGGGTACGGAAGTGATGAAATTCTTGAGAAAATGCCCATTCATGAATTAATACATCCTGAAGACAGAGAGCTAGTTGCAGGAAATATTAAAAAGCGACTTGAAAAGAAAATTGATAGTATCAGGTATGAGTTTAGGGGAGTCAGAAAAAATGGCGAAGAGTATTGGGTTGAAGCTTTTGGAAGTAGAATACCATTTGAAGGTGAAAATGCTATTATCGGAACCATCATTGACATTACGGAAAGAAAAAGGTTTGAAGAGCAACATGCTTTAATTGCATCAATAGTTAGTTCTTCTGACGATGCGATTATCAGTTGTGCTAAAGATGGACTAATAAATTCATGGAATAAAGGGGCAGAAAAGATTTTTGGCTACACATATGACGAAACTCAAGGTAAAGATCTTAATGTGATCATTTTTAAAGAAAGTCTGTCAGGTGAAATAGATATACATGAGTATATAGAAAATGGAAAGGCACTGGAAAACTTCAGAATTAAAGGTGTTCGTAAAGATGGAAAAGTAATAGAATTGTCGCTAACCGTTTCACCTATCATCAATGACACCGGAGAAATTATAGGTGCTTCTATCATTGGTAGGGATATTACATTCAGGGTGATTGCTGAAAAAGCAATTATGGAAAGTGAAGAGCGGTACAGAACGTTAGTTGAAAATGCGCCTGAAGCGTTGGTGGTGTTTGATATGGACCATCAGGTTTTCATTAATGTAAGTCAGAGTGCGGAAGAACTTTTTAAAATTTCCGCTGAAAATCTATTAAAATCAGGACCTAGCCAAATAAGTCCGGAATTTCAACCAAATGGTGAGCGTTCCGAAACTTTAGCTTTGAAATGGCTATCACAAGCTTATGAAAAAGGGTCAGCTGTTTTTGATTGGATGCATCAGGATGCAAAAGGCAATAAAATTCCCTGCGAAGTTCGCTTAATACGTTTGCCATCAGAGGATAAAAAGCTGATTAGGGGAAGTATCATTGATATTAGCGATAGGATCAAGAAAGAAAAGGAAGTAGCAGAATTGAACAAAAAAGTAGGGGAGCTGAAATTGATGGCGCTGCGCTCAGTAATGAGTCCTCACTTTGTATTTAACGCACTTAACTCAATTCAATTTTATATTGCTAAGAATGATCGGTTAAATGCCATCAATTATCTTTCTACCTTTTCAAAATTAGTTAGAGGTGTGTTAAATCACTCTGTAGACAATAAAATAAAACTATCTGATGAGATAGAACTATTGAAAAATTACATTGACCTGGAGCAAATCAGGTTTGAAAATAAATTTCAGTATCAATTTGAAATAGACACAGAAAGCGATCCTGATTCAATCGAAATACCCTCCTTATTAATTCAACCTTATGTAGAAAACGCCATACTTCATGGGTTGTACAATAAGGAGGAGAAAGGACATCTTTTTATAAAGTTCTTTGAGGATGATGATAAGTTAACCATTCAGGTAGAAGACGATGGCATAGGTGTAAAAAAAGCGTCAGAGTTGAAAAATAAAGGAATTGGAAAAAAACACAAGTCAATGGGCACTAAGCTGACTAAAGAACGATTGAACTTAATAAGCAAAGAAAAAAATGTTTCGCTCAAGGTAGATGACTTATCTAAAAATGGTCATTCAGGAACTAGGGTGACCATAGAGGTTCCAATATGATGTGATGCTCCATATTGTTTAAATATTGATATCCAGATATGAGAAGAAAGGAAAAAGCCACTTGGTTGGTTTTTTCCTTTTTCTTTATCAAATCTCATTATTTTGCGTAGGCTAACTAAACATAAAACCAACTTATAAATGAAAACAGTAATTCAGGCCATAGCACCTGATCAAATTTCAATTGTAGCACAGATATTAAAGCAAAATGATTTACCAATCGATGATATTCACAATCCTTCCATCCAGTTATTTGTTGCTATATATAATAAGGAAATAATAGGAGTGGTTGGTGTAGAAAAATATGATAACATAAGCCTTTTAAGATCTTTAGCAGTTTTAGATTCTTATAAAGGAGAAGGGGTTGGGAAGCAATTGATCCATTATTTTGAGGATTGGTGTGAGAGTAAAAGTGTAGAGCAAATTTATCTATTGACTACTACCGCTGACCAATATTTTTTAAAATACGGATTTCAAAATGTCAAAAGAGATTTAGTTCCTGAGGATATCAAAAGCACTGCACAGTTTAAGGATATATGCCCTGACTCAGCAGTAGTGATGAAAAAAATATTACATTAGTAGCCGACATTTTTTAACAAAGAAACCCAACATATAAACATTAATCATTATGCAATCCGGGAGAAAATACACCATCTATCAATCATTGAATTGGACCAAAAAATATATTTTTATCTTTTTGGTGTTCGATTCAGTTGTAGTGTTAGCCTATCAATTATTGAATTTGGAATGGTTAATATCACTACCGTGGCAACCCATTTCATTGATTGGTATAGCATTAGCTTTTTACCTGGGTTTTAAAAATAATTCTTCTTATGAGCGATTATGGGAAGCGAGGAAGATCTGGGGTGGTATTGTCAATACATCTCGTTCGTTTACGGTTCTTCTCCGGGATTATATTAATAATGAAGAAGCGTCTACTAAGCTCAAAAGTGATGAATTGTTGAAAATGCAACGAAGCTTTGTGGATAGGCATATTGCCTGGCTCCATGCGCTTGTTATACAATTGCGAAAGCAAATGCCCTGGGAACATAATTCTAAACATGACAGGGATTTCAGGGAATATGTGAAGTCGAATTACGATGAGACTCAATTCAACAAATTAAAAGAATATTTACCTGAGGAGGAGTTTGCATATATCATGGGCAAGGGGAATAAAGCTTCCCATTTGCTGAGCTTACAGTCATCTAAATTGATGGAACAAAAATTCAATGGATACCTGGAACACTTCAGACAATTGGAATGTCAAAACCATATCAAAGAGCTATTTACATTGCAAGGGAAGGCAGAACGGATTAAAAATTTTCCGTTTCCAAGACAATACGCCTCAGCTACCTATTACTTTATTTATATTTTTCTAATCTTACTTCCTTTTGGAATGTTGAATGTTTTTAGCTCAATGGAAAACGGAAACCTGATATGGTTGGCGATACCGTTTTCGGTGGTATGTTCATGGGTTTTCTGGTTTATGGAGATGATCGGAGATTACAGCGAGAATCCTTTTGAAGGCTTATATAATGATGTTCCGATTTCTACAATGGCCACGAGCATCGAAATAGATATTTTACAAATGCTGGAAGAAACGAATTTGCCTGAGCCTGTTCAGCCTGTGGGTGATATGAAAATTATGTTATAATGAGATATAAAAAAGAAGATTAGGGCATCTTCACAAAAACCACTTTTTTGGTTTCGAAAAATTCCTCATCAAAATAGTTGCTTATAGGGTATTCATGCCAGCCATAGGTTATCTCCTCCATCTCTTCACTGAGATCACCGCCTTTGAGATAGTAGATGCCACTTTCCGGACTTGGTTTGAATTTTTGTCGGACCCATTGGGTAAATGGTTTCATTCTCGTAACCGCACGACTTACGATATAATCAAAATTTCCCTTTACTTTTTCAGCGCGTTGATGTTCACAAGAGGCATTATTTATTTCGGCTCCTTTTATCACCTCTTCTACAACTTTGATTTTTTTATTGATAGAATCTACCAGGTGGAAGTGTGAATCAGGAAAAAATATTGCCAAGGGAATTCCTGGAAATCCTCCTCCGGTTCCTACATCCAGCACATTTGTTCCCGGTTTAAAGGTCTTTACTTTGGCAATAGCAAGTGAATGCAGAATATGCTTTACATATAACTCATCAATGTCCTTTCTTGAAATAACATTGATCTTAGCATTCCAATCCTGATAAAGCGGCCATAGTTTCTCAAATTGAGTTAACTGATGTGGCGTAAGTTCGGGAAAATAATTTTGGATTAATTCAAAACCCGGAGGCATATTAAATATGTTGCTTTTTATCTTTTACAAGGTCATACATTAGCTCACGAGCTCTGTGAAGTTGGGCTTTAATTGTTCCCAGAGGTGCTTCAAGCTCCTTTGCTATTTCTTCATATGATAGCTCATTAAAGTAGCGAAGTTTCACGAGTCGCTGGTATTTAGGAGGAAGTTTGTCCACAAATATTCTTACCAATTCAATTTTTTGTGATTTTATAGTTTCTTCCTGAGGATTAAGATTCTTCTCATCTTCCACATCAATGCTGATACTCGCACCATCGTCATCTTTATAAGTGGTGTCAAGACTCATGGTATCAAGCTTTTTCTTGCGAATAAAGTCGATTGCATTGTTAGTGGCAATTCTAAATAACCAGGTGCTAAATGTATAATCTTTTTTAAATCGGGCCAGGTTTTTAAATGCTTTTGCAAATGCTTCAATTGTCAGATCTTCGGCATCATCTACATTTCTCACCATCTTCAAGATCATGTGATAGACCGGTCTTTTATACCTTTTCATTAATTCGCCGTAGGCTTGCTGATCGCTGTAATCTACAGCCATATCTATGAGGCGAAAATCTTCGAGTGCTTTTTTGGAAAAGTTTTTGTTTAATTCCATTTAACTTTTTTTGTGAACTTTACCTTCAGACCGACAATAATATAGTAAAATAAGTAGAGGATGTCTAAGACGGGAAATAACCAGGCGCCTTTGAGGTCTTTCAACTTATTTCTAAACAAAATATACGTGGTCAAGAATGATACCATTACCAATATAAAACCCATTATCGTCAAAATTGGTTGAATGTCTGCCAGAATAACAGGTGTGAATGTCAGCCAAAATATCAATTTTGTCAAAAAAAGCACTCCCAATACGAATCTATCCTTAAAGCGATATAATTTTCCAACTGACAAATGTCGGGTCTTTTGAATAAAAAAATCCTTCCACAATTCTTTCGGATTTGAAAATGTAATCCCGTTATGCTGTAATACAACGGCTGTATTGCCTTTATTCGCATACTTATTTACGAATAAATCATCATCTCCTCCGAGTACATTTTGAAACCCTTTGAATCCATCCAACTCAAGGAAAAACGATTTTCTGTAAGCCAGGTTTCTTCCTACCCCCATATATGGCCTTCCTAACCTGGAAAAAACAAAATATGAGATAGCAGTAAGCCACGTTTCATAGCGGATAAAAGCATTTAAAAATCCCTTGGTTTTTTTATAAGGTGAGAAACCAATCGACAATTTAATTTTTGGATCAGCAAATGGTGCAGTCATGGTCGAAATCCAATCATCCGATGTGGTTTCACAATCTGCATCAGTTAATAATATTATATCATTTTCAGCCGCCTTAATGCCTAAAATGATAGCATATTTTTTTTCATTAAGGTGTATGGGAGTTTCATCTATTCTTACCAATTTAAAATTAATGGTCATCATCGATAGTTCCTTCAGATAAGCATAGCTCTCATCCGTCGATTGATCATCTACGATAATCAGTTCAAACTTTTCATGATTTTGCTTAAGAATAGCCGGGATTATTTTTTTTAAGTTTTGGTATTCATTTCTGGCACAAACAACCACCGAGACCCCTTCTTTATTTTTTAATTTGTTTGATGACTTATAATTCGCAATACTAATGGCACAGATGACATTGTAAAGAAATAAGATTGCTGCTGAAGAAATAAAAATATACCACAAAAGGAGGAACATATATAAATCTGGTTTTCTTTCCCGAAAGTAAAGCTATATTTTTTATTAAATAAATTTTGTGAATTGATAATTGAAGAAAAGCATACTTCAATTATTTTTTTACAATTTATATGAATACTTCGGAATTGCCCTTTTGACAATTATTTTCCATTAATTTGCAACAATTTTTAATTGAGGAGATGACTTTTACATTAGAAGCTAACGATAGCAAATCCAGTGCAAGAGCGGGTATAATTACTACAGATCACGGAAAAATAGAGACGCCTATTTTTATGCCCGTGGGTACTGCTGGCTCTGTTAAAGCTATTCACCAAAGAGAGTTAGAGCAGGACATTCAGGCTCAAATTATATTGGGCAATACGTATCACCTTTATCTTCGTCCGGGTTTGGACCTGCTAGAAAAAGCTGGAGGTCTGCATAAGTTTAATGGATGGAAAAGACCTATATTGACAGATAGCGGTGGATACCAGGTGTATTCACTTGCCGACAATAGAAAAATCACAGAAGAAGGGGTGAAGTTTCAATCACATATAGATGGTTCACGGCAACTATTTACACCCGAAAATGTGATGGATATTCAGCGAACTATTGGTGGAGATATTATCATGGCTTTTGATGAATGCACTCCTTATCCCTGTGAATATGATTATGCTAAAAAGAGCATGGAGATGACACACCGCTGGCTAAAACGATGTGTGGATAGATTCAATCAAACGGAACCAAAATATGATTATCAGCAGACTTTATTTCCCATAGTGCAGGGAAGTGTGTATTCTGATTTAAGAAAACAATCAGCAGAAGCTATTGCCTCTTTTGAAATGGAAGGTAATGCCATTGGCGGTTTATCTGTAGGTGAACCGGCCGAAATGATGTATGGAATGACAGAGGAAGTATGTGCTATATTGCCCCAGGATAAACCAAGATATTTAATGGGAGTGGGAACACCTGCAAATATTTTGGAATGCATAGCGTTGGGTATTGACATGTTTGATTGCGTAATGCCAACTAGAAATGCTCGGAATGGGATGCTTTTTACTTCGGAAGGGATCATTAATATCAAGAATGAAAAATGGAAGGAGGATTTAAGTGCAATTGATTCAACACTTGATTGCTATGCAAGTAATTTTTATTCGAAGGCTTATTTAAGACATTTAATAATAAGTAAAGAAATTTTAGGCGCCCAGATCGCAAGTTTACATAATTTAACCTTTTATCTTTGGCTGGTTAAAGAGGCCAGGCAACATATAAAAACGGGTGATTTTGCAAGTTGGAAAAATGAAATGGTCAATAAAGTGAGCCGTAAATTGTAATATGAAAAAAATTGATTGGTACATATTAAAAAAGTTCTTGTCTGCATTTTTCTTTATTATAATCATGCTGGTGACAATTGTATGTATCATCAATTTGACAGAGATGAATGAGAAATACATTGAGCACGGACTTGGAGCATTAGAAATCGGTAGTTACTACGTGAATTTCGCTCCTTATATTGCCAATATGATTTCTCCAATTACAGTCTTTATTTCCGTTGTTTTTGTTACTTCAAAGTTAGCTACCCATACCGAAATCATAGCCATGCTGAGCAGCGGAATCAGTTTTCTGCGTATTGCTAGACCATATCTAATCGGTGCCATAATTCTGGCTATTATTGCATTTATATTTGGCGGATGGATTATTCCTGATTCTAACAAACGACGCCTTCAATTTGAAAACACTTATTTGCGCACCGTTTCTAACTACTCAGAATCTGATATTCATATGAAAGTAGGTCAGGATAGCTATTTGTATATCAGTTCATTTAATAGTTTTTCTAAGATTGGATATGAATTTACCCTGGAAACGATCAGAGATAATGAGCTCAAGGAAAAATTAACAGCCAACCGTATTACATGGTCGGAAGATTCTGCATGGTGGGAGTTAAAAGACTGGTCTATCCATACATTTGAAGGAATGAATGAATCCTTCAGCTTTGGTGATAGCAAGGATACAGTTTTATTAGTCAAACCGGATGATTTTGGGGAGGAATATATGCTTTTTGAATCCCTTGACATGGGCGAGTTGACCAATAAAATTGATGAATTGAAATTGCGAGGGGCAGATGATGTGTTGATCTACAAAGTGGAAAAATATATTCGGTTTATGTCACCTTTTACGGTGATCATCCTCACTTTTCTAGGTGTGTTTATTTCATCTAAAAAATCCCGCGGAGGCTCCGGATTTCAAATAGCTCTCGGCTTTTTCATTGCTTTTATCTTTATTATACTGTTTACATTTGCGCGTAGTATTGCCAATGCGGGTTCCTGGAATCCCATTTTGGCAGTTTGGTTTCCTAATTTAATTTTCTCGGGAGTAGCCATATTTTTGTACAAACGTGTGCCTAAATGAAATCTTCGAGTAGCGATTACATCCATTTACATTTCATTGTATTGATTTGGGGTTTTACGGCCATTTTAGGTAAACTTATTCATTTGCCTCCCGTCGAATTAGTTTTTTATAGAACACTTCTTGCTGCTATTGGTATCGGATTGTTTGCTGTAGTCAAGAAGGAAAGTTTAGTTAAAGACTTTGATACTTCAGTTAGCTTGATACTAATCGGTTGTTTGGTAGCAGTACATTGGATACTGTTTTTTCTAGCC